>JBQCGJ010000370.1:0-5289 GCA_051955775.1 Gaiellales bacterium | reverse complement strand
GTTCGAGCCGATGGTGCGGCGCGTGCTGGCCGAGCCGCGCTACTTGACCGGCCCAGGATCTTGAGGGTGTCAGGCACCGTCACAAACCTGTGACGGTGCCTGACACCGCTAACGCCGTTACAGCCCCTCGTGCACCATGCGCCCGATCGTCTCGTACTTGGCGCGGTCGTTGGCCTTGAAGTAGAACGCGGCGGCCAGACCGCCCACGAACACGATGACGTCGATCGCCACCAGGTACCAGGCGTATGTGTAGCCGGCCCCCAGGAAGTCGATCTTCCAGATGGCGACGGCCAGCACGGCCGCCTGACCGATGACCGAGATGATCGGGGCGATGGTGTGGTTCCACAGGCGGTGCTCACCCGGATGGTGGGTGCGGAAGTAGTTCCAGATCGCCACCGACACCAGCGCCTGGATGAACAGGATGATCACCACGCCCATGAACGCCATCAGGCCGTACAGCTGGACGTAGGCGATCGAGGTGGCAGCGTCAGCGCCGGCCGCGACATTTGCGAACAGCGCGAACGCGATCACGATCAGGGCCGCGATCACCGACTGCGTGATCGAGGCCACGTGCGGGCTTCGGTGCGTGGGATGCGTGCGCCCGAGCTGCCTGGGCAGCAGGCCCTCACGACCCAGCGAGTACATGTAGCGGGCCGTGGTGTTGTGGAAGGCCATCCCGCACGCGAACGAGCCGGTGATGATCAGGTAGCTCATGGCGTCACTCAGGAACTGGTTCCCGAACGTCACAGCCGGCCCCAGGAAGAGCTGGGACGCGTTGGTCTGAGAGATGAGCGCCCCGGCAGCGGTGGTCGGGTACGCGGACAGTGCGGCCCATGAGGTGATGGTGTAGAAGATCCCCAGGCCGATCACCGAGATGTACAGGGCGCGGGGCACGATCCGCTTGGGATCGCGGGACTCCTCGCCGTAGTTGGGCGCCATCTCGAAGCCCACCCACGACCAGAAGGCGAAGAACACGCCGATCGCCCAGGCGCCCGCTGCGACTGCCGATGACCCGCTTCCGCTGGCCGGCAGGCTCTTGAAGGCGTTGATCGGGTTGAGTGCGGCCGCCTGCACGTTGCTTCCGCCGTGTCCGAAGACGAACAGGTCGAACGCGAGCAGGGCGACGATCTCGCAGATCAGCGCGATGCCCAGCAGGCGGGCCGAGATGTGCACGTCGAAGTAGGCGAGCACGGATATCAGGACGATCATGAAGAGGGCCGGCCAGTACCACGACACGTGGTAGCCGTACTGCGCCAGCTTGAGCACGGCGAAGTAGGCGAAGCCGCCGCACAGCGAGGCTTCGAACACGGAGTAGGCGACCACCATGGACAGTCCGGTGGCGGCGCCAAGCTCTCGGCCGAGGCCGTGGCTGATGAAGCTGTAGAAGCCGCCCACGGCGGTCACCTTGCGGGCCATGGCCACGTACCCAACGGAGAAGATGGTGAGGATGACCGTGGCGAACATGAACCCCGCCGGGGTTCCGATGCCGTTGCCGTAGCCGAGCGAGAGCGGCGTGTTGAAGAGCATGGCCGAGATCGGCGCCGAGCCGGTCACGGTCAGGAACAGCACACCGGCCAGGCCGACCGCGCCGACGTGCAGCTTGTGGACGTCGTCTCGCCCTGCGATGTCGACGCTCTCCACCATCATCGTTCCCTCGTGGTGGACGTGCGTGCCTTCTGGTTCCACTCCTACCTCCCTTCCCGCGTTGCGAGAGCCGCAGGGACGCGCGCCGGCGCCGTCTGTGCAAGCACGTCCACCAGCATCGCCTCCACGGCCTCCTGCCATTCGGCCTGCCGGATGTGGATCCGGTCCGGGCCGACCCATCGCTGCTCGCGGTCCGCGTAGCGCGTCTTGGCGAGGCGGTCGAAGGAGTCGATCGCCCCGATCACGTCGCCGTACAGACCCGAGCCCACCAGGCTGCCGATCCAGTCGCCCGGTCGTCCGCGATCCTCGAACACGCCCTCCCGCACGCCCTGCCAGTACGCGTGCTGGAAGAGACAGCCGGCCACCCCATGGTCCGTCCAGCACCCGGCCGTCAGCGTCTGCTCCCCGGCATGGATGCCGCGCAGGGAGAGCTGGAGGAGGGCCCGACCTCGGTCATCTGCAGCCAGCGTCTCGAGCTGGCCGCGTAGCCGCTGTTCCAGAGTATCCATCGTCACCTCCTGGCTGGTGTGTCACCATGATGACGCCTGGACCGCCTCGTGACAAGGTGCACGACGCACAATTGCGCTCGGATCAGGGAGTCGTGTACGCCACGGTGATGCCACCGTCGACGACCAGGGCGGCGCCGTTCGTCCACGACGCCTCGTCGGACGCCAGGTGCAGGACCGCGTTCGCGACCTCCTCAGGGCGCCCGAACCGGCCGGTCGGCACGTGCACCATGCGCCTGGCGCGGGCCTCCTCGTCGTCGCCGAAGATGCCCCCGAAGAGCGGCGTCTCGATCGGCCCGGGGCACACCGCGTTGCAGCGGATGCCGCGTTTCGCGTAGGTGACGGCGACCTCGCGGGTCATCGACAGCACCCCGCCCTTGGTAGCCGCGTAGGCGACCTGGGGCGATCCCGATCCGACCAGCGCCACCATCGACGCGGTGTTGATGATCGACCCGCCGCCGCGCGACAGCAGATGCGGCAGCTGGTGCTTGAGGCACAGGAACACGCCGGTCAGGTTGACGGCGATCAGCCTGTCCCACGTGGCCAGGTCGGTGTCCACCGGATCCGTGTCGCCGGTGAGCAGGATGCCGGCGTTGTTGTGGCACACGTCGATCCCGCCGAACCGCTCGGCGGCTCCCGCGTACAGGTCGCGCACGGACGCTTCGTCGGCCACGTCGACCGCGAACGGGTGCGCATCCAGGCCGGCGTCGATCAGCGTAGCGGCGGCCCGCTCGGCGCCGGCGGCGTCGATGTCGGCGATGCCGACGCGGCCGCCCTCCTCGGCCAGCCGGCGTGCGGTGGCCAGGCCTATCCCGCTGGCGGCGCCTGTGACCACGCACACCTTGTCCTGCACCCGTCCGGGACGGCCGCTCACGCCCGGGCCCCCGCGCCGTAGGCAAGCGGCATCGCACGCCCGGCCTCGAACCGGCCGGGGGCGAGCTGCGACACGTCGACCTCCGGCTCCAGGCCGAGCACGCTGTCGGCCACCACGCGCCCGACGGCGGGGGCCAGCTTGAACCCGTGGCCCGACCAGCCGACCGCCAGGTGCAGGCCCTCCAGGCCGGGGGCGGGGCCGAGCAGCGGATGCCAGTCGGGCGTGCAGTCGTAGGCACCCGCCCAGCCGCGGGCCCACTCCGCGCCGGCCAGCGACGGCCAGCGGGCGGCGAGACCCGCGCGCACCGCCTCGTCGTATCCCGGGGAGATCGCGGGCTCGCAGTCATCACGGTGCTCGGGCCGCTGCTCGTCGTGGTAGACGACGCTCCAGAACTCGCGGCCCATGCCCGGTCGCACCACCACGCCGCTGACGCCGTCGGACACGGTCACGCTGGGCCCGGGCGTGCCAGGCGGCAGCCGCAGCACCCCGGTCTGGATGCGCCGAAGCTCCAGCGGCAGGTCGATCCCGATGGTTCGCAGGAGCGGCTGCGACCAGCAGCCCGTGGCCACCACCACGGCACCGGCCTCGACCGGCCCGGCATCGGTATCCACGCCGATCACTCCCTCGCCGTCCGTGCGAATCCCGGTCACCCGCACGCCGAGCATCGGCTCCAGCCCTTCCGCCACCGCGGCCGAGAACCAGGACAGGATCATCGCGTTGGGGTCGGCCACACCTCCGCCCGGCTCGTGTGCGGCCCCGCCCACGCCGTCCAGCGAGATCAGCGGCTCCACGTCGGGGATGGCGCCGGGGGCGATGAACTCGTTGTCGACGCCGAGCGAGCGGCCCAGCTCGACCTGCCGCGCGCACACCTCGGCCTCCTCCGGGCGCACGGTCATCAGATACCCGGTGCGGACCCAGCCCGAGCTGCCCACGCCCACCTCGTCCCGCCAGTTCGCGATGGTGCGCGAGCCGGACACGGCCAGCCGGATCAGCACCTCGTTGGAGTAGTGGCGGCGCACCATCCCGAAGGACAGGCCGGAGTCGCCGGCGGCGGGCGCGCGGCGCTCGATCAGGCACACCCTGCCGGCGTCGCGTTGAAGGAGCGCGTGGGCGGTCGCACAGCCCATCAGGCCGCCGCCGATCACCACCACGTCGTACGGGCGGCCGCTCATCCGGCCACCAGGATGTCCAGCCTACGCGGTCCGTGCACGCCCTCCACGCGCTGGAACTCGATGTCGGAGGTGGCAGACGGGCCGGAGATGAAGGTGATCGGGGCACGGCGCTCCCGCACGGCCTGCGCCAGCCGGGCGACCGCCTCCGGGACGCTGGTCACGATCTGGTCGGCTCGCACGACGCACAGATGGTAATCAGGCACGAGCGTCAGCGCCCGCATGCCCTGCGCCGGGCCGCCGTCGAGGACGATGGTGCCGGTCTCGGATATGGCCAGCGCGCAGCCGGTGAGCACGCCGTCGGCAGCGTCGAGCTCGGCCGCTGTCGGCTCGCCCGTGATCAGCTCGACGCCTTCCGGGAGCCAGGCCGGCGGGATGTCCGCGGGGACGGCGAGCCGCTGGACCTGGCGCTCGCGGAGGGCGTCGGCGATCTGTCCCGACAGCGCGTCGGGCGCCACGCGCGTCACCGCCGCCCGGTACTCGCCGGCCCGCTCGACGAAAAGCGCGACGGGTTCGACGTCTCTGGTTCGCCGGTATTCGTGAGAAACGCCACCCGGCGTATCGGCCTGTGAGGCGGCGGCACGCACCCTCGCCAGGACGGCCTCACGCGCGTCGCTCACGCCACCACTCCCTGAATGTCTGGGGTGCGATCGCCGGCAGATCGCGGCTGCCCGTCCACCCGCTCATGCCCGGCGCCCGCCGCATCCAGCCGCCACGGGCCAGCGGGCGCGCGCCCGTTCGGCCCAGCCGCTGCGCCCGCTCGTACCGCCGAGGGTTGGACAGGATCCGCGCCAGCGCCCGCATCGCCCGCTGCTCCATGCCGTGCTTGGCGACCTTCCCGCGCAGGTGCACGAGCACGCTGGGGATGTCGATCTTGACCGGGCATGCCTCGTAGCACGCGCCGCACAGGCTGGATGCGTAGGGCAGCGTGGCCGCCCGCTCGATGCCCTCCAGTTGCGGCGTCAGGATGGCGCCGATCGGCCCGGGGTAGATCGAGCCGTAGGCGTGGCCGCCGGTGCGCTCGTACACTGGGCACACGTTGAGGCACGCGCTGCAGCGGATGCAGTGCAGGGCCTGCCGTCCGACCGGGTCGGCG
>JBQCGJ010000369.1:0-2718 GCA_051955775.1 Gaiellales bacterium | reverse complement strand
GCTTCGGCTGCACGACGTGGCCCAGATCGACGAGGAGACCGTGCTGGCGCTGGTCGTCGAAGCGCCCGAGTGCCCGATCGCTCGGATGCTTCGCGTCGTGGGTGTGACCCGGGCGCTGCCGACCTACTCCGACCGGGCACGTGCCGTGGCGTCCGTCGCCGGGGAAATGCTGGGAGCGACGTGAGGACCCGTTAGATCCAGTTGCGGAGCTTGAAGATGACGGTCAGCGCGATCTGGGCGGCGATCAACGCCGCCAGCACGATCCAGAACCCGGCTGAGGTGTGCTGGAGCGGGATGCCGCCGACGTTCATGCCCAGAATGCCGCTGACGAGCGCCATCGGAAGCACCAGCACGCTGAACACCGTCAGCCGCTGGAGGACCGCATTCTGGCGGTGGCTGATGTACGACTCGTTCGTATCCTCGAGCGCCTCGGCAACCTCCTTGAACCCCTCGAGCTGGCTCCACGCCCGCTCGACGGTGTCTCCGACATCGGACACGTACGCGCCGAAGTCGGCCTGGCCGGCATCGATGGGAAGGGCTTCCATCGCGGCCAGCACCTGCCGGTCGGGGCCGATGATCCTGCGGTAGCTGATGATCCGCTGCTTGAGCTCCGACAGCTCGCCCACGATCTGCTCGCGCCGCGCGTCGTCAGCCTCCGACAGGGTCCGGTCGAGCTGTGCCAGGCCAGCGGCCACTTGATCGAGCAGCGGCTCGCAGGCGCTGAAGGCCTCGCACATCACCGTGTACAGCCTGGCGTGGACCGGCGGCAGCTCACGCTCCGAGAGCCGCTCGGCGGCGCCACCGCCAACCCTCGTGTCGCGCCGGCCGATCGACACCGTCACCAGCACGTCCGGCCCCAGGAAGGCGTTCAGCTCCCAGGCGTCGAGGCCGGAACCGCCGTGCGGCTGTGGGACGTGCAGGACGATGAACATCACGTCCCCGTAGCGGTCGAGCTTCGGTCGCTGGGTCTCTGACCGCGCGTCCTCGACGGCCAGCGGATGGAACCCGAAGCGATCCTCGAGCTCGTGGAGTCGCGGGTGGAGCGGGTCGGTCACGTCGATCCAGATCGAGCCGTCCTCGAGTTCGTGCTCGTGCCAACCGCCCTGGGTCGAACGCAGGCTCTCGGCCATGGGCGTCCGGTACCCCCGAAGCGGGGTCCCGACACGCCTCGGCGTCGATCAACACCGCGGGTCGGTTCGTCTACGTGGGGACAGGCATCCCGGCCATCGACGGGGGACAACCTGGCGGGGACGGCGCGCAGGCATTCAGCGTCACGCCATGACTGTCGCGCTCCACCCGGCCGCGTGTTGGCCGGGTGGAGCGAGCCCCGCGACGGTCAGCGGCGCGCGCGCAACCTGCCCGCCGCCCCGGCGAGGCCGACCGCCATCGATGCGGCCGCCAGCGCCGCCCGGTGGACGTTCAGCCAGTACGCGCGAGAGCGGGGATTCGCCGACTTGTCGAAGCGGCCGTGGGTGCCGTGGTCGACCTCGTCGTCCAGCGGCTCGTACAGGTTGTCGGGCCGGCCCGGGCGTTCGTGCTCGGGGGTGAGCTGGGCCTGGTAGCCGTTGCGGGCCAGGTAGCGGTCAGCGAGCGACGACGATACGCGATCGCCGATGATTGCCTTGACCGTGGGCGCACCGACCCAGACCTCCTTGCGCCGGTGGTCGGCGGCCCAGCGGATGGCCCGGGCCGCAACCTCCGGCTGGAAGATGGGAGGTACGGGCTGCGGTCGCTGCGGCATCCGGTTTCGGCTCCAGTTGAACTGCGGCGAGTTGATCGCGGGCAGCTGCACCATGGTCACGTGGACGCCGCTGCCGTCGTGCAGGAGCTCGCAGCGCAGTGACTCGGTGAATCCCTGGATGGCGTGCTTGGCGCCGCAGTAGGCGCCCTGCAACGGAATCGCCCGGTAGGCCAGAGCTGACCCGACCTGGACGATGGTGCCGGTGTCACGCGTCAGCATCCGCCGCAACGCGGCCAGCGTGCCGTACACGGTACCGAGGTAGGTGACCTCGGTCGAGCGGCGGAAGTCGGCGGAGTCGATGTCCTTGATCGGCGAGAACACGGTCGCGGTCGCGTTGTTCACCCACACCGCGATCGGGCCCAGCTCGCGTTCGACGACGTCCGCGGCGTGCTCGACCGCGTTCGCGTCGCTGACGTCGACCGGGATCGCCAGCGCCACACCGCCGGCGGCGCGCACGTCCTCCGCGGCGCCGTCCAGCCCGGCCTTGCCGCGGGCCAGCAGGGCCACGCGCCAGCCATCCTCCGCGAAGGCCTTGGCGGTGGCGCGGCCGACGCCGGCCGAGGCCCCGGTGACGACCACGACGCGGTCATCCGGTCCACGGCGCCGGAAGGAGCGGTTCCCGTTCATGAAATGAGGAATGTTCACGCCGCTCCCGTACCCCAAGCGAGCCCGCGGAAACGTCTCCGGGAGCGTGTTTGAACCATCGAACCGCGGGGAACACAATGTGCGACGGACGTGACCGCGGGCCAGCCTCCCACTGGTCTTCGGGCCCCGCATCCGACGCAGATGCGAGGCCCGCTTCGGACGCGGCACTGCGTGTGGGTGTTCGGCGCGGGGGCCGGACACCCACACGATAAGCCCTGTCGCTGACGGCCGGCGAACTGGCCAGAGCCCGAATGGCCAAAGCGCGAACGGCCAAATGGCCAACGCGAGAACGGGCAATTGGCCAACGCGCGAACGGCCAACTGGCCAAAGCC
>JBQCGJ010000368.1:0-4039 GCA_051955775.1 Gaiellales bacterium | reverse complement strand
CTGCACCAGCTTGCCGACCCCGGTCTGATCGAGCGACTCGAACGGGCTGCCCCGCACCAGCCGGGCGTCGATGTAGTACGGCAGGAAGCCGTTCTCGGCGTCGTCACGGCTGAACGCCAGCGTCATCTGCGTGAGGTCGTTCGTGCCGAAGCTGAAGAAGTCGGCATGCGTCGCGATCTCTCCGGCGGTGATGGCGGCCCGCGGCACCTCGATCATGGTGCCGATATGGAAGCCGAGGCTCCCGCCGTCCTCCTGCTCGATCACCCGCTGGGTGAGGTCGCGCAGCCGCCGCAGCTCGCTGTCGAACGCCACCAGCGGGTGCATGATCTCCACCCCTTTGTGCCCGGTGCTTTTGGCCGCCCGGACGATCGCCCGCACCTGCATCTGGTAGATCTCGGGGTGCACGATGCCGATCCGGCAGCCCCGGGTGCCGAGCATGGGGTTGACCTCGTGCAGCTCCGCGACGTCGGGCACGAACTCGTGCAGCGGCGGATCGAGCAGCCGGATCGTCACCGGCAGGCCCTGCATGGCCTCCAGGATGCCCTCGAAGTCGGCCTGGTGAGGCGGCAGCAGCTCGTCCAGCGCCCTCTGCCGCTCCTCCACCGAATGGGCCATGATCATCCGCCGCACCACCGGCAGCCACTGGTCGGAGAAGAACATGTGCTCGGTGCGGCACAGGCCGATCCCCTCCGCGCCCAGCTCCCGCGCGTGACGGGCATCATCCGGCGTGTCGGCGTTGGCCCGCACGCCCAGCCGGCGTACGTCGTCCGCCCACGAGGTGACCGTGCGCAGGCCCTCCAGCGTCTCCTGGGGCGGCGGCACGAGCTCGGCGGCGCCCAGGATCACCCGCCCCACCTCGTCGGTCACCGATACGGTGACGGTGTCGCCCTCGTGAACGACGTGGCCGTCGGCGCGCGCCTCCCGGGCGTCCGGGTCGATGTGCAGCGCCTCAGCTCCCACCACGCAGGGCGTGCCCCAGCCGCGCACGACCACGGCGGCGTGGGAGGTCATGCCGCCGCGTGAGGTCACCACGCCGGCCGAGCGGGCCATCCCCGGCACGTCCTCGGCCGACGTCTCGGCGCGGATCAGGATCACCTGCTCGCCGCCGTCGGCGCGCTCCTGCGCCGTCTCGGCGTCGAACACCGCCACACCCACCGCGGCACCGGCGCAGGCCGGCAGGCCGGTGGCGATCACCGGATGGTGATCCTGCGGGCTGACCGTCGGCCGCAGCTCGTTCTCGAGCTGGTGGGCGTTCACATGGCGAAGCGCCTGCCGGCGGTCGGTCACGCCCTCGTCCACGATGTCCACGGCGATCCGCAGCGCGGCCCGCGGGTCGCGCTTGCCGCTTCGCGTCTGCAGCATGTACATGCGGCCCTGCTCGACCGTGAACTCGACGTCCTGCATGTCCCCGTAGTGCGCCTCCAGCCGCCGCATCACGTCCAGCAGCTGGTCGTACGCCTCCGGGTGCAGGCGCTGCAGCTCGGTCAGGGGAGGGGCCGTGCGCACGCCCGACACCACATCCTCACCCTGTGCGCGGGGCAGGAACTCGCCGTAGGGCTCCGGCTCTCCATTCGACGGGTTGCGCGTGAAGGCAACGCCGGTGCCGGACTGCTCGCCGATGTTGCCGAACACCATCTGCTGCACGTTGACGGCGGTGCCCATGTCATCGGACAGCTGCTCACGGCGGCGATAGGCGACCGCCCGTGGGGTGTTCCACGATCTGAACACGGCCTCGATGGCGCGGTCGAGCTGCGCCCGCGGCTCCTGCGGGAACCCTTCGCCGGTGGCCTTCTCGTACACACCCTTGAACTGGCCCACCAGCTCGCGCAGCGCATCGCCGTCGAGGTCGACGTCGGAGGCGGCGCCGCGGGTCGACTTCATGCGCGTCAGCACGTCCTCGAACAGGCTGGCGTGGGCACCCGCGACCACGTCGCCGAACATGGCGATCAGCCGCCGGTAGGAGTCCAGTGCGAACCGCTCGTCCCCGGTCGCAGCCGCCAGCTGCTCGACCGACTCGTCATTCAGGCCGAGGTTGAGGATGGTGTCCATCATGCCCGGCATGGACACCGGCGACCCCGACCGCACCGACACCAGCAGCGGGTCGGCGCCGGCGCCGAACTGCTTGCCAACCCTCTGCTCCCGCCCCTCGAGCGCGCTGTCGACCTGCTCCCGCAGCCCCTCCGGCCAGGTGTCGCCGGCGCGCAGGAACTCCAGGCACGCCTCGGTGGTGATCGTGAAGCCGTCGGGCACGGGCAGCCCGATGGCGGTCATCTCGGCCAGATTCGCGCCCTTGCCGCCCAGCAGGTCGCGCATGCTGCGGTCGCCGCGGGCAAACTCGTACACGTAGTCCCGCACGGCACCCATGCTAGGACCTGACGCCTTCCAGGGACGCGCGCCGGCGCTCGTCGACCAGCTCGGCGACGCGAGCCGCGGCCTCCTCGATGGCCAGCCCGGTGACGTCGATCACGGGGCAGCCGAGCCGCCTGTGCAGGGATTCGGCGAGCTCCAGCTCGTCGTAGATCTCCGACAGGTCGGCGTACCGGGCATTCGCGCCGGCGGCCAGCGCGCGCACGCGGCGACGGCGGATCTCGGCCAGCCGCTCGGGCTCGATGGTGAGCCCGACGACCTTCCAGGAGTCGACCGAGAACAGGGCCGGCGGCGGATCGATGCCGCGCACGATGGGGACGTTCGCGGCCATGTAGCCGAGGTACCCGAGGTGCATCGAGGTCGGCGTCTTCGACGTGCGGGAGACGCCGACCAGCACCACGTCGGCGTGGTTCAGCTCGTTCGATCCGCGGCCGTCGTCGTGCTTGACGGCGAACTCGATGGCGGCGATACGCCGGAAGTACTGGGCGTCGAGCGGCGCCGTGCGGCCCGGCAGCATGGTGGCCTGACGGCCGGACGCGGTCGTGATCGCGCTCAGCGCAGGGCTCAGCACGTCCAGCAGGACGAGCCGGCGGGCCTGCGCGATCTCGACGATGGCCTGCCGCAGGTCGGCGTCCACCAGCGTGTAGAAGATGGCGGCCGGCTTGCCCTCCGCGTCCTGCAGCGCGCGATCCAGCTGGTCGCGGCTGTGGATGCGGGCGTGACGCACCATCTCGATCTCGACCTCCTCGAACTGGTGCGTGGCCGCCCGGGCCACCCTGGCCGCCGTGTCGCCCGTCGAGTCGGACACGATGTGGATCTCGAGCAACTCAGCCACGGGGTCGGATCCTAACCTGGAAGCTGCTCGAAATCTCCGAGCCGGCCCAGGCAGGCCGCCACACGGGCCACCAGCGCCAGCCGGTTCCGGCGCACCGCCTCGTCCTCCGCCATCACCAGCACCTCGTCGAAGAAGGTGTTGACCGGCGCCACCAGCTCTTGCGCCGCCGCCAGCATCGCGGGCACGTCCCCGACTGCCTCGTCCATCCGCCGCCCGGCATGCTCGACTGCGTCCGCCAGTGCACGCTCGGCGGGCTCGGCGAACGCTGCCGTCTCGATCGTCGCCGGATCGGCATCGCCGGCGATCCGCCGGCAGCGCCCGTAGGCGTCGCGGATCGCATCCCGTCCAGGCCCTGCCGCATCATGCAGTCCCCGGGCGAGCTGGGCGACGGCGACCGGCTCCGTGAGACCCGATCCGCGAGCCGCCCGCACCTCCTCCACGGTCACTCCCTGCTCCGTCAGGAACGCCTCGACGCGATCCAGCACGAATGGCACCGCAGCCTCGCCGACCAGCCCGTCGATGCCGACGTCCCAGCCCCGCTCCAAGACCACGGTCACCAGCCCGGCCGCGGCCCGCCGAAGCCCGAACGGATCGCGGCTCCCGGTCGGCTCCATCCCCAGCCGGAAGGCGACCGCCAGGGTGTCGGCCTTGTCCGCCACCGACACGATGGCGCCGGCCGCGGTGGCCGGCGTCGCCCCGCCGAACCCGTACGGCAGGTGGTGCTCGGCGATGGCCACGGCCACCGGCTCGCTCTCGCCGGCGCGCGCGGCGTACACCGATCCCGCGAAACCCTCGAGGGCCGAGAACTCGCCCACCAGGTTCGACACCAGGTCGGCC
>JBQCGJ010000367.1:0-7243 GCA_051955775.1 Gaiellales bacterium | reverse complement strand
CCCGGTACCGGGGTGATTGGATGGCCACCAGGTTCTCGTTCTGGATCTCCAGCCGCAGCCCGCGCCCGCTGTCGTCGCCCAGCCCCTCGATCTGCGCCGAGCCGCGCACGAAGCCGCCGGTCACCCGGCGCTCGACATCCGTCACCTTGCCGGTGATCAGCACCCGTCCGGAGACCTCGGCCATCATCGCCTGCAGCGGATCCTCCGCTCCCGCCACCGCCGCGCCGATGCGGGCCGCCAGCGAGACCGACCCACGCACGGTGGCGGTGCGAGCCTGGGCGGCGGTCATGATGTACTCGGTCGAGCTGGCCCTGCCGCCGCACTCCACCGCCACCGCGCGGGCCAGCCGCTCGGTCCAGGCGCCGTCCACGGCCCGCAGGGTCAGGGTGTTGCCGCGCTCGTCGGTCATCACCGACGGCGCGGGGGCGATGCCGGCGATCTCCATCGTCACCTGCGGCACCTCGGGGAACGCCCGCCCCATGCCGTCGGCGTCCGCCACCGGCAATCCCATACGCGCGGCCCAGCCGACCGGCTGCAGGCCGTTGGCGCCGCCGATCTCGGCCGCCATCACCGCCACCACGCGGCGGCCCGTGAGCGCCTCCAGCCCGTCCCGCAGCCGCTCTCCCTCCGAGCCGCAGCCGAGCTTCTCGATCGACACGGTGGGCGCTCCGATGTAGCCGCACGGCATGATCAGCCCGTCGTCGGGCAGGTCGTCGAGATCGACCACCGCCACCGGGCCGTGCTGCTCGATGGCCTGGAGCGATGCCAGCAGGCCGGTGTAGGTATCGCCGCCGCCGCCCGCGCCCAGCACCGAGCACCCCCGGGCCAGCGCGGGCAGGATGCCGGCGTCGATGGTGCGGACGGGAGCGCTCACCGATCCGGCCCGTCGAACGCGTGCGGATACTGGCGCCGGGCCTCGGTCTCGCTCACGTAGCCCTCGGCGATGTCCTCGGCGACCGCCGCGGGGTCGCGCTCGGCCGGGTCTCCGAAGCCCCCGCCGCCGCCCGTGTGCAGGTGCACCGTCGCGCCCCTGGGGAGGGGCAGCCGGGTGGCCTTGGAGTACGGGGTGCGGGTGCCGTCGGGCAGCTCGACCTGCATCGAGTTGGCCCGCGCCTCGCCGCCGCCCTCGAGCCCCCACGGCGCGTTCTTGGTGCGCTCGACGGTGGACGTGACCCAGGCGTCCTCGAGCATCCGGAACGACAGGTCGATGCCCAGACCTCCCCGATACCTGCCCGGGCCGCCGGAGTCCGCGGCCAGCTCGCAGCGCTCGACCAGCCACGGGTTCTTGGCCTCCCACACCTCGGCCGGCGCGATCCGCGTGGAGGCCTCCGACACGTGCATCAGGCTGCTCGCGCCGTCGCCCCGCGAGGAGGCGCCCTGCCCGATCGGGTGCGGCGATCCGTCCGTCCACGGCTCGCCGGTGGCCTCGCGGGTGCCCCACCACACGAGCGCGCAGATGTCGCCGCCGCTGCACGCGGGCACCGCCGTGGGCACCGCCTGCGCGATCGCGCGGTAGATCGCCTCGATGGCCTGGTCGCCCGCCCATCCGTACAGGAAGCACGGGGCGGGGTGGCGCGGGTGGAACAGCGTGCCGGGCCTGGTCACCACCTCGATCGGGCGGAAGTGCCCCTCGCTGGGCGCCTCGCCGCCGCCGGCCAGCATGGAGATGGCGATCCGGCTCGCGGAGACGGTGGAGGGCAGGGGGCAGTTGATCGGGCCTGGGCGCTGCGCCGGCGCGTTCGAGAAGTCGAGCCGCACGCCGTCGCGCTCGATGTCCACGATCACCTCGAACGGCACGCGGTCGTCCGAGATGCCGTCGGAGTCCATCTCGCCGCGGCCGATGTAGCGGCCGTGAGGGAGCTGCGAGAACCAGCTTCGCACGAGCGCCTCGCCGTGATCGTACATGTGCGCCACCGACTCCCGGAACCTGTCCACCCCATAGCGCTCGACCACCCGCAGCAGCCCCGCGACGCCGGTGCGCACGCCGACCACGGTGGCGTTGATGTCGCCCGCCACCATCTTCGGCACCCGTGAGTTGGCGGTCGCGAAGCGGAAGATGTCCGGCACCAGCGTTCCGCCCGAGTACAGCTTCACCCCCGGGAAGATCGTGCCCTCCTGGAACACATCCACGGTGTCGGTCGAGTACGGCTCCTTGCCGCCGATGTCCAGCCAGTGCGCCTTGATGGCGGCGTACCCGACCAGTTCGCCGTCGTCCATGAAGGCGGGCATCACCATCGCCGCATCCTGCGGGTGCGAGCCGGTGCCGTACGGGTCGTTGAACAGGATGATGTCGCCCGGCTCGAGGGCGCCCTCACCGCCCACGGCGGCCACCGCTGCCTCCACGCAGAAGCTCATGGTGCCCATGAACACGGGCAGGCTGGGCGCCTGGGCGAGCAGGCACACGTCGCGGTCGTACAGCGCTGCCGCGAAGTCGAGCACCTCGTAGATCACGGGCGAGAACGACGTGCGCACGAGCGCCCGCTTCATCTGGTCGGCGGCGGCGTTCAGGCCGTGGCGCACGATCTCGGTGGTCACGGGATCGGCGTCGGCCACCGCCGAGACGCTGCCCGTGCCGCAGCGCGAGATGACCAGCTCGTCCGTCACGGCGCCTCCTCCCGGTGGACCACCAGCGATCCCCCGGCGTGCACCCGGGCTGTGAACCCGGCGTCCAGGAACGTGGTGGTGGTCGGCTCCAGCACGATCGCGGGGCCCGTCACCACGTCCTCCACGGCCAGCGTGTCGCGCTCGACGATCGCGAACGCGCACTCCTCACCGCGGGTGAACGACCACCCGGGCACGGTCTGGCCGTGGTCGCCGGCCGCCGAGCGCGGGGTGGGGGCGGCCGGCGCCCCGCGCTCGAGCGGGCCGGCCGAGATTGCGCGCACGCACACGATCTCGACGTCCTCCTCCATGGTGTGCCCGAACATCCGCTCGTACTCCGCGGCGAAGATCCCAGTCAGCGCGTCGGCGTCGTCCGACAGCATGCCGTCCGGTGCCGGAGCGTGCACCGTCAGCGTGTGCTCCTGCCCCACATAGCGCACGTCCAGGTGGACCTCCCGGCGGCCCGCCGGCAGCGACTCGGCGGCACGGCCGTCCAGCTCGCCGAACAGCTCCTGGCCGATCTCGCGGGCCGCGCCCAGGCCGTCCTGCGTCAGCCGCAGCAGCCGCGTGCGCGACGCTGTGCGGGCCAGCCCTGCTCCCAGCATTCCCCAGGCCGAGAAGTTCCCCGCATGCGGCGGCACGACCAGCGTGCTCACGCCCAGCTCGTCGGCCAGCAGCGTGGCGAACAGCGGCCCCGCTCCGCCGAAGGCGACCAGCGCCGACTCGCGCGGGTCACGTCCCCGCTCGACGGTGATGCTGCGGATGGCATCGGCCATCTGGGCGGCCGCGATCCGCATGACGCCCCGGGCCACCTCGTGCGCGGACCCGAAGCCGACCCGCTCCGCCAGCGGCTCGAGAGCCGCGGCAGCAAGCTCCGGCGACAGCCGCACGCCGCCGGCCAGCGCTCCCACGGGGAGCATCCCCAGCACCACCGCAGCGTCGGTCACAGTCGCCTGCCGGCCGCCCTTTCCGTAGCACGCCGGGCCGGGGTCCGCGCCTGCGCTCTGCGGGCCGACACGCAGCAGGCCGCCCTGGTCGACGTGCACGATCGACCCGCCGCCGGAGCCGATCGAGCGCACGTCCACCCACGGCGTCTGGATGGGCAGGCCGATCACCGTGCCCTCGTAGAGCAGCGGCGGGCGGCCGTCGACGACCAGGCAGGTGTCGAAGCTGGTGCCGCCCACGTCGGCGCCGATGGCCATGTCGAGGTCCATCTCGCGGGCCAGGTCGGCCACCGCCTCGGCGCCTGCAACCGGGCCCGAGAGGATGGTCTCGAAGGGCCGCTCGGCTGCCTCGGCGAATGTCATCGCGCCGCCGCCGGAGCGCATGATCAGCACGCCGCCGCGGAATCCGCGCTCGCGCAACCGGTTCTCCAGCCGGCCCAGGTACGGGCCCAGCCGGCGGCGCACGAAGGCATCGATCACCGTCGTGCACGTGCGCTCGTATTCGCGGTACTCGCCTGACACGCGGTGCGACAGCGAGATGTCGCCCTCGAACCCGGCCGCGCGCAGCAGGCGCTCGGCTTCGAGCTCGTGCTGCGGGTTGGCATACGCGTGGAGAAACGCGATGGCCACCGCGTTCACGCCCTCGGCGGCGAACGTCTCGGCGGCCGCTGACACGTCTGCCGGTTCCAGCGGTGTGATCTCGGTGCCGTCGGCCTGCATGCGCTGCGTCACCGGCGCCCGCAGCCGCCGCGGGACGAGCGGAGACGGCTGCTTCCAGAACAGGTCGTAGGGGTCGTCGCGGTCGCCACGGCGGATCTCCAGCACGTCGCGGAACCCTCGCGTGGCGAGCAGTCCGACCACCGCGCCGCGTCGCTCCAGCAGGGCGTTCAGGCCGACCGTGGTGCCGTGCAGGAAGTACGCGGAGGCGACCAGGTCGGGCTCGGCGACGGCCGCCTCGACCGCGCCCAGCACGCCCACCTCGGGCTCGCTGGGCGAGGTCGGCTCCTTGGCCACGAGCACCTCACCTGTCTCGTCGACGTAGTAGATGAGGTCGGTGAACGTTCCCCCGACGTCGACTCCGATTCGCGTGGCCATCGGCCAACTCTCGCGCACGAGCACCCGGAACGCTACGTGCCACGCGCAGGAATTCCGGCTCAGCGCTGTGCCGTCGGCACACTCGCGGCCTCGATCCCGCGCAGGTCGCCGTCCTCGTCCCGGAGTTCGATCACGTCCGTGAACCCGAGTCCGGCCATGTCCCTGGCCAGCGCTCCGGCCTGGTCGCCGCCCAGCTCGAGCAGCAGCGCGCCACCCGGCCGCAGGAAGCGCCGGCTCTCGGCCAAGGCGCGCCGCAGCAGATCCGTTCCGTCCTCCCCGCCGTCGTACGACAGCGGCGACTCGAAGGTGAACGTGTCGCGCTGGAGCAGACGGAGCTCGTGCGTCGGCACGTACGGGACGGCGCCGACGACCACGTCGATTCGGCCGGCGAGCTCGTCCGCAAGCGGGTCGAACAGGTCGCCCGGGTACGCGTCGACGCCGTTGGCGCGCGCGCAGGCGACCGCCCGCTCGTCGAGGTCGGTGGCGACGATCCGCGCCTCCGGCCGAGCCGCCATGAGCACACGCGCGACGGCGCCCGATCCCGTGCACAGATCGACCGCACGCCCGTCGTCGGGCAGCCGCTCGGCGGCCCGGCGGGCGATCAGCTCGGTGTGCGGGCGCGGAACGTAGATGCCGGGCTCGATTCGGATCTCGAGCCCGCAGAACAGGGTGCTGCCGGTGATCCATGCCAGCGGCTCACCGGTCAGGCGGCGGGCGAGCAGGGAGTCGAGCGACGCGCGGTCGCCGCCGGCACTCGCGAGCAGCGCGTGGGCCTCCTCGCGCGGCGCCAGGAAGCCCGCCTCCGCGAGCGACGCCGCGACGTCGTCAAGAGTGAGTTGACTCGGCACGTCCGCTCGTATGATGGCGGTGTGGTCGCCGCCTCGCCCGATCGCGCCCGGCTCGACCTGCGGGCCGACTGCGGCCGCTGCGCCGGCCTGTGCTGCGTGGCGCCCGCGTTCTCCGTCTCGGCCGACTTCGCGATCGACAAGCCGGCGGGGGTGCCGTGTCCGAACCTGGGCGACGACTTCCGCTGCTCGATCCACTCGCAGCTGCGGGGGCGCGGCTTCCCCGGGTGTGCCGCCTACGACTGCTTCGGAGCGGGGCAGAGGGTCGCGCAGGTCACGTTCGCGGGGCGTGATTGGCGCGAGGACGCCGGGACGGCCCGGGCGATGTTCGCCGCGTTCGGCGTCATGCGCAGGCTGCATCAGCTGCTGTGGTACGTGACCGAGGCGCTGGAGCTGTCGCACGCCGGTGCGCTGCGGGCCCGGCTGCGGGCGGCGCTGGAGGACACCGAGCGGCTGACGGAGGCGCCCGCCGATGCGCTCCAGCGGCTGGATGTCGAGGCGCACCGGCGCGGGGTGGACGAGCTGCTGCGACACGCGAGCGAGTTGGAGCGGCGGGCGGCACGCCCGGATCCGCAGGACCGCAGCGGTGCCGACCTGATCGGGGCGGAGCTTCAGGGCGCCGACCTGCGGGCCGCGAACCTGCGCGGGGTGCTGCTTGTCGGGGCCGATCTGCGCGGCGCCGACCTGCGCCAGGCCGACCTGATCGGGGCCGATCTGCGCGGCGCGGATGTGCGCGGCGCCGATCTCGGCGGAAGCCTCTTTCTGACCCAGCCGCAGGCCGACTCGGCGCGGGGTGACGCCGCTACACGGCTTCCGGGGGCGCTGGCGCGGCCGACCCACTGGGGGGGCTGAAGGTGCTCGAGCTGCGGCCGAACTGCGAGCGGTGTGACGGCGACCTGCCGCCCGATGCGGATGCCCGCATCTGCAGCTACGAGTGCACGTTCTGCCCGCAATGCGCCCAGGCGCTCGAGAACGTGTGCCCGAACTGCGGCGGCGGCTTCGCGCCGCGGCCGATCCGGCCGCGGGAGGCGTGGCGCGACGGGACAGGGCTGATCAACGATCCGCCCGGCACCCGGCGGCGATCGCTTCGGTACACGCCCGAGGAGATCGACCGGTTGGTCGCCCGGCTGCGCGACGTCCCACCCGAAGACCGCTAAACCCGGTGTCAGGCACCGTCGCGGAATTGTCCGGCATACGTCACGGGGTTTGTGACGGTGCCTGACACCGCTTCTATCCCGGCCCCACCCGGAACCAGATCGCGGCGTCGCCGGCGGGCCCCGAGAGCTTGCGCAGCGTGATCCGCCAGGCTCCGGCGGGCATCGGGCACCACTCCTCCGGCACCGTGCAGGTCGCCGTCGACGCGTCGAGGCTGCACGAGCCCATCGGGCCGATCCGAGAGGTGCCGATGAGCAGCGGCGCACTGACGGACGGAAGTTGCGTCCATGCGTTGATCCGAGTCCCCAGCGGCGCGCGGATCCGGTACAGCAGGATCACACCCGCCGGCTCTCGCACTCGTGTGGTCGCCTCCCGGCGCCCGCTGCCGAGGTGGAACGTCACCGCAGGCGGCGCCTGCACGGGGGTCGCGTACATCATCGATGTCCCTACGCGCGCGCAGTGGCTCTGCGTCCGGCCTCGGTTACGATCGATGTGTGGGGCGGCGCCTATCGCGGCGGTGCGGGCGGACATCGAGGATGATGCCCGCATGGCGTACAGAATCCACAGCGGACTTGTCCATCTGTTCGGCGCGCTCCTGGTGAT
>JBQCGJ010000366.1:0-2625 GCA_051955775.1 Gaiellales bacterium | reverse complement strand
GTACCCAGGCTCGACAACGGAGAAGGGGATCCCGAGCTGCTCCAGGATGGCCCGCCGCTGAGGTGAGCGCGAGGCCAGGACGAGCGGTCCCAGGCCAAGCGCCCGGGCGATCACACCAGTTCGGCGTCGGTGAAGTAGATGGCGATCTCGCGGGCGGCTGAGTCGGGCGAGTCCGAGCCGTGCACCACGTTCTCGCCGATCTCCAGCGCGTGGTCGCCGCGGATCGTGCCGGGCGCCGAGTCGAGCGGGTTGGTGGCGCCCATCATCGTTCGCACCGTGGACACCGCGGCCGGCCCCTCCACCACCATCGCCACAGAGGGTCCCGAGGTGATGAACTCGACCAGGCCGTCATAGACCGGCTTGCCCTGGTGCTCGGCGTAGTGCTCGCCGGCGAGTTGCGGGGTGACCTGGATTAGCTTCATGCCGCGGATGGTGAGCCCGCGCCGCTCCAGCCGAGTCACGATCTCGCCGACCAGCCGCCGCGAGACGGCGTCCGGCTTGACCATGAAGAAGGTGCGCTCGACGTCAGCCACGCGTGCGAGTCGGCTCGGAGGCGACGCTGCGCGCCGACGTGGTCGTTGGCGCAGCCAGCGTCGTCGACACCGGCGTCTCGCAATGCGGACAGAGCCGCCACGCCGGATCCAGCGGCGTCTTGCAGCGGCGGCAGGCGTTCTTCAGCTTGGTGCCGCAGTACGGGCACGAGAGGAAGCTCGCCTCGGCCGGGTTGCGGCAGTACGGACAGGCCTGATCGGCGCCCAGCCTGCGCTCCATGGCGCGGATCTCGAGCTCCCGCTCGCGCACGTCGGCCAGGTACTCGGGCGGCCGCAGGATGAGGTAGATGAGCACGCCCACGAACGGGAACAGCGCCGCGGTGGCAACGCACACGGCGACGATCACCGGGTCGTCGATGCGCCGCCGGGCGTCCTTGAACGTCCAGAAGATCAGGGCCAGGTCGAGGGCGATCAGGAAGATCACCCCCAGCCGCTCGGCTGCGGTCACGTAGCCGGAGTGGAGGCTGTTCTGGATGCCGCCCAGGGGCGACGTGTTCGTGGAGGTGTCGACGAGAAGGATGTTCACCGGTTCGTGTTCTCAGTCTACGGGGGGCAGCGGCTGAACCGCAACGGTCAGACGTTCTGCAAGGTCATGGAGGACGTACAACGAGCCGCAAATGATCACCGCACCGTCCGGCCCGGCATGCTCCAGCGCCAGCGCTCGCGCCTCCACCGGGTCGGGGATCGCAGCCCCTCCGGTCAGCTCCGCGAGCGCTGATGCCGCAAGCACCCGTGGATTCGACGACTGGGTGGCGATCACCTCCTGAGCCACCGTGCCCAGCGATCGCAGCATGCCCGCCACATCCTTCTCACCCAGGGTCGAGAACACCGCGACCGTGCGCCGGCCGCCGGTCAGCGCCGGCAGCTCGGCCACCAGCCTGCGCATACCGGCGGCGTTGTGCGCGCCGTCCCACACCTCCAGCGGCTGCCGCCCGCGCACCTCGAGCCGGCCGGGTACGACCACGGCCGCCATCGGGCTCGGATCGACCTGCCTGCCCAGTGCTGCCTCCACCGCGGCCAGCGCCACCGCCCGGTTCTGATCCTGAAATCCGCCGTCTGCCACCACCGTGCGTACGGAGCCCGCCTGCGGCGACGTCCATCCCGGCTCGCCCACGATCAGGGCGGCCCCGCGGCGCACCACCGCCAGCTTCTCGGCCGCGATCAGCTCGCGCGTGTCACCCAGCAGCTGGGTGTGCTCGAGGTCGACGTTGGTCAGCACGGCCACGCGGGCCAGCGGCAGCACGTTGGTCGCGTCCAGCCGTCCGCCCAGGCCGGCCTCCACGACGGCCCACTCGACGCCCGCGCCGTCGAAGGCCAGGAGCGCGGCCCCGGTCAGCGCCTCGAACTGGGTGACCTCGCGGCCGACGGCGTCCCGCACCGCCAGCACGGACTCCTCGTAGGCCGCCGCCGAGATCTCCTGGCCACCCACGCGGATCCGCTCCTTGAAGGTGGAGATGTGCGGCGAGGTGTAGGCGCCGGTCGTGTAGCCCTCCGCGACCAGCAGCGCCTCCGCAAAGCGGGTGGTGGACGTCTTGCCGTTGGTGCCCACGACGTGGATGGCCTGCAGCCGCTGCTCGGGGTTCCCGATCCGGCCCAGCAGCGTGTGCATGCGCTCCAGGCCGAACCGCATGCCGAACAGCTCCAGCGAGCCGATGTAGTTCTCGGCCTCGGTCACTGCGATGCGGTGAGCGTCTCGATCTCCGCCGCCCAGCGCTCTGCCTTGGCCCGCTCCTCCTCCACCTTCTCCGGCGGCGCCTTGGCCAGGAATCGCTCGTTCGCGAGCATCCGCTGCGCGCGTTCGAATTCCGCGCGGGCATGGGCCAGCCTGGACTCCGAGGTCTGACCGCCGTCCTCCCTGGCAGCCGTCTCCGCGGCCTCCTGCGCGGCCCGCCGGCTCTCCCGCACCTGCTCGATGTGGGCGTTCATGTGTGCCGTGGCGTCGGCGTCGCGGCGGGCCGGATTGGGCTCCGGGAAGGCCGCCAGCATCAGCAGCCCGCGTTCGCCGGGCAGGTGCTCCCAGATCGCCTCGGTCACGAACGGCATGATCGGGTGCGTCATGCGCAGGGTGCCGTCC
>JBQCGJ010000365.1:0-5364 GCA_051955775.1 Gaiellales bacterium | reverse complement strand
TGGATGACGGACAGCACGGGCCCGAAGATCTCCTCCCTGGCCACCTCCATGTCGGGCTTCACGCCGTCCAGGATGGTGGGTCCAACGAACGACCCATCGGGATTGGCGTCGGTGCTCCGGCCGTCCACGAGCAGGGTGGCGCCGCCCTCCAGGCCGTTCTCGATCCAGCCCAGCACGCGCTCACGGGCCGCGCCCGACACCAGCGGACCGACGTCGACGGAGCTGTCGAGGCCGTCGCCCACCCGCAGTGCCTCGGTGCGCTGTTTGAGCAGCGGCAGCAGCGACGCCCGGGCGTCGCCCACGGCGATCACCACCGAGCCCGCCATGCAGCGCTGACCGGCGGCGCCGAAGGCCGAGCCGAGGATGTTCCCGACCGTCTTGTCCATCACCGCGTCGGGCATCACGACCATGTAGTTCTTCGCCCCGCCAAGGGCCTGCACCCGCTTGCCGTGGGCCGCTGCGCGCTCGTACACGTGCGCGGCCACCCTGGCCGACCCCACGAACGAGACCGCGTCGACCTGCGGGTGGTCGAGCAGGCCGTTCACGACGTCCGCGGCTCCGTTCACCAGATTGACCACACCGTCGGGCAGGCCACCGTGCTCGTGGATCAGGTTGAACACCATCTCCTGGGTCAGCGGAACCTGCTCCGAGGGCTTGAGCACGAACGTGTTCCCGCAGGCGATGGCGAAGGGCAGGAACCAGAACGGCACCATGGCGGGGAAGTTGAACGGCACGATGGCGGCGCACACGCCCACCGGCTGGCGGATCGTCTCGCAGTCCACCGCTGTGGCCACATTCTCCAGCACGCGACCCTGCATGGTCTGGGGAATCGCCGAGGCCGCCTCGACCATCTCGATCGCCCGGCCCACCTCGGCCTTCGCGTCGCCAAACGTCTTGCCCATCTCGCGGGTGACCGACCGCGCCAGCTCATCCTGGTGCGCCTCCAGCACCTGCCGGAAGCCGAACAGCCAGCGCGCGCGCTCGATGGTCGAGCGGCTGCGCCAGGCGGGGAAGGCAGCCCTGGCTGCGTTGACCGCGGCGTCCACGTCGGCCGCTACCGACAGCGGTACCCGGGCGAGCACGCTGCCGTCGGCGGGGTTCGTCACGTCCAGCGCCTCCGTCGACGCCGACGGCACCCACGAGCCGCCGATGTAGTTGCCGAGCAAACGGGTCTCGGTGGCGGTGGAGGACACCGGCATCACTTCCTTCGGAGACGGGCGCGCGCAGCGCGCGGGACTGGACGCCAGGAAGTGTACGGTCCGCGCCCCGGGGGCCGCTCAGCGCCGGATGTGGCGCTCGGAGACGACCGGCGCCGTCTCGAACTCGGACCGAGACGGACGCAGCAGGGAGCGCGGCAGCGGCTCCCAGTCGGAGGCTCCGCACATCGGACAGCTCGGCAGCTCGCGCATGACGGATACCGCATAGCCGCAGTCGTGGCAGCGGAAGTCGCCGCCCACCGCGCCGGCGCTGCCCGCCGGGTTCAGACGCCTGCTGGGATGGTCGTCGACGTGTGCGTTCATCGTGCTGGACCCCCTGGTATGACCCCTCTTGCCCTTCGCCCCACGATGCCACACGTGGATTAGGAGAACATCAGTGCCGCCTCGGATTCCGCGGTGCGTGCTTCCCGCACTATCCTGGCCCCGATGCAGGGCCTGATCGACTCCGGATGGGCGGCGTGGCTGCCGCTCGAGCTGATGGATGCCTTGGAGGCCGCCGGCGGCAACGCGGCCGCCCGCCGCGCGTTCACCCGCCGCCTGGCCGAGGGGCCGGGTCCGGCGGAGCGCGAGCGCTGGGACCGTTTCGCGCTGGTGTGCCCGTCCCGCATTGACCTGCCGGTGTCCGCGGACGGGCTGACGGCCGTCGAGTGCTACCGCATCCTCGAAGAGCTCGGCCTCGCCGCCGGCGATCCGCCGCGCCCGGTTGACCACGCCGAGCCGGTGGAGCTCGTGCTCACGCTCGACCACGACCAGGTGCGGGAGCTGGAGCAGACGCGTCGCGCCCGGGATCCCGGCGCGCCGGCCGAGACTCCGGTCGACGCGCTGCCCTCGATCGAGCGCACGTTCGGCCAGGGCGTCGGCCGCAACGATCCCTGCCCGTGCGGATCCGGCAAGAAGTTCAAGCGCTGCCACGGTCGCTGAGCGTCCCGGACTTCGCCCGCTCCGCGATCGTCTTCGACTCCATCAGGAAGCTTCCGTCCTCGAACTCGACCACCGGCAGCTTGCTCTGGCCGGTCAGATCCTTGAGCTGCGTTCGCTTTCCGCGCGGAAACTGCGGATGCAGCACCAGCTCATAGTCCACGCCCGCCTCGTCCAGGGCCTTCTGCGCCCTCCAGCACGGATGCCCCCCGAACTTGACCCACATCCCCGAGCAGCGGTGCAGCTTGACTGACATGTTGACCTCCTCGGTGTGTCCGGGGACCCTACTCCGCCAGGCGCAGGAGAGGCTGTCCGTTTCCCACCTGATCGCCGGCGCCGACCTCCACCGTCTCCACCGTGCCCGCGTGGCGGGCGACCACCTCGTTCTCCATCTTCATCGCCTCCACCACCACCAGCACGTCACCGGCGGCGACCTCGTCGCCGGCGGCCACGCCGACACGCAGCACCGTTCCCTGCATCGGGCTGCGCACCACGTCGGCCCCGCCCTGCGCGGCTCGCTCCCGCTCCGCCACCTCCGCCCGGCGGGCGCGCAGCCTGGCCCGGCCGGGGTGCTCGGGCACCGCCACGTCAACCCGGAACCGCTTGCCATCGACCTCGGCCGTGACCGTCTTCACGTCGGTCTGCGGCACCGCCTCTGCCGGAGCTGCCGAGCCCCCGTCGGACGCCGCCAGCTCGGCCATGTAGCCGCCCCCCTCCACGAACTCGTGCAGCAGGCCTCCGGCTCGGAACACCGGGTGCTCGAGGATCGCCCGGTGCAGCGGGATGAGGGTTGTCACGCCCCCGATCTCGAACTCGCCCAGCGCCCGCAGCATGCGCCGCCGCGCGTGCTCGCGGTCGGTGTCGTGGACGATCAGCTTGGCCACCATGGGGTCGTACTGGTCGGAGATCGAGGCGCCCTCGACGACCCCTGAGTCAACCCGCACCCCGGGCCCGGCCGGCTCCCTGTAGCGGACCACCCGGCCCGGCGTGGGGACGAACCCCCTGGCCGGATCCTCGGCGTTGATCCGGCACTGGATGGCGTGTCCCGCCAGCACCACCTGCTGCTGTGTGAAGGGCAGCGGCCTGCCGTCGGCGATCTCCAGCTGCAGGCGCACCAGGTCGAGCCCCGTGACCATCTCCGTGATGGTGTGCTCGACCTGAAGCCGGGTGTTCATCTCCAGGAAGTAGTAGGTCCCGTCGTCGGCCAGCAGTCCCTCCACCGTGCCGGCGTTGACGTAGCCGACCGCCCGCGCCGCCTCGACGCCGATGCCGCCGATGCGCTCGCGTAGCTCCTCCGAGACGGCGGGTGACGGCGTCTCCTCGATGATCTTCTGGTGCCGCCGCTGGATCGAGCAGTCCCGCTCGCCGAGGTGGACGACGTTCCCATGGGCGTCCGCCAGCACCTGCACCTCGACGTGGCGAGGGTTGTCCAGGTACCGCTCGAGATACACCGCATCGTCGGCGAAGTACGCCCGGCCCTCGCGCCGCGCAGACTCGTAGGCCGACTCCAGATCCGAGTCATGGCGGGCCACCTTGATGCCCTTGCCGCCACCGCCCGCAGCAGCCTTGACCGCGACCGGATAGCCGATCTCACCGGCCAGCCGGCGGGCCTCCCCAAGCGTCTCGGCGGGCTCGGTCGCGCCCGGCACGATGGGCACGCCGGCGGCGGCCATCGCAGCTCTGGCGCTGGTCTTCGACGCCATCACATCCATCGCGTCCGGCGGCGGCCCGATGAAGCACAGGCCCGCCGCCTCGCAGGCGCGCGCGAACTCGGCGTTCTCCGCCAGGAACCCGAATCCCGGATGGACCGCCTGCGCGCCCGCCCGCTGCGCCGAGCGGATGATCGTCTCGCCCATCAGGTAGCTCTGCGCCGCCGGGCCGGGGCCGATCAGGTACGCCTCGTCCGCGTAGTCCACAAACGGGGCCTCGCGGTCCGCCTCGCTGTACACCGCAACGCTGCCGATCCCCATCTCCCGCAGCGTCCGGAACACGCGTATGGCGATCTCACCGCGGTTGGCGACCAGGACCTTTGTGAACATGCGGGGCCGATTCTACGGCCGGGCGGCGGGCGGACGGCGCGAGCGTGCGTGCGCCGATCCCGCCGGCCGAGCCGGATCGAGCAGGCCGAGAGCGGCCAGCGCCTGCCGGATCGCGGCCGCCTCCTCGGCGGTTGGCTGCGGCCGGATGCGAAGGTCGGGGGCGGCGGCGCTGCTCACAGCGGGATGTTGCCGTGCTTGCGGTGGGGCGGGTCGACCCGCTTGGTGCGGCAGGCCTCGAGGGCGGTGATCAGGACGGGCCGCGTGCGCCGGGGTGCGATCACGTCGTCGACGTAGCCGCGCGAGGCGGCGGTGAACGGATTGGCGAACTGCTCGCGGTATTCCTCCACCAGCTCCGCCCGGCGCGACTCCGGATCGTCCGCGGTCTCCAGCTCGCGCCGGTACACGATGTTGACCGCGCCGTCTGGCCCCATCACCGCCACCTCCGCGGTCGGCCAGGCGAAGTTGAAGTCCGCCCCGACGTGCTTGGAGCTCATGACGTCATAGGCGCCGCCGTAGGCCTTGCGCGTGATCACCGCCAGCTTCGGCACACGGGCCTCGCAATACGCGTAGAGCAGCTTGGCGCCGTGGCGGATGATGCCGCCCCACTCCTGATCGGTGCCGGGCAGGAAGCCCGGGACGTCGACGAACGTGACCAGGGGCAGCCCGAAGGCATCGCAGGTGCGCACGAAGCGTGCCGCCTTGACCGAGCTCGAGATGTCGAGCACGCCGGCCAGCGCGCGGGGTTGGTTGGCGACCACTCCGACCGGGTGGCCGCCGAGCCGGGCCAGCCCGCAGATGATGTTCTCGGCGAACAGCGGCTGCACCTCGAGGAACTCTCCGTCGTCCACGACCCGGCGGATCACATCGTGCATGTCGTACGGCTTGGTTGCCTCATCTGGCACCAGGCTGTCGAGCTCGGTGTCCTCGCGATCGACCGGGTCCGACGGCGGCTCCCAGGGCGGCGAGTCGGAGCTGGACTGCGGAAGGAAGGACAGCAGGTACCGGCAGTCCGACAGCAGCGCCCGCTCGTCCGGAGCGGTGAAATGCGCGACGCCGGAGCGCCGGGCGTGTGTGGCCGCGCCGCCCAGCTCCTCGAACGTGACCTCTTCACCGGTCACGGTCTTCACCACCTCGGGCCCGGTGATGAACATGTGCGAGCTGCCCTCGGTCATCATCACGAAGTCGGTGAT
>JBQCGJ010000364.1:0-4305 GCA_051955775.1 Gaiellales bacterium | reverse complement strand
GACGAGGTCGAGGAGTTCCTGACCGGCGTGCGTCCTGCAAAGCTCGAGGATCGCGTGCTGGCCACGATCCTGTACACCGACCTGGTGGGCTCGACCGAGCGCGTGAAGGCGCTGGGCGATCACGCGTGGGCGGACCTGTTGTCGCGCCATCACCGCGCGGTGCGGCGTGAGATCGCCCGTTTCGGAGGGGAGGAGATCGACACCGCCGGCGATGGGTTTCTGGCCCTGTTCGACGGCCCGGCCCGGGCCGTGCGGTGTGCGCTCGCGATCCGGGATGACCTGGGCGAGCTCGGGCTCGAGGTGCGGGCGGGCGTGCACACCGGCGAGGTCGAGCGGCCTTCCGGGGAGAAGCCGCGCGGGGTGGCGGTCCACCTCGCCGCGAGGGTGCTCGGCGCCGCCGGGCCGGGCGAGGTGCTGGTGTCCACCACGACGCGAGACCTGGTCGCCGGTTCGCAGCTGGAGTTCGAGGAGCGCGGCGAATTCGAGCTCAAGGGCATCGGCCGGCGGCAGCTGTACGCCGCGGTCGGCGCGCCGGCGCCGGTGCGAACCTGAGCGGGCCGGCGGAGGCTCAGCCGCCGGTCTACTGCTGGTAGTGCTCGACCACGTTCTCCGAGCGCGCGCTGGCCGCGTCCGGGTTCAGGTCAGCCTCGCGCAGCGCACGCCGCTGACGCAGCAGGTCCCAGCAGCGATCGAGCGCGACGTTGATTTCCTCCAGTCGCTCGCGATCGCCGGGACTGGAGTCGCCCCTGCCCTCGCGGCTTCGCAGCTCATGCTCCTGCGAGACCAACTGCTCGATGCGGTCGTGGATCTCGATGTCGCCCATCGTCCCTCCCTCGGGTGGCTCGGTGTGAAGGCGCGACCTCGTCGGCCGTCGTGATTCCCTCCGCACGGCGAGGTGTAACAGAAGGCGCACGAAAGCCAGTCGGCATTCACTGGCACGGCCAACTGGCCAACCCCGATTCCGCCGCCCATCCAGGCGGCGGCGGAATCGTGTGCTTGACGTAGGCAGCGATGAATCACCCCTCAGCGCGCCGTCTACATCGATGCCGGCCGCACCCGGCCGCATCGATTCTGGTCGACGAGGACGAGGGTTCGGTGACCTTCAAGCTCGACAACCTCTTCCTGCGCCTGATCACGCGCGGCGCAGCCGGGGCCGAACTGCTCGGACACCGCCTACGGCCCGGTCGATCGTCCGTGGGGCGTTCGCAACGCGGCCTTCCTCGACCCAGACGGCCACGTCTGGGTAGTCAGCGCCGACATCACCGCCAGCTGAGCGCCGACGTATCTCGGTCGGCGCGGGGTCGTCAGACTAGAACTCGTCGGCCGTGGAGATCGCCTCGGCGAACGTGAACTGCGGCTCGCCCTGGGCGCCGGCATCGCGCATGACGCCCGGGATGTCGGGATTGTTCTGGAAGAAGCTCTGGAACTTCTCCGCGCTCTCCCACTCGTCGACCACCTGCACGAAGCCGTCGCCAACGCCGAACCGGTGGTGCAGACAGCCCTGGGAGCGGGCGTCCGTTGCGATGCGGCGCAGAATGTCCTGATTGGAATCGACGAACCGCCTGAACTGCTCGGTATCGCCGTTGACATGCATGGTGACGATGACGCTCACATCCATCTCCCTTCGGTAGCCGGCCGCCCTCCGCGGCCTGTCTGCGACGCGTTCGTCCGACTCTACCTAGTGGTTCACGGCGCGAGTGGATATGTCGCCGTAAGTGACAATCCCACCGCCAGCAGCGCCAGGCTGATCCCGAGCACGCCCAGTCGCACAGCGCGTATGTGGAACCGCTGTCCCATGGCGATCAGGAACAGCACCGTGGCGAACAGCACCGTGTCCCGCACGTAATCGTCTCCATGGTGGCGCGCCTCGGTGCCGGCGTCGAAGGCCGCCGTCGCAGTGCGCTCCAGTCCTGCCGCACGCTGCCACAGGCGGTTCTGGTACTGAGGCATGAAGCTCGGACCGGGCGGCGCGGCGGGATCCGTCAGCCCGCCGGCCTTGACCCACGCCTCGAAGGCGACCCGGTACGCGGGGCTGAACCGCCGCACGTACAGGTTCGCGAGCTTGGTCTTGCCCTCGCTGGTGACCAGGAGCCACGCGGAGAAGTTGCTGCTGTCGAACAGCCGCTGCTGCCCGCCCAGCGTCCAGGCCTGATTCGCCTCGGCGCGAAGCTTGTTGGAGGTCCCGTACAGGCGCGCGTTCTCGCCGTCCCATTTGGCCGACTGGTAGCCGCTCCAGGCCGTCGCGATCGCGACCACCGCCAGCAGCACCGCCTCCAGGATCTCGACCATCCGCTGATGGCGGTCCGACTCGGCGTGCTCCTCGCCCTCCACCGCCTGCTCGTGGAGCTTGTGGGCCACCTCGACGTTCATTCCCTCGGGCAAAGCCGTTCCATGGTCAGTGGGACAGGCATCGCGAGTCTCATCCGTATGGGGTGAATGCCCCGGCACTCGGCGGCCGCAGGCGGCCCGCTCAACCACCCCAACGGGATGATGCTTCCGTCACAAGCCCCGCCGGTCAGCTCACCGCGGCGATCCCCCATCGCCCGGTCCACGACTGCCCCGGGTCGAGGCGGACAAGCGATTCCCCCGTGCGAAAGGCGTTCGGCGGGCACGTCATCGGCTCCACGGCCAGGCTGCGCCGGTTCACGTCGGCCAGCGGGTCGCCGGTGAACAGCATCACGTAGGGATAGCTGGCGTCCATCCACACGGCGACGCCGCCCCCGTCCGGGCGCAGCAGCTCGACCCGGGCCACGCCATCGTGGTCGCGGTCGAGGTCGGTGAAGCAGTTGTCCAGCCTCGTCGCCCCCAGCGCGCGGCCGGCCCGGAAGTCGTACTCGGTGCCGTCGACCGGCCGGATGCCGCTGGGGATGCCGCGGTCGTCCGACTCCAGCATCGTGGCGGCCGCCGCGTGCAGCACGGCCGGATCGACAGAGGCCGTGCCGGCGGTGACATAGGGGTGGGCGCCGGCGCCGAACGGGCACGGGTCGGGCCCGTCGTTGGTGGCCGTGGTGGAGACGCCGAGGCCCGCGTCCCCCAACGTGTACTCCACGGCGACCCGCAGCCTGAACGGGTAGCCGGGCTGGGGATGAACCACGTGCTCGACCACCGCCCGGCCGGGCTCAATCTGCTTCAGCTCCCAGGCCGCCCAGCGCACCAGCCCATGGATCGCGTTGTTCGCGGCCCGCTCGTTGATCGGCAGCTGATGAGACCGGCCGCCGAACTCGTACATACCGTCCTGGATCCGGTTCGGCCACGGGATCAAGAGCTGCCCGCGGCCGGAGCTGCTCATGGCGTCGAGCGCGTAGCCGTCCAGCACGTCCCGGCCGGCGGCGGAGTACGCGCGCAGCCCGCCTCCCACCTCGACCACCACCGCCAGCTGGTCGCCGAAGGCAATCTCGAACTGCGCTCCCGACGGCGGACGATCAGCCAAGCCGCTCCAGCAGGTGGTCGCCCACCCGCAGCGAGTTCGCCATCGCGGTCAGCGCCGGATTCACCGCGCCGATGCTGGGGAAGATGCTGGTGTCGACCGCGTACAGATTGTCGACCTCGTGCGCACGGCAGTTGCGGTCGAGCACCGAGCTCGCGGGGTCGTCGCCGAACCGGCAGGTGCCGGCCTGGTGGGCCACCCCCGCCACCGGGATGTCGTTCTTCATGTACGCGAACCGGTGCATCAGGTGGTCCTCGTGCATGTCCAGATGCCGCAGCATCGACCGCAGCTGCTCGTACAGCTGCTTCTTGGGCGTCTCGTTGGTCGGCGTGTAGGCCAGCGTCAGCCGGCCGTCGCGGTCGACCGTGACCCGGTTCTCGGCCACCGGCAGGTCCTCAGTCGACAGCCAGAAGTCGACCGCGTGCCTCGCGATGCTCTCCAGCGTCCAGTGCGGCGCCAGCCGGGTCTCGGCCGGCTTCTCGCCGCGGAACATCGGCGCCTGCGACTTGCCGACCATCTGGATGTTGCCCAGCGGGTAGTCGTGGTCGGGGCTCGAGAAGTAGAAGTCGTTCAGGCCCAGCGTCTTCTGGAAGACCGTCGGGTTCTCCTCCCTGGACAGCGCGAGCACGGCCTGGCTGTTGTGGAACATGTAGTTGCGGCCCACCTGATCGGAGCCGTTGGCGAGCCCACCGGGGTGCTTGTCGTTCGCGGACGAGAGCAGCAGCCTGGCGGTGTTCGCGGCGCCGCAGGCGAGCACGATTAGGTCCCCCGAGAACGTCTCGGTCGAGCCGTTGTGGCCGACCACAACGCCGGTCACGGTCTTGCCGTCGGACCCGGTCTCGAGCTTCTCGGCGGTGGCGCCCGTGAGCAGGGTGACG
>JBQCGJ010000363.1:0-7653 GCA_051955775.1 Gaiellales bacterium | reverse complement strand
CTCCGCCGGCTCCCAGTCGTAGCGAGCATGCACGTGTCCGTGAAGGACCGTGGACGAGTTGCCGAGCACCTCGTAGTTGATCCGGCGAAGGCCGTTCTCCCGGCATGCCCGCTGGACAGCCTCGCCGAGGAGGGACAGATCGAACAGGAACTCCTTGCGTCGTTCCCAGTCGAGATCGGTCAGGTGATTCGCTGCCGGGTCGTCCGTGAGCAGGAGTGAGTATCCCGGCAGGTGCTGCGTGTCGCCGATGACCGCGAAGCCGCTGCGCATGCGAGCCATCACCAGCGGATTCTCGCCACGGCCGGCTGACCCGACTCGGTCGTCGCGCCAATCAGCCATGTCACCGATGCTACTCCGCGGCGACGGTGGAAGGTGGAGAGCCGACGCGGGGACTCGAACCCCGGACCACCTCATTACGAGTGAGGTGCTCTACCAGCTGAGCTACGTCGGCGCAGGACGAAAGTCTACCGCGCGGTTCCGGGCGCGATCGGCGTCCGCAAACGGCCTGGGAAGCCGCCGAACACGTGATAGCGTTGGCCCACGCCCCCGACGGGGTGTGGGTCCAGAACGTGGAGAAGAGCCGGTGTCGCTCGGGGGCATGAACGCTTCCTTGGGCAGATGATCGGGCGGCACAGGGGTCACCACGCCTGCCCCGCAGACACGCGGCGGGCGGCCGGTGATACTGCCCCGGCCGCCCGTCAGCGCCTGCCTGTAGGGTCCCGGCTCGTGTCGACCGCCCTGGTCACCGGCGCCTCCGGCTACCTCGGAGCGGAGCTCGTCCGTGAGCTGCTCGCCCAGAACCGTCCAGTACGGGCGCTGGTGCGGTCGGATCGCGCCGCCGCGCGCGTGCCGGAGGGCGCCGAGCTGGTACGCGGAGACATCCTCGATCCAGCCGCTGTGCGGGCGGCAGCGAGCGGCTGCCAGACCGTGTTCCACATGGCCGGGCACGTGGGTCACCGCGCGCGCGACGAGCCGCTGCTTCGCAGCGCCAACGTCGACGGCGCCCGCGTGCTGCTCGACGCCGCGCGAGAGGCCGGCGTGCAGCGCGTGGTGTTCACCTCCAGCATCTCCGCCATGGGCCCCGCCGGCTCGCCAAAGCATCCGCGGGACGAGGGGGCCTGGATGCTGGACGGCGACGACGGGCGGGCCGACTTCCGATACGCCCGCAGCAAGGCCGCGGGCGAGCAGCTGGCGATCCAGGCCGCAGCTGAAGGGCTGGACGTGGTGATCACCAACCCCGGGTTCGTGATCGGGCCCGGGGACGTCAACCGCGTCTCGTCGTGGCCAGTGGAGGAGTATCTGCGGGGGTGGCTGCGGTTCACGGTCGACGGCGGCCTGTCCTACGTGGACGCCCGGGACGTGGTGGCGGGCCACCTGCTGGCCGAGCAGCGCGGCGAGCCGGGGCAGCGGTACATCCTGACCAACGACGAGGGCAACCTGTCCCACCGCGAGTTCTTCGACCTGGTCGGGCGGGTGGCGGGCCGCAGGCGCCTCCAGATACACACGCCGACCGGACTGCTACGACCGCTTTTGCGGGCTGGCAACGCTGTGCGGATCCCGCTGCCCCTGGATGACCAGGAGCTCGTCTCGAGCTCGCACTGGTGGTTCGGGACGGCCGCCAAGGCGCGCAGCGAACTCGGCTTCACCACCCGTCCGCTAGCGGACACCGTGCGGGACACCGTGGACTGGCTGCGGGCCGACGGCTACCACCGACACTAGGAAAAACCCGGACGTTTGGGGGGAACCCCATATGTCCTTCGTCATGGTTAGACTAGGCGACGCATCCGTTCGCATCCGAACGGCGAGTCATCTGCCGGACATGGACGGTCCCGAACTTGCTCGAACCATCCCCCCACGACCGTTTCCGAATACTGATCGAGGCGCTGCCTGTTGTTGCTTACATGGACACGAGCGACGAGCGGCCCGACCGCCGTGAGGCGGTCCGCTGGATCTCGCCCCGCGTCCGCGAGTTGACCGGTTACACGCAGCAGGAGTGGCTGGCCGGAGAGCTGTGGGAATCGGTGCTGCATCCCGACGATCGCGATCGCGTGATCGCCTCGCACGAGGAGTTCCTGAAGGGCGCCGGCGACCGGTGGGAATGCGAGTACCGCCTGGTGACCAGAACCAGCGACAGCATCTGGGTGCGGGACGTGGAGACCGTCGTGCGCTCGAGCGAGGGGCGCCCGGTTCAGCGCCAGGGCAGCATGGAGGACATCACCCAGCGGGTGGAGGCGCAGGGCCGCCTGCGCCGGTCGGAGCAGCTCTACCGGCTGCTCGCAGAGAGCGTGCCCGACGCCGGCTTCGCGCTGTTCGACCGTGAGCTTCGATACACGCTGGCCGCCGGGCAGGTGTTCCAGGCGGCGGGCGCCGACCCCACCCAGCTCGAGGGCCGCCGGCTCGGCTCCACCGGCGACAACCCGGAAGAGGTGCACCGGCTGCGAGGGGCCGTCACCGGCGCCCTGCACGGCGAGACCGCGGAGCTGGATCTGTCGCTGAGCGGCCGCTGGGTGCGCGCCCACGTGGCACCGGTGACCGCCGACGGCGACGTGGTCGGCGCGCTCGTGATGTCGCTCGACGTCACGGAGCGGAACGCGGCGGAGGCAGCGCTGCGCGACTCGGAGGCCCGCCGGGAGCAGGTGCTCGCGGCCATGCTGCGAGCCGAGGACGAGCAGCGCGCGCGGATCGCCGTTGACCTGCACGACGACACTGTGCAGGTCATGACGGCCGCTCTGCTGTCGCTCGACCGCGTCACCGAGGCCATCGGCCGCGGGGAGAGCGAGACGGCCATCTCGGCGGCGGCCGGGTACCGCGCAGCGCTGGCGCAGGCGATGGAGCGAACGCGCCGCCTGATGTTCGAGCTGCGACCGCCGACGCTGATCACGAGCGGGCTGGCGGCGGCGCTGGACGACCTGCTTGACGAGGCGGCCCGGGAATCCGGCTTCTCGCCGCACCTCGACTGCTCGCGGGCGCGCTTCGGCGACACGACGGAGTCGCTCGTCTATCGCGCCATGGCCGAGGGCGTCGCCAACGTCCGCAAGCACGCTGCCGCGGCCAACGTGTGGCTGATCTGCCGCGAGGCCGGGGCCCGGCTGGAGGTGTGCCTTCGAGACGACGGCTGCGGCTTCGACCCGAACCAGCCCGGCGACGCCGCCCGCCGCAGGCTGCACCTGGGCCTCGACTCGATCGCCGAACGCGTGCGCCTGGCCGGCGGCCAGTTCACGATCCACTCCACCCCGGGGATGGGGACGCGGCTCCTGCTCTCGCTGCCGCTGACCTAGCCCAGCCCGGTGCCAGGTTCCGGTGGGCGGCTGTGACGGTCACCATTGTCACAGCCGGTCGACGGTACCTGGCACCTGAACTGCTCCATCGCCAGCCGCACCAAGGAGGCACCGGGCCGCCCACCGGAACCTGGCACCGGGAACCTTGTCGGTCAGGCCGACATGGGCACCTGAACCTCGATCACCGGCTCGATGCGCTCGAAGATGTCGGCCAGCGTCGGCCCCGTGATGGTCAGGCCATGGTTCTTCAGGCCCACCACCGTCCGCCCGGGCTCCGGCGCGTCGCGGATGATGTCGGCGACGGCAACGGCCAGCTCGCGCGTGCCGCACGGGGAGTTGAACTCGGTGGCCTTGATGTCGCTGATCCATGCATGCACGTGCACGATCGCGCCCACCTCGGGGTGCTCCTGGTAGATCATCCAGTGCTCGATCGCGTCCACCGACGCCCGCCGCGGCTCCACGCCGGGCGGCACGGACAGCACCATCGTCCCGGACTCCGCGTCGTAGTCCTTGACCATCAGGATGTCGCGCCCGACCACGCGCAGATTCGACTTGTCGACGCCAGAGGCGCTCATCCAGTAGCGGTCGCTGTCCTTGCGCACCGACAGGTTCCCGTACGACAGGCCGCCGATCCCGTACGCCAGCTTGATGTAGCGCATGTCGTCGGGCCCGACGAGTTCCTCCAGTGGGAACGGCGCCGGCAGCAGGCCGAGCCGGTCCAGCCGCTTGCCCGCGTCGAACAGCTGAGCCGTCAGCTCGTCGCCATCCCACAACTCGGGCTCCAGGTCGGCGTCGAACCGGTTGTCGATCACCAGCCGGGCGGTGGCCAGCGGCTCGATGCGATCGACCACATCCCCCACCCACTGCTCGAGGTCGCCGGGGTCGGGCACCGCGTATGACCCCTGCTCGAGCGTGACGAAGTAGCAGGCGTCCCCTGGCACGACCAGCACGACGAGATTTGCAAGCGCCCGCACCAACATCGGGTAGCCGCTGCGCAGCGCATCCGCAGGCGCGGTGGCGGCGTGGTGCACGGCGGTCACATAGGTCGCCCGGTTGCGACGCCGGAACGGCTTCGGCTTCCCCGGGTAGACGAAGTTGAAGATCACGTTCGCCTGGTCGGCGTCCTCGACGAACCGGTAACCGCGGCGCTCCCACTCCCGGCGCAGCGCATCCCGGAAGTCATCCAGCTCGGGTCCGTCGCCGGGCCCCCAATACGCGATGTCACTCATGCCGTGACCTCTTGCAGCTCGTCAAGCTTGATCTCCACTGTCGTGCTTCCCTCCATTTCCACCACACATGCGTCGCGAAGCACCTCGTAGCTTCGCACGACTCCGGTTCCATGCGGGGTCGATACCGTGCGCCCGACGGCCGGGGCACGATCGCGGAACGAGCGGTACAGCGGGTGCTCGAACGCCAGGCAGCAGCGCAGCCGGCCGCACAGTCCCGTGATCCGGCCGGGGTTCATGGGCAGCTCCTGATCCTTCGCCATGCGCAGCGTGATCGGCTGCTCGTGGCACGGGTACCGGCTGGAGCACAGGCGCCCGCCGCACAGCCCCATCCCGCCGCACAGGCGGCCCTGTTCGCGTGGCCCGACCTGGCGCAGATCGACCCGCCGCCGCAGCCGCGACGACAGCTCCGATCGCAGCTCCGACGTGTCCACCTTCTGCTCCGCCGAGAATGCGAACGCGACGCGGCTCTGATCGAAGGCCATCTCGGACGAGATCGGCTTCAGCGCCAGCCCGTGCCGCCGCGTCAGCTCGCGGAACACGAGCATCGCGCGCTTGGCTTCCACCCGGTTCTGGCGCACCTGCTCCTCGTCCGCCGGCCCGGCCCGCCGCACCACCTTCTTGAGCGGGCTGGTCAGCTCCTCGTCGGGCAGCTCGTGGGTCGCCTGCACGACCCTGCCCAGCTCCCGGCCACGCGCGGTCTGGCAGATCACCTTCTCGTCCCAGCGCAGCTCAAGCCCGGCCGCGTCGAACGAGTAGACCTTGCCGCCCGGTTGGAACACCACCCCGACGACTTGGGCCATCTCTCACGACTCCACTGTCTCGACCGGGGAGCGCGCGAGCCGGTGGAACATCGCCTCCAGCGCCAGTCCCGGATGAACGTTTAACTCCAGTGACCGGCGGGCGTCCAGCACAACGGACAGTGCGTCGACGACATCACCCACCGCCCCGCCCGCGGTACCTTCAGCCACGTCGCCGGCCGGATCCGAGTCTAGCACCGCATCTGCGGCACCCAACCTGCCGGCCATCACGTCGCGGTACCACCAGCCGATGGTGTCCACCGCCAGCCGCAGCTCGTCCCACTCAGCCCGCCGGGCCAGCCGCTTCGATCGCTCGTCGAATCGGCGCGTGACCGCCCGCCGCTCGCGATCGTCGTCAGCCGAGGCAAGCAGCTCGCGCAGCTCGGAGTCCACACGGGCGGACTCCGCCTTCGCGCGCAGCCCGGCGAATGCCAGCACATCGGCGGCAGCGGCGGCGGGGTCAAACCCCGGATCGCACAGGCTTGCCCGGGCCAGCGCCCGGTATGCCGCACGCCGCTCGCGGGCGCCCTCGTCGGTGGCCAGCTCGACCGCCTGGCGGAGGTTTCCCATGGCCGCCCTGGCCGCTGCTGGATCGCCCGTGTGCGCCTCCAGCGCCTGCGCCGAGAACGGCCGGAAGGGCACGGTCGCGACCCGCGAGAGGATGGTCGGCAGCATCCGCCCCGCGTGGTCGGACACCAGCACGAACACCCCGTACTCGGGTGGCTCCTCGAGCGACTTCAGAAGCGCGTTGGCCGACTCGTCGCGCAGCAGATGGGCGTCCAGCACCAGGTACACCCGGCGCGACGCCTCGAACGGCCGCAGGTGGAGGTCGCGGCGCAGCCTGCGGGCGTCGTCGATGCGGATGCCGGCGCCCTCCGGCTCCAGCACGAACAGGTCGGGGTGGGTGCGCGTCTCGACTCTGTGCAGCTCCCCGCCGAGCAGCGCGGCCGCGAACCGGTCGGCATATTCGCGCTTGCCGGTGCCGGGCGGGCCGGACAGCAGGTAGGCGTGCACCGGCCGCTCCAGCGCCGCCCGCAGCAGACGCCCGGCCTCCGGCTGCGCAGGCAGCCCATCGAAGGGGTCGCTCACAGCCCGGCCGCCTCACGCACCCGGGCCGCCACCTCGTCCGGGCTGCCCGAGGCGTCCACCGAATGCACGCGGTCGGGGAACCGCACCAGCGTCTGCGCGAAGCCGGCCGCGACGGCGGCATGGAAGCCGTCGTGCTCGGCCTCCATGCGGTCCGGCCGGTCTCCCAGGCGGGCCGCTGCGGCGTCCCAGGGCAACTCGAGCAGCAGCGTGCAGTCCGGATACAAGCCGCCTGTGGCCGCCTCGTTCACGGCCCGCACCAGCTCCACACCGAGTCCGCGGGCCACCCCCTGGTATGCCAGGGAGGAGTCGACGAAGCGGTCGGCCACCACCACCGCCCCCCGCTCCAGTGCAGGGCGGATCACCTCGCTGACGAGCTGGGCCCGGGCCGCCGCGTACAGCAGCGCCTCCGCCCACGGCGCGATGTGAGAACTCGGGTCGAGCAGGATCTCGCGCACACGTTCCCCGACGGCTGTGCCGCCGGGCTCGCGCACGCTCACCACGTCGCGCCCGCGCTCGCGCAGCGCGTCGGCCAGCAGCGACGCCTGGGTGGTCTTGCCGGTGCCGTCGAGGCCTTCCAGCGAGATGAAGCGGGGCGCGGGACGGCTCACTCCGGGAAGCCTACGCCAGTCGGTGGCGAGCGCGATGGGGTGTCTGCCCCCCTTGCGCCAACCACGGTTCACCGATTATCGTCGTGCGGTTCGGCGTCCAGTTGAGGAGGGGGAGCGTGCGACGACTCTCGGCCGCATCAGGCCGGCGGATCCCGATGTGGGTGGCCGCGCTGGTGCTTGCGACGATGGTGACCGGGGCAGCCCAGGCGGGCGCGACAGGCGGAGGGCCGGTGCACGTGCGCCCGCACGCCGTCGGCATGCTCGACTGCAACGGCTTCAGCCCCATCCAGAAGACCGTGAAGCTGACCATGGTGTGCCGCGACCCGGCCATCGGCGCCCAGCGGGCCGAGGACCACGGGCACTACATCGGGCACGACGAGCCGGCGCTCGAGTTCATCTCCAACCGCCCCGGCGCCAGCAGCAACGTGACATGGACCGAGAAGCTGCCGGTCGAGCCGCACGCGCTGCCCACCGTGGGGCATCCCGGGAAGGACGTCACGCACAGCTTCGAGCTGACTCTGGCGCCCTGGTTCTCGATGAACCTGTGCGACTCGCACTCGTTCCCGCAGACCGCCTGCAGGCCGCGCTCGGACTCCAACGCGCCCAACCCGAGCACGGGCTACCCGGGCGGCGGGTCGGCGTTCATGGAGCT
>JBQCGJ010000362.1:0-9876 GCA_051955775.1 Gaiellales bacterium | reverse complement strand
GCGCGGACCCAGGCCGCGAAGACGCGCCGGCTCGTATGCGTGGCCCGCCGTGCGGGCCCGCGCGGAGACCCTGTTTGCCGCCGGGACCGCCCTCTCCAGCGTCACCCAGCGCGTGCACGAGGCGAGCTACGGCGCCGCCACCCCACCCAGCCCGCGCACCATCCGCCGCTGGCGCACCGACCGCCGCTGGATCACCCACCCGCCCTAGCGACCAGCCGGCGGGTCTCGAGCACGTCGCGGTGCAGCTGGCTGATCAGGTCATCGACCGTCCCGAACCGCTCCTCGTCGCGCAGCCGGTGGGTGAACTCCAGCAGCATGTGCCGCCCGTAGATGTCGCGGTCGAAATCGAGCAGGTGGGCCTCGACCCGCACCGCGTCGCGCGAATCGGTGAAGGTTGGGTTGTAGCCGACGCTGATGGCGGCGACATGGGACGCTCCGTCGACGCGCGCCCGGCCCGCGTACACGCCCCGTCCCGGCAGCGCGCTGCGTGGCGCGGCCCCCACGTTCGCCGTCGGAAAGCCCAGCCCGCGGCCGCGACCGTCGCCTCGCGTGACCTCCCCCTCCAGCCAGGGCGGACGGCCAAGCAGCTCCGTCGCGGTCTGCACATCCCCGTCGGCGATCAACGAGCGGATCCGGGACGAGCTGACCGGGCCGCCGTGCAGCTCCACCAGCGGCATGCCGCTGACGCCGAAGCCGAGCCGCTCGCCCGCCTCGGTCAGCGACGCCAGCCCTCCCTGCGCGCGGTGCCCGTAGCGGAAGTTCCGGCCCACCGTGACGTGCACCGCTCCCAGCCCTTCGGCCAGCACCTCGCTCGCGAACCGCTCGGCATCGATCTGCGAAAACTCGCGGGTGAACCGCAGCACGACCAGCTCATCAGGCCCGAGCTCGCTGACCAGCTCCGTCCTCCTCGCCAGCGTGGACAACTCGTGGGGCGCCATCTCCGGCCGCAGCACCGCCATCGGGTGCGGATGGAACGTGACCACGGTCGACACCGCGTCATGCTCACGGGCCGCTGCCATCGCCCGCTCGATCACCAGCTGATGCCCCCGGTGCACGCCGTCGAAGCTGCCCAGGGCGAGCGAGCGCCGGCCCGCCGGGACGGCGTCCAGGCTGGGGTGCACGATCACCCAAACACCGCCAGCGGACGCAGCCGGCCGTCGACCGGCTCGGCAACTGCCACCAGCTCGCCGAGCGACACCAGCGCCACCTGTCCGCGCTCCCCCGCCGCCGTGATCGCCCGGCCGTTGCAGACCGCCGCCCGTTCGCGCTCGGTCAGCTCCCGCGCCGGCATATGCGCCAGCGCCTGTGACGGCGACAGATGCCACGGCCCCTCGGGCTCCCGCGAAACCTGATCCGGCGTCCCGGCGGCGGCCACGTCGAACGGCCCCACCCCCAGCCTGCGCAGCTCCAGGCAATACCCCCCGGCGCCGGTCGCCTGCCCCAGGTCGGCAGCCACCTGGCGCACGTACGTGCCCTTCGAGCAGTCGATCGAGATCACCGCGCGCTGCTCCGCGTCGTCGAACGCCTCCAGCTCGAGACGCTCGATCCGTACCATCCGCGGCGGCGGCGCCACGGCCTCGCCGCGGCGCATCCGCCGGTGCGCCCGCTCGCCGTTCACCTTCACCGCCGAGGCGGCCGGCACCGCCTGCTGGGTCTCCCCCACCATCGCCCGGGCAGCGGCTGCCAGGGCCTCGCGGGAGGTTGTGCGGCCGGTCTCGGCCAGCGTCCCCTCCGGATCCAGGGTGGTCGACGTCGCTCCCAGTTGCACCGTCGCCCGGTAGCGCTTGCCGAGGCCCGACAGGAACGTGGCCAGGCGCGTCGAGCGGCCGGCCAGCACCAGCAGCAGCCCGGTCGCGAACGGGTCGAGGGTGCCGGCGTGCCCGAGCTTCGACCCCAGCGTCGGGCGCAGCGACCGCAGCACGCCGAAGGACGACGGCCCGGCCGGCTTGTCGACCAGAAACAGGCCGGTGCGCTGGCTCATGGCCAGCAGCTTAGGCCGCGGGCTCGGCCAGTTGTGCCGCGATCTCCGACACGATGAAGCGGCGGATGTCCTCGACGCTGCCCGGGTGCGAGAAGCCCGCCGCCTGCTTGTGCCCGCCGCCCGCCGACTTGCGGGCCACCAGTGACACGTCGACCGTGCCGCGCGAGCGCAGCGAGACGCGGTTGGCGGTGATGGTGCCGTCCTCGAGCGGCAGCTGCTCGCGGATCAGGCCGGCCACCTCCACCCCTTCCACGGCGCGCAGGTTGTCGATCAGGCCCTCTGTGGTGGCCTCGTCGCCCTCGGCCAGCAGCAGGTCGGCGCGGGTCACGTGCGAGATCAAGAGCCGCCCGTCCTGGTAGGAGACCGCGTTCGCGATCACCCGCCCCAGCAGCACCAGCTTGCCGAACCGCATGCTCTCGAACACCCGCTCGAACACCTTGTGCACGTCGGCGCCGGCCTCCACCAGCCTGGCCCCCAGGCGCAGCGCGTCGGGGCTGGTGGTGCGGTACTGGAAGCGGCCGGTATCGGTGACCAGTCCGACATACAGCGCCTCGGCGATGGGCGGCGTGATCTCGGCTCCCAGCGCGTCGAACACGGTGGCCAGGATCTCCGCGCTCGAGGAGGCCGTACCGACCACCAGGTTCGCGTCGCCGAACCGGCTGTTGTCGTGGTGGTGATCGATGTCCACGACCGCAGCGGCGGCGGCGCGCAACGCCTCGTGATCGGGGCCCAGACGGCGCTCGTTTCCGCAGTCGACGGCCAGCAGCGTCCATCCCTCCAGGCTGGCGGGGTCGATCGTGCGCTCCAACCCGGCCGTATCGAGGAAGTCCACCTCATGCGGGATGGTCGAGTCCTTGTGCAGGTACGTGCGGACCTGCTTGCCAAGACCGCGCAGGGCCATGGCCGCAGCCGACATCGACCCGATGGCGTCGCCGTCGGGGTTCTCGTGGGTCGCGACCAGCACGCGGTCGGCGGCCGCGAGAACGGCCACCACGGCATCGAGATCGTGGGAGGAGATATCCGTCATTCTGGATCTGCCGAGACCTTCGGTGCAGCCTGATCGATCAGCTCGTTCAGACGCAGCGCCCGGTCTGTCGTCTCATCATACCGGAAGGTCAGCAACGGCGTGCGCTTGAAGTGGAGTTCTCGCGCGACCCGCGCCTGCAGCAGGCCGCGGGCCCGTTCAAGCGCCGCCAGGGCACCGTCGCGCTTGCGCTCGTTGCCCAGCACGCTGACATAGACGGTGGCCTGGGTGAGGTCGGAGGCGGCCCGCACTGCGGTCACCGTGACGAATCCCAGCCCGGGATCGGACAGCCCTTCGATCCCGTCCGCCAGCACCTGCCGGAGGGCTTCGTTGACGCGGCGCAGCCGCTCGCTGACAGGTGGTCGGTTCACAGGTCATCCTCCACCGACAGCACCGTCCGGCTGCTGGCGGAGAGCTCGAACTCCTGAGCCGAAAGGTAGCGCTCGGCCTCGTCCAGGGCCTGCAGCACGCTCCGCTGGTCGCGCCGCACAACCGCCATCGTCAGCCGGGCGCGCTGCCACAGGTCGTGGAAGTCAACCTCGGCCACGGTGGCGCCGAGCTTGCGCTCGAGCTGCGACTTCGTGCGCAGCAGATGCTTCCGCTTGCCCTTGAGCGACGTCGACTCGGGCATGTGCAGATCGAAGCTGAGGACACCGACGAAGCCGCGGGCCATACGATGGAAGCTACCGAAGCCGGGGGACAGCGGTGGATGAGATGGTGCAGTTCGGGGAGATCGTGCTGCTGGTCGGCGCGGGCCTGCTGGGGGCGGTGGCGATGGGCCACCTGGGCGAGCGCGTGCGCGTGCCGGCGCCGGCCGTGTTCCTGTTGCTGGCGGCGGGCGCCGCCGAGGCCTTCCCCAGCGTGTCCGGCGTGCTGTCCAGCCGCGATGTCGGCCGCGTGGCCACCGTGGCGCTGATCGTGATCCTGTTCGACGGCGGCGTCGACATCGGCTGGCAGAACCTCCGCCCCTCGATCGGCGCCGTGGCCAGCCTGGGCATCCTCGGCACGCTGGCCACGGCCGGGCTGGGAGCGGCGGCCGCGCACTGGCTGCTCGGGTTCCAGTGGTCTGTGGCCGGCGCCCTGGGGGCGGCGCTCTCGCCCACGGACCCCGCGGTCGTGTTCTCGGTGCTGGGCGGCCGCGAGCCGCGCGGCCGCTCGGGGGTGATCCTGAAGGGCGAGTCGGGCGCCAACGACCCGGTGTCGATCGCCCTCATGGTGGGCGTGGTCGACGCCGTCCAGCACGGATCGGACTGGTCGAGCACGGTGGCCGAGGACCTGTCCATGCAGCTGGTCGTGGGGTTGGCGGTGGGTGTCGCGGGTGCGAAGATCGCGCTGCGCCTGCTGCCACGGGTCAGCCCGCCCACAGACAGCCTGCAGCCCGTGCTGACGGTGATCACCGCCGCCCTGGTGTACGGGGCCGCGGCCAGCCTGCACGGATCAGGGTTCCTGGCCGTGTTCGCGGCGGGGCTGCTGCTGGGGGACGCCGAGCACCGCGTGGGCGAGGATGTGCGGGCGTTCCACCGCGAGCTGGCGGGCCTTGCCGAGGTCGTGGTGTTCGTGGCGCTCGGGCTGACCATCGACCTGGGCTCGCTGATCGACACCCACGCGCTGGCCGACGGGCTGCTGCTGATCGCGATCGTGATCCTGGCGGTGCGGCCGCCGGTGGTGGCGGCGTTGCTCGCCCGCGCCAGGCTGACCCGCGCGGAGCGGATCTTCATCGCCTGGGCCGGCCTGCGCGGCGCCGTCCCCATCCTGCTGGCGTCGGTGGCCGTTGAGGGCGGCGTGGGCAGCGGCGCTGCCCTGTACGGCATCGTGTTCGTGGCGGTGGCGACGTCGGTGATCGTGCAGGGGAGCCTGCTGACGGAGGTCGCGCGGGCGGTTGGACTACCCCTGCGAGACCCCCATCCGGGCGTCGACACAGAGGCAGTCGATGTCACACAATGAGGGCATGCAACTCCAGCTCACAAGCGCATTCTCCTCGGCTGCCGGTGGAATCGCGGCCGCCGAGAGCCGGCTCGATCAGGACGCTCAGGAGATCGCTCGCGACCCGTTCGACGTGGACGCCCTGGTCGACGCCGAGTTCGCACCGGTCGCGGTTCAGGCGAATGCCGCCGTGTTCCGCGCCGCCGACGACACCAGCCGCAGCATCATCGACGTCTACGCCTGATCACGCGGCGGACGGTCGTCAGGCGCTGCGCGCCACCTCGCGCACGGCGTACACCTCGAGCACGTCGCCTTCCTTGACGTCGTTGTAGTTCTCGATGGTGAGGCCGCACTCGAAACCCTGAGCGACTTCGCGCACGTCGTCCTGGAACCGGCGCAGTGTCTCGATGCGGCCGTCGTGGATGATCGTGCCGTCGCGCACGAGGCGCACCTGCGCGCCGCGCTGGATGACGCCCTGCGTGACCATGCAGCCGGCGATCGTACCGACCCGCGAGGCGCGGAAGGTCTGGCGCACCTCCGCCTCCCCCAGCACCTCCTCCACGTGCTCGGGTGACAGCATGCCGATCAGCGCCTGCTGGATGTCCTCGGTCAGCTGGTAGATCACGCGGTAGGTGCGGATGTCGACACCCTCGCGCTCGGCCAGCATCCGCGCCTCCGCGTTGGGGCGCACGTTGAAGCCGATCACGATCGCGCCCGAGGCGGCCGCCAGGTTGACGTCCGAGGCAACGATGCCGCCCACGCCGGAGTGGATCACGCGCACCGCCACCTCCTCGTGCTGGATCTTCTCCAGCTCGCTGATGGCGGCCTCCACCGAGCCCTGCACGTCGGCCTTGATGACCAGGTTGAGCTCCTTGACGGCGCCCTCCTGCATGGCGCTGAACAGGTCCTCCAGGCTGACCGACTTGGTGCGCCGCGCGATGGCCTCCGCGCGCAGCCGCTGGGCGCGCTGCTGGGCGGCCTGGCGGGCCACCCGCTCGTTGTCCACCACGCGGCAGAACTCGCCGGCCGGCGGCGGCTTGTCGAAGCCGAGGATCTCCACCGGCACGCCGGGGCCCGCGTCCTTCACGCGCCGGCCGGTGAAGTCGTTCAGCGCCTTCACCTTGCCCCAGGCGTCGCCCGCGACCACGGCATCCCCCACCCGCAGGGTGCCGCGCTGCACGAGCAGCGTGGCCACCGGGCCGCGGCCCACGTCCAGGCGCGACTCGATGATCACGCCCGAGGCCGGGGCGTCCGGGTTGGCGCGCAGCTCCAGCACGTCGGCCTGCAGCAGGATCGAGTCGAGCAGCTTGTCCAGGTTGACCTTGTTCTTGGCCGAGACGTCCTCGAAGATGGTGTCGCCCCCCCACTCGCTCGGCTGCAGCCCGTGCTGGCTGAGCTCCGTGCGTACGCGGTCGGGGTTGGCGTCGGGGCGGTCGATCTTGTTCACGGCCACCAGGATCGGCACGCCGGCGGCGCGGGCGTGGTCGATGGCCTCCACGGTCTGCGGCATCACGCCGTCGTCGGCCGCCACCACCAGCACCGCCTCGTCGGTCACCTTGGCCCCGCGTGCGCGCATGGCGGTGAAGGCCTCGTGGCCGGGGGTGTCCCGGAAGGTCACCTTGCGGCCGTCGCCCACGTCCACCTGGTAGGCGCCGATGTGCTGGGTGATGCCGCCAGCCTCCGTCGACACCACGGACGCCTCGCGGATGGAGTCGAGCAGGGTGGTCTTGCCGTGGTCGACGTGGCCCATGATCGTGACCACCGGGGGTCGCGGCTTGAGCACGGCGGGATCGTCCTCGAAGGCGATCTCCTCTTCCTCCTCGTCCGCAGCGTGCTGGACGATGATCTCCCGCTTCAGCTCCTCGGCCAGCAGCTCCACCGCATCGTCCGTCAGCGACTGGGTGATCTGCACCATCTCGCCCAGGCCCATCATCACGCTGATGATGCGGGCCGGCGAGATCCCGAGAGCGTCCGCCAGATCCTTCACGGTCACCCCTGAGGGCACCTTGACGGGACCGGTCGGGACCTCCGGCTCCTTCTTCGGCTCCGGCCGCTGCTGGCCGCGTTCGCGCCGCTGGGTGGGCTTGCGGCCCGCCTGGGCGTCGATCACGACCCGCCGCTTGCCCTTCGGCGTGGCGCCGCGCTGCGGCCGCTGGCGGTGCGCCGGAGTGGCCCCCTGCTGGTTCTGCGGGGGCGCCGCCTTGGCGCCGTACACCCGGCGGTTCTCGTCCTCGTCGAGGATCTCCTCCGACCCCTGCGCGGGCGCCTCCGTGCTCTCCGCGGGCTTCGGATCAGAGGATGTGCTCTGGGCGGGTCGTTTCACCATGTGGGGGAATCCTTCCATGCACCGCCCGATGCCTCAAACAGGAGCCGTTCGATCAGCTCCGCCGCGCCCTTCACAGGCTGCCGCAGGCGGCGTGCGAACGCACCTCGCCGAGCGGCCTGGCGGGCGCACTCCGAGTCCGCACACAGGTACGCGCCGCGTCCGCCCAGCCGGCGCTCGCGGTCGAGCACCACCTGCCCGTCGACCACCGCCACCCGCACCAGCTCCGCCTGCGGGCGCCGGCGGCCGCAGCCTGCGCATTGCCGATGAGGGATGTGCGAGGTCACGACGCCGAGCGTTCACCCTCCTCGGCCGCAGCCAGCTCGCGGTGGGCGGGCACGCCGCAGTAGCGGCTGCCGTCCAGCGCCTGGTTGGGACATCGCTTGCCGGAGGAGGTGACCGCGATGCAGCGCCCGGGGAACTCGTCCTCCTCACCCTCGGCGCCGGTGTACGGCGTGTCCGCCTCCTCGGCGTAGTACTCGGTCTCCGACACGATGTCGATCCGCCAGCCGGTCAGCCGGTGGGCCAGGCGGGCGTTCAGCCCCTCCTTGCCGATGGCCAGCGACAGCTGGTCGTCGGGCACGATCACGGTCGCCTGGCGGTGCTCGTCGTCGACGTACACCTCCCGCACCTTGGCCGGCGACAGCGCCTTGGCCACGAACCGCGCCGGCTCGTCGTTCCAGGGGATGATGTCGATCTTCTCGCCGCGCAGCTCGGACACCACCATGCGCACGCGCGATCCCCGCGGGCCGACGCAGGCGCCCACGGGATCGACGCCCTGCACGCGTGACTCGACGGCGATCTTGGCCCGGTAGCCGGGCTCGCGGGCGACGGCGCGGATGACCACCAGGCCGTCGGCGATCTCGGGCACCTCCAGCTCGAACAGCTGGCGGATCAGCTCGTCAGAGCGGCGCGAAAGCACCACCTGCGGGCCCTTGCCCTCGCTGCGCACCTCGATGATCACAGCCTTGATCCGGCTGCCCTGCTCGTAGCGCTCGCCGGGCACCTTCTCGGAGCCGGGCAGGATGGCCTCCATGCGGCCCAGGTCGACGAATGCGTAGCGGGAGTCGTCCTGCTGGACGATGCCCGTCACCACCTCGCCCACGCGATCGTGGTACTCGTCGTACATCATCGACCGCTCCGCCTCCTGGATGCGCTGCTTGAGCACCTGCTTGGCGGTCTGGCTGGAGATGCGCCCGAAGTTCTCGGGCGTGACGTCCTCCATCTGCTCGGACGAGAACCACTCCCAGTTGATCTCGGGCTCGGGCTCCGGTTCGCCGCCCTCGTCGCCGGGCGCGGTCGCAACGACCACGTCGGTGTCGACCGGCTCCGCCAGCTCCTGGTGATGCGGATGCGCGTCCAGGTAGGCCGACCAGGCCGGTGCGGTCACCGACCATACGGTGTAGTCGCCGGAGTCGGGGTCGAAGTCGACCCGGATCGGATGGTGTGCGTCGGGCATCTTGCGGTACGCGGCACCGACCGCGTCCTCGATCGCCGGCAGGAGCGTCCCGGGCTCGATCCCCTTCTCCTTCTCCAGCAGCTTGATGCCCTCCAGGATCTCCTTGCTCACGATCTGCCTCCTGCGGGATCGAACACGAGGTGGCTGCGCCGGATCGCCTCGTATGGGATGCGGACATTGTGGCCGTCCTGGTCGATCTCGACCGCGTCGTCGCCGGCGTCCAGCAGCCGTCCGCTGAAGCGGCGGCGGCCGTCCAGCGGGGCGTCGGTGCGGATCGCGACGAGATCGCCCACCGCCTGCCGGAAGTGGTCAGGCCGGGTCAGCGGCCGCTCCTCGCCGGGGGACGACACCTCAAGCGCGTACCGGTCGCGCAGGGCGGACAGTTCCCGGGTCACGCGCTCGCAGAGATCAAGGTCGACGGAGCCTCCCGGGCGATCGATGACGACCCGCACGAGGCCGGGCGAGGAGCGCTCGGCGAGCAGCACTTCGACTTCGGGCACACGCTCCGCGAGCGTGCGCTCGACGTCGGCCTGAAGCTCCGTCTCGCGTCCCATTTCCACCCTGTCCTTCCATCGATTGAGGCGAAAAAAGAGGCGGGCTTGCACCCACCTCGCCGGACCGCCTCGGTACACCTGACTGTGAACATACTGTAGCAGGAGGTGTCCGCCCACGAAAACCGCCGAGGCCCGTGCGGGCGCTGATTCAGCGCGTCTCGCGGGCTGCCGTCGCAACCGCCGCAGAGCCGGTTTCGGCCATCGGCCCGGGGCTGCTGGCGCTGGTCGCGGTTGGCCACGAGGACACCGCGGGGGACGCCGCCTGGCTGGCCGGGAAGATCGCCCGCCTGCGCGTGTTCGGCGACCCCGACGGGCGCATGAACCTGTCGGTGGCAGACGTCGGCGGCGAGGTCCTGGTGGTGTCGCAGTTCACGCTCTACGGCGATGTCTCGAGAGGCAACCGGCCGAGCTTCGTGGGCGCCGCCGAGCCGGTCGCCGGCGAGCGTCTGGTGGAGGCGGTGGCGGCGGAGCTGGAGGCGCTCGGCGTGCCCGTGGCGCGCGGCCGGTTCGGTGCGCACATGCAGGTCGAGCTGGTGAACGACGGCCCGGTCACGATCTGGATCGAGACCGGCTGAAGGTGCGGGCGGTTCGGCCGGGCGGTGCCGATCAGAG
>JBQCGJ010000361.1:0-3309 GCA_051955775.1 Gaiellales bacterium | reverse complement strand
TGCTCGACGACGACGGGATCGACGCGGTGCACAACTGCACCCCCAACAACCTGCATGCCGAGATCAATGCGGCCGCGCTGGACGCCGGCAAGCACCTGCTGTCGGAGAAGCCGCTGGCGATGAACGCCGCTGAGACCGCCGGTCTTGCCCAGCGGGCCGCTGAGGCCGGGGTCGTCAGCGGCGTGTGCTTCAACTACCGGCACTTCCCGCTGGTCCAGGAGGCGCGGTCGCTGCTCGCCCGCGAACTCGGCCCGCCGCACCTCATCCGCGGCGGCTACCTGCAGGACTGGCTGCTCGACGAGACCGATTGGAACTGGCGCCTGGACTCCTCGCTGGCCGGAGCAACCCGCGCCGTGGGCGACATCGGCTCGCACTGGATCGACCTCGTCCAGCACGTCACCGGAGGGCGGATCCGGCGGGTGTACGCCCGCCTGGGCCGGCTGCACGACGTGCGCCGGCGGCCGGCGGCGGCCGAGCAGACGTTCGGCCGGGCGGCCGATGCCCGCGCCGAGCCCGTGGAGGTGGACACGGAGGACTTCGCGACCGCCATGTTCGAGCTGGAGGACGGCTGCCCGGGCGTGTTCACGGTGTCCCAGGTCACCCCAGGCATGCGAAACCGCCTGAGCTTCGAGGTCGACACCCGGGCAGCCTGCCTGAGCTGGGATCAGGAGCGTTCCAACCGGCTGTGGATGGGCCGTCGGGATGGGGCAAACCGGGAGCTCGTGCGCGACCCGGCGCTCCTGTCCGAGCCGGCGGCCGGCCTGGTGCACTATCCGGCGGGCCACCAGGAGGGCTGGCCGGATGCGCTGCGAAACCTGATGGACGACTTCTACGCTGCGATCCGGGAGGGCCGTGGCGCTCCCACCACCGTCGCCGGCTTCGCCGACGCCCACCAGGTGATGCAGGCCGTGGATGCGATCGCCGAGTCGGGGCGAAGCGGGGCCTGGGTCGAGGTCGGCGGTTTGGAGGTGCCGGCGTGAGGCTGGGCGTGTTCACCGTCCCGTACAGCAACCTGCCGCTCGAGCAGGCGCTCGACCGGCTGGCCGAGATGGGCGTGCAGGCGGTCGAGCTGGGCACCGGCAACTACCCGGGGGGCGCGCACTGCAACCCGGACGCGCTGCTGGACGACGAGCCGGCGCGGCGCGCGCTGCGCTCGGCCGTCGAATCGCGGGGGATGATCATCAGCGCCCTCAGCCAGCACGGCAACCCGCTGCATCCGGACCCCGCCATCGCCGGTTCCTCGCACGAGACGTGGAAGAAGACGGTGCGCCTGGCGTCGCTGCTCGAGGTGCCGGTGGTGAACGCGTTCTCGGGCTGCCCCGGCTCCGACGAGGCGGCCCGGCAGCCGAACTGGGTCACCTGCTGGTGGCCGACGGAGTACAGCGAGCTCCTGGAGTGGCAGTGGTCGCAGAGGGTCATCCCGTACTGGCAGGCGGAGGGAGCCTTCGCGGAGTCGGAAGGGGTGCGGATCGCGTTCGAGATGCATCCCGGCTTCGTGGTCTACAACCCGGAGTCGCTGATTCGCCTGCGGGAGGCGGTGGGGCCCGTGATCGGGGCCAACTTCGACCCCAGCCACCTGTTCTGGCAGGGCATCGATCCGGTGGAGGCGATCAAGCTGGTGGCCGCGGCCGGCGCCATGTACCACTTCCACGCCAAGGACACCTATCTCGACCGCGCGAACGTGGCCCGAAACGGCGTGCTCGACACCAAGCCGTTCGACCGCTTCCTCGACCGCTCGTGGTCGTTCCGCACGGTCGGCTATGGCCAGCCGGAGAAGACGTGGCGCGACATCATGAGCGCCCTGCGCACGGTGGGCTACGACTACGTGGTCAGCATCGAGCACGAGGATGGCCTGCTGAGCATCGATGAGGGGATGCTGAAGGCGGTCGGGTTTCTTCGTGGCATTCTGTTTACGGATGCACAAACCGAAATGTGGTGGGTAAGTGGCTGAGATCAGTTTTGAGCAGGTGACCAAGGTGTACCCGGACGGCACCGAGGCGGTGTCGGCGGTGGACATGGCGATCGAGGACGGCGCGCTGATGGTGCTGGTGGGGCCGTCGGGCTGCGGCAAGACGACGCTGCTGCGCATGGTGGCCGGGCTGGAGGAGATCACCGAGGGTGAGATCCGGATCGGCGACCGCGTGATCAACGATGTCGAGCCCAAGAACCGCGACCTGGCCATGGTGTTCCAGAACTACGCCCTCTACCCGCACCTGTCGTGCTACGAGAACATGGCGTTCGGGCTCAGGCTGCGCCACATGAACAAGAAGGAGATCGACCGCCGCGTCCGCCAGACCGCCCACACGCTCGGCCTCACCGACCAGCTCAAGAAGAAGCCGAAGTCACTGTCCGGCGGCCAGCGCCAGAGAGTGGCCATGGGCCGCGCCATCGTGCGCGAGCCGAAGGCGTTCCTGATGGACGAGCCGCTGTCGAACCTGGACGCCAAGCTGCGCGTGCAGATGCGCACCGAGATCTCACGCATCCAGAGCGAGCTTGGCACGACCATGATCTACGTCACGCACGACCAGACCGAGGCGATGACGATGGGCGACCGGGTGGCGGTGCTGAACCGCGGCGTGCTGCAGCAGATGGCCAACCCGCAGGAGCTGTACGACGACCCCGCCAACCTGTTCGTGGCCGGCTTCATCGGCTCGCCCGCCATGAACATGATCGAGGCGGACCTGCTGCGCGAGAACGGCGCGGCCCGGCTGGAGTTCGGCGGCCTGCGCCTGGATGTGCTCGACTCCACCTTCCAGGAGCGGCCGAAGCTGGCCGAGTATCAGGGCCGCAAGGTCGTGATCGGGATCCGCCCCGAGGAGATGGAGGACCCCGAGTTCCTTCCGGCCGGCGCGCCGGATACCCGCATCCCGATACTGGTGGAGGTGCGCGAGGCGATGGGCTCTGAGGTGTACGTGCACTTCAGGGTGGACGCGCCGCCGGTGATCACCGAGGACACGCTCGACCTGGCCGCCGACAGGGAGGTGGAGGACCTCAACCTGCAGGGGGAGGCGGAGAGCGAGTCGACCGTGTTCGTGGCGCGGCTGAATCCCCGCACGGCCGCCGTCCGGGGCAAGCCCATGGAGATCCAGGTGGACGTGCGGCGCATGCACTTCTTCGACCCGGAGACGGGACAGGCGATTCACTAGCTCGCCCACCGGGCGCCTCGACCGGTACCGGGTACCGGTGTTTGGCCTTTACATCTCACACCGGGGCCGGGCCCCAACAACCCGGGCCAGGCCGAGAGTCTCAACCGGTACCCGGTACCGGTGCTTGGCCTTTACATCTCACCGGGGCCAGGCCCCTCTGATG
>JBQCGJ010000360.1:0-7904 GCA_051955775.1 Gaiellales bacterium | reverse complement strand
AATCCCCCCGCCCCCGGCTAACGGCGCCCGGACTTACAAACCCCTGGGCCCCCGAGGCCCCCCCACGCCCGGATATTAGTATCGACCGGGCACGTGTCCCCGGTACCGATTTGCTGGCCACGGTTCCCGACATCATCACGGTGCTGGACTCGGAGACGGCTCACGCCGTGCACACCGAACGGCTGCGATACGGTCAGAGGGTGAGCGTGGTCGCCTTCCCCTGCGACCCCATCTGGAGGACGCCCCGCGGGCTCGAGCTGGCCGGGCCACGGGCCTTCGGGTACGACCTCGACTACATCCCGGTGGAGCAGCTGTGAGCGAGCCGGCGCCGAAGCTCGACCTGCGCCTGGGCATCGACGTGGGCGGCACCAACACCGACGCGGTCGTGCTCGACCGCGACGACCGGCTGCTGGCCAAGGCCAAGCGGCCCACCACCGCGGACGTCACCGGCGGCGTCAAGGATGCCCTGGACGCCGTACTCGGCGACCCCGCGGTGAGCGCCGACCGGGTCACCCATGTGATGCTGGGCACCACGCATGCCACCAACGCGGTGCTGGAGCGGCGGCACCTGCGCAAGGTCGCGGTGGTGCGCATCGGCGCGCCGTCCACCGAGTCGATCCGGCCGCTGTTCGACTGGCCCACCGACCTGCGCGAGGCGGTCTCTGCAGGCGAGACAACGGTGCGCGGCGGGATCGAGTTCGACGGCCGCGACATCGTGCCGTTCGATCCCGACGGCCTGGCATTGTTCCTGGAGCCGCTGGCCGGGACGGTCACGGACGTGGCCCTGACCAGCGTCTTCGCCTCCGTGTCGGCCGCGCACGAGCAGGCGGCCGAGCAGGTCGTGCAACGGGTCATGGGGGACGGCGTCAGGGTCTCGCTGAGCCACGAGATCGGATCGGTCGGGCTGCTGGAGCGCGAGAACGCGACCGTCCTCAACGCGGCGCTGGTGGCGGTCTCCGCAGAGGTCGCGACCGCCCTCCAGGACGGGCTGGCGGCGCATGGGCTCGAGCCTCACACCTTCTTCGCCCAGAACGACGGCACCCTGATGGCGCTCGACTACGCGCTGCGCTACCCGGTGCTGACGATCGGCAGCGGGCCCGCGAACAGCATGCGGGGGGCGGCCTATCTGACCGGCGCGGCCGACGCCATGGTGGCCGATGTGGGCGGCACGTCGACCGACGTCGGCGTGCTCCAGCACGGATTCCCCCGCGAGTCCAGCGCGGCGGTCGAGATCGGCGGCATCCGCACCAACTTCCGCATGCCGGACCTGGTGGCGATCGCACTGGGCGGCGGGAGCGTGGTCACCAACGGCGCCGGCGGCCCCGGGGTGGGGCCGCGCAGCGTCGGCTACGAGCTGGTGCGGCGGGCGCTGGTGTTCGGAGGCGACACCCCCACGCTGACCGACGCGGCGGTGGTGGCCGGCCGCGTCGAGCTCGGACGGGTCGCCCCCGAGCCCGGCCTGCGGCCGCTCCTGGAGCACGCCATGGCCAAGGCAGACTCGATGCTGGCCGACGCCGTCGACCGTGTGAAGACCCACCGCGGCGACCGGCCCCTGATCGTGGTCGGCGGCGGCAGCGTGCTGGTCCCTGACAGCCTGCCGGGTGTCAGCGAGGTGATCCGGCCGCCCCACTTCGACGTGGCCAACGCGATCGGCGCCGCCATCGCCACCGTCAGCGGCCAGGTCGACCGCATCTACCACCTCGGGCCCGGCGGACGCCGGGCGGCGGTCGACGAGGCGCAGGAGGAGGCGCACCGCCAGGCCGTGCGCGCGGGCGCCGACCCGGCCGCCGTCGAGACCGTCGAGATCGAGGAGATCCCGCTCGCATACCTCACGACCCCCGCCATCCGGATTCGGGTGAAAGCCGCCGGCCGCCTCGGCTGGCGCTGAGAAAAGGAGCAGCCATGGGCATGTTCGAGAAGTTCCTCCACCGCCGATACGCCGCCCTGGCGGCGGTCGCGGTGGTGGCGCTGGCGTCCGCGTGCGGCAGCACGTCGAAGCCACCCGGCGCCACCAGCGGCGCGAACGGCGGGCAGTCCAATGCGACATTCACCTACGGCGCGTTCACCCCGGTCATGGTCGGATGGGATCCGTCCACGGATTACTCGAACGAGATCATCGCCATGAACAACATGTACGAGACGCTGACCCGGTACAACTCGCAGACCGGCAAGGTCGGGCCGCTGCTGGCCACGCACTGGACGTCCTCCAACGGCGGCAAGCTGTGGACATTCTTCATCCGCTCCGGTGTCAAGTTCCACACCGGCCGGGTGATGACCGCCGCCGACGTCAAGGCGTCGATCGACCGCACCATGAAGATCAACCAGGGCGCGGCGTACATCTGGGGCGCCGTGAAGTCGATCACCACTCCGGACTCGCACACCGTGCAGTTCCACCTCAAGTACCCCGCCCCGCTCGACCTCATCTCGTCCGCCGGCTACGCCGCGTTCATCTTCGACACCAAGGCGGCGCCTGCGGCCGGACTGGCCAAGTGGTTCGCCCAGGGCCACGACGCGGGCACAGGGCCGTACACCGTGCAGCAGTGGGCCAAGGGCCAGGAGATCGAGCTGCGGCTGAAGTCGTTCCCCGGCTACTGGGGAGGCTGGAGCGGAAACCACTACAAGAACGTCGTGTTCCGGGTGGTCGGCACGCCCTCCACGTCGGCCGCGCTGTTGCGCTCCGGCCAGCTGTCCTGGGTGGAGCAGATGACGCCGCAGCTGTGGGACTCGATGAAGGGCGTGTCCGGCATCGGCACCTCCACCGCCAGCTCGTACCAGAACCTGTTCGGGATGCTGAACACGTCGTACGGGCCGCTGAAGGACAAGCGCGTGCGGCAGGCGCTGGCCTACGCCACCGACTACACCGGCATCGTGGCCGCGCTCAAGGGCTCCTTCACACCGTCCTTCGGGATCATCCCCAAGGGGCTGTGGGGCTACGACCCGACGCTCCCCATCTACCACACCAACGTGTCCAAGGCCCGGCAGCTGCTGGCCCAGGCCGGCTACGGGCCGGGCAAGAAGTCGATGAACCTGGTGCTCACGTACACCCAGGGCGACCAGCTGGAGTCGACCGTGGCGACGCTCATGAAGTCGGAGTACGCGCCGCTCAACATCAACCTCAAGGTGGAGTCGCTGGCCTGGCCGACGCAGTGGGCGAAGGGCAAGTCGACCACTCCCTCGCAGCGCCAGGACATCCTGCTCTTCTACTGGTGGCCTGACTACGCCGACCCGTACTCCTGGTTCATCAACCTGTTCAAGAGCGCCAACCCGCCGTACTTCAACCTCGCCTACTACGACAACCCGGCCGTGGACAGCGAGATCGACAAGGTGGAGCCGCTGTCCGCCACCAACCGGCCCGGCGCGATCGCCCTCTACCAGAAGATCGAGAAGCAGTTGCTGGCCGATTCGCCGGCGCTGTTCCTGGGCACGCAGGTGTACCAGCGGGCCTACCAGACGTCCGTGCACGGCCTCGTCGACAACCCGGCATATCCCAGCGTGGTGTTCGTCTACAGCCTGACTCCCGGGTCGTCGTGATCCGGTACGCCGCCCACCGCATCGGCCTCGGCGCGATCGTGGTGGTCGGCGTCGTGGTACTCACCTTCCTGATCGCCCGGGTCATCCCGGGCGATCCGGCGGTGACCTACGCCGGGCCGCGGGCCTCGGCCTCGCAGCTCGAGGCCACACGTCGCCAGCTCGGGCTGGACAAACCGATGCTGGTGCAGCTGGGCGACTACATGAAGGGCATCGTGCAGGGCGACTGGGGCATCTCGTACCGCACCAAGCGGCCGGTGCTGGACGACATCCGCACGGTGCTCCCGGCCTCCATCGAGCTGGTCACGGCGGGCATGCTGCTGGCGCTCCTGTTCGGGCTCCCCGCGGGTCTCCTGTCGGCCCGCTACAAGGGCCGGCCGCCCGACCTGCTGGTGCGGCTGTGGGCGGTGATCGGCGTCTCCATGCCGGTGTTCTGGCTGGCCCTGATCCTGCAGCTGGTGTTCGCCCAGAAGCTGGGCTGGCTCCCCGCGGCCGGCGAGTACAACCCCAACCTCTACTACACCAGCCCGCTCACGAGCTACGTCAACATGCCGGTGCTGGACGCGCTGTTCACCGGCAACCTGCCGGTGTTCGAGAGCTCGATCTCGCATCTGCTGCTGCCGGCCCTGGTGGTGGCTGCATACCCGGCCGGGCTGATCGCGCGCATGGTGCGGGCGTCCGTGCTCGACACCCTGGGCGAGAGCCACGTGCGGATGGTGCGGGCGCTGGGATTCGGCGACCGGGCGGTGTTCGGCCGCTACGCACTACGGCCCGCGCTGAACCCCGTGGTGCAGGTGATCGCGCTGGTCTTCGCCTACGCCCTGGCCAACACGTTCCTGGTCGAGGCCGTGTTCGACTGGCCGGGCCTGGGAAGCTACGCGGCCAACTCGCTGCAGGCGCTGGACACGCCGGCGGTGATGGGCGTGACGCTGGTGGTGGGCGTCGCCTATGTCGTGCTGAACCTGATCGTCGACCTCGTGCAGGCGCTGATCGACCCCAGGATCCGCCGGTGACCGCCGGCGCCTTCCCCGGCCGCGCGCTGCTGGCCCGGCGCACGCTGCGACGAAACCCGCTGCTGGCCACCGGGCTCGCCATGCTGGCGGTGATCGTGCTGTTCGCGCTGCTGGCGCCCTGGATCACCCCGTACCCGGGGGACGCCGGGACGGCCACCCATCCCGAGGACGTGCTCCTGCACCCGTCGTCGGCCCACCTGTTCGGTACCGACCTGGTCGGCCGCGACCTGTTCACACGCGTCGTCTACGGCGCCCGGGTATCGCTCCTGATCGTGGTCACCGTGCTGGTCCTGGCCACCCTGATCGGCGTCCCGCTGGGCATCGCGGCGGGCTACTTCGGCGGCGTCGTCGACCAGATCATCATGCGCGTCACGGACGTCTTCCTGGCCTTCCCGCCGCTGCTCCTGTCCCTGGCCCTGGCGTTCATCTTCACGCCCAGCGTGCGCAACATGACCTTCGCCATCGCGGCCACCTGGTGGCCGTGGTATGCACGCCTGGCCAGAGGCGAGGCGGCGTCGGTGTCGGGCCGCGCATACATCGAGAGCTGCAAGGCGCTGGGCATCTCCACGCCCCGGATCCTGTTCCGGCACGTGCTGCCCAACTCGGTGACGCCGCTGATCGTGCAGATATCGCTGGACGCCGGCGGTGTTCTGCTGACGGCCGCTGCCATCTCGTTCCTGGGCATGGGAGCGCAGGATCCAACGCCGGAATGGGGTCTGATGGTCAGCCAGGGCGCCCAGTACTTCTCCACCCAGTGGTGGTTCGCGACCTTCCCGGGGCTGGCCATCCTGATCACCGCCATGGCCTTCAACCTGGTCGGCGACGGCCTGCGCGAACTGCTCGATCCACGGCGGGTGGTGACCCGGTGAGGCTGGAGCTGACAGGGCTCGAGGTGGCGTTCGGCGACCGCGTGGTGGCCAACGTGCCGCAGCTGGCCATCGGCGAGGGGGAGATCGTCGGGCTGGTGGGCGAGAGCGGCTCCGGCAAGTCGATGACGGCGCTGGCGGTGATCGGCCTGGCCCGCGGTATGGGCGCCACGGTCAGCGGCAGCGTCAAGCTCGACGGCCAGGAGCTGCTGACGCTTCCCGAGGGACGGCTGCGGGAGGTGCGCGGGCGGCGGATCGCCATGATCTTCCAGGCCCCGATCTCGTCGCTGAACCCCGTATTCCGGGTGGGCGACGTGTTCGTGCGGGCACTGCGCCTGCACGGCGCGTCCAGCGCCGAGGCCCGAGCCCGGGCGCAGGCGGCGATGCGCGAGGTGCTGCTGCCGGCCGAGCTGCTGCGGCGGTATCCCAACCAGCTCTCGGGCGGCCAGGCGCAGCGGGTGGCGATCGCGATGGCGGTGGCCCTGCGGGCCGAGGTGCTGCTGGCGGATGAGCCGACCCCCGCGCTGGACGTCACCGTGCAGGCCGAGGTGCTCGACGTGCTGCGCCGGCTGCGGGCCGAGGAGGGCATGGCCATCCTGTTCGTCAGCCACGACCTGGCCGTGGTCTCATCGCTGTGCAGCCGGGTGACGGTGATGCGGCGCGGAGAGGTCGTCGAGGCCGGCCCGGTGAGCGCCGTCCTGGAGACCCCCGCGCACACGTACACGCGCGAGCTGATCTCGGCCGTTCCGCGACTGGGAGGTGCACAGGCTGATGCTCGAGGTTGACGGTCTGGAGGTCCGGTTCGGACCGGTGACTGCGGTCGACGGGGTGTCGTTCACGGTGCCCGACGGGCCGTTCGGGCTGGGCCTGGTGGGCGAGAGCGGATCCGGCAAGACGACCATCGGCCGGGCGCTGGCGCGGCTGGTCAAGCCCTCGGCCGGCACCGTCGTGATGGACGGCGCCGACGTCCTGGCGGCCCGCCGAGGAGCGCTTCGCGCGTACCGGCGGCAGCTCCAGATCGTGTTCCAGGACCCGGACTCCACGCTCGACCCGCGGATGCGGGTCGGCCCGGCGCTCACCGAGGCCCTACGTGCCCACGCGGCGGTGCCTCGGAGCGATGTGAAGGACCGGGTGGCCGCGCTGCTGGCCGAGGTCGACCTGGACGCCGACATGGCCGGCCGGTACCCGCATCAGCTGTCGGGCGGCCAGCGCCAGCGGGTGGCGATCGCCCGCGCGCTGGCGGTGGAGCCGAGCGGGATCGTGCTGGACGAGCCGACCAGCGCTCTGGACGTCACGGTGCAGGCGCGCGTGCTGGAGCTGATCCGGCGGCTGCGCGCCGAGCGCAGCCTGGCGTACCTGCTGATCTCGCACAATCTGGCGGTGGTGGAGCAACTGTGCGAGCAGGTGGCAGTGCTGTACCTGGGCCAGGTCGTGGAGCAGGCGCCCACGCAACTGCTGCTGCACCGGCCCGCGCACCCGTACACGCAGGCGCTGCGGCGGGCGGTGCCGGAGCTGGCGGCGCCGGCGCCCGAGCGCGTCCAGCTCGGTACGGGCGAGCCGCCGGACCCCCAGGACCCGCCGCCGGGCTGCCGGTTTCACCCCCGCTGCCCGCTGGCGGTCGACCGCTGCCGCACCGAGCCGCCGGCGCTGCGGGGGCTCGACGACGGCCGGCTGGTGGCGTGCCACCGAGCCGAGGAGGCGTTACGCGATGGCGGCTGAGCCGATCGCCGAGTTCGGCTTCCCGGGGCCGCTGCGCGATCGTCTGGTGGGAGCGATCCTGCGCGGCGAGAAGACGGCCACGTCGTCGCTGCACGTCGGGTATGCAGACGATCCGCAGGGGTTTCCGCAGACCGGTGACGTGGAAGTGGTGATCGACTCCCTGGGCCAGCCTGTGGCCGAGATCGAGACGGTGGAGGTACGGGTGCTGCGAGTCGCCGACGTTGACATCGGGTTCGCCCGCGACGAGGGAGAGGGGTTCGACTCGGTGGCCGAATGGCGGCGCGAGCACGAGCGGTTCTGGCAGAGCGACGAGGTGCGGGCCGAGCTGGGGCAGCCGGAGTTCCGGGTCGACGACGACACGCTGATCGTCGCCCAGAGGTTCCGGCTCGTCCGCGAGCTGGGCTGAGCAGGCTGTGTCGGAGGATCGAGACATCGTCATCATCGGCGCCGGCATCGCCGGGCTGACCGCGGCGCACTCGCTGCGCGAGCTGTCCCCGCTGGTGCTGGAGGCCGACGACCGGGTGGGTGGCCGCATGTGCTCCCAGCAGCGCGGCGACCTGGCGCTCAGCGTGGGCGCGCACATGTTCCCCGAGCCCGGCTCGGTGATCGGCCGCATGGCGGCCGACCTGGGGCTGGAGACGCGGCCGATCACCGGCTCGATGCTGAACATCCACCTGGGCGGGCGGCTGATCCGGGATACGCGGCCGGAGCTGCTGCCGTTCCGGCTGCCGCTGTCCCCGCGCGGCCGCGTCGCACTGGCCCGGGCCGGGCTGCGGCT
>JBQCGJ010000359.1:0-11933 GCA_051955775.1 Gaiellales bacterium | reverse complement strand
GACTGTGTGGCCGTCGTCGACGGGGACACCCGCCACACATACCGGGAATTCCACGATCGCTGCCACCGGCTCGCCGGCGCCCTGCGGGAGCTGGGCGTCGAACCGGGCGACCGCGTCGGCGTGCTGGCCGCCAACAGCCCGCTGCTGCTGGAGGCGCACTACGGCGTGCCCGGCTGCGGCGGCGTGCTGGTGGCGCTCAACCACCGCCTGACCGCAGCCGACCTGGCACACATCCTCGAGCACGCGGGGGCACGGCTCCTGCTGCACGACGCCGAGCTGGGCGATCACGCCGCGGGCATCGTGAGGGCTCTCGGCTCACCGATCCCGGCGCTGTCGGAGACGGATCTCGAGCAGCGCCTGGCGTCCGCAGCGCCGCACCACATACCCGCGAGCGACGAGCGCTCGCTGATCTCCATCAACTACACCAGCGGCACCACCGGCCGGCCCAAGGGCGTCATGTACCACCACCGCGGCGCCTACCTCCAGGCCCTGGCCATGGCGTTCCACGCCCGGCTCGACGCCCGCAGCGTGTTCCTGTGGACGCTGCCCATGTTCCACTGCAACGGCTGGTGCTTCACCTGGGGCGTGACCGCCGCCGGAGCGCGGCACGTGTGCCTGCGGCGGCTGGAGCCCGCAGCCGTGTGGGACATGATCGACCGCGAGGGGGTGACGCACCTGAACGGGGCGCCGACGGTGCTGACGATGATCGGCGCCGCGCGCGATCCCGGCAGCCCTGCCCGGGGGCGGATCCACGTGTGCACCGGCGGCGCGCCGCCGTCGCCGACGCTGATCGCCCGGCTCGACCGGCTGGGCATGGACGTCACGCACCTGTACGGGCTGACCGAGACGTTCGGGCCGGTCATGATCTGCGAGCCACAGCCGAGCTGGGCGGACGCCGAGCCCGAGCGGCTGGCCGGCCTGCTGGCACGGCAGGGCGTCGGCAATGTGATCGCGATGCAGCCGCGGGTGATCGATGTGGAGGGGCGGGACGTGCCGGCCGACGGCGAGACGATCGGCGAGATCGCCCTGCGCGGCAACGACGTCATGCTGGGCTACTACCGCGACCCGGAGCTGACCGCGCAGGCCGCCGGTGACGGCTGGTTCCGCAGCGGCGATCTGGCTGTGGTGCACCGGGACGGCTACATCGAGATCCGCGACCGGGCGAAGGACATCATCATCTCGGGCGGGGAGAACATCCCGTCGGTGGAGGTCGAGCAGGCCCTGATGAGCCATCCGGCGGTGCTGGAGGCGGCGGTGGTCGCGGGACCGGATGAGAAGTGGGGCGAGGTGCCGGTGGCGTACATCACGCTGCGCGAAGGCGCGTCCGCCGAGGCGGACGACCTGATCGAGCACGTCAAGGCCCGCATCGCCCGCTTCAAGGCGCCCAGGCGGGTCGTCTACGGCCCGCTGCCGAAGACCGCGACCGGGAAGATCATGAAGTACGTGCTGCGCGAGCACGCCGCCGCCGGCGCCGCGGATACCAGCGCCACTCCCGGGGAGAACATGAAAGCGGCCCCGGGGTGAATGAAGTCCCAAATTTGGCAGGTGGGGATCTGGGACTTGCCCCGGGGCCGCACAGACGAATGTACGACACCCGCCTTGGAGTTCGGTTGGAGGGCGGACGGATCGCCGCAAAGCAGCCCGTTGCGGGTTAGCTCCGCGGCTTGACGGGTAACCACGTGGTCGGTGAACCCGGGTCTTGTGGGGTCGGCGTCAGCGCCTACTGGCCAAACGACCGTTGCAGGCTTCGGCGGTGGCCGGTGCCCTACAGGCCCGGTTCCCGGGATTCGGCGATCAGAAGGGAGCATGTGATGGCCACACGCAAACAGGTCGCGGCAGCCAAGAAGAACGTGGGCAAGGCACAGTCCGCGGCGCGGTCGAAGCGGACGATCGCGAACCTCGACCCCAAGACCCGCAAAGATCTCGGCCACCAGGCTGCGAAGGCCCGCGGGCGCGGCGGCGAGGCGGGGCACGCGTACGAGGATCGCACTCGCGAGCAACTGTACGAAGTTGCCAAGAAGCGAAACATCGCCGGCCGCTCCAAGATGGGCAAGTGGGATCTGATCAGGGCGCTGCGGGCTTCGGGCTGACATGAGCTCGAAGGCCTCCCAGCCGCGGTTCGGCTACACCCTGTACTGCGAAGGCAACCCACCCAAGTCGCTGGTCGAGCAGGCGGTGATGGCCGAGCAGGCCGGGTTCGACTTCCTCGTCATCTCGGACCACTACCACCCGTGGCTGACTGAGCAGCAGCACTCGGCGTTCGCATGGAGCGTTCTGGGCGCCGTCGCGCAGGCAACCGAACGGATCGAGCTGGCGACCATGGTCACCTGCCCGATCATCCGCTACCACCCCGCGGTGGTGGCGCAGATGGCGGCCACGGTGGCGGTGCTGAGCGACGAGCGCTTCACCCTCGGGCTGGGCGCCGGCGAGCGCCTGAACGAGCACGTGGTCGGCCGCGGCTGGCCGCCGGTGTCGGTCAGGCACGAGATGCTGCGCGAGGCGATCGGCATCATGCGGGAGCTGTGGGAGGGCGGATACGTGTCCCATCGCGGACGGCACTTCACCGTCGAGGACGCGCGCGTGTTCGACCTCCCGGCGAAGCCAATCGAGACCTACGTCGCGGCCGGCGGCCCACAGGCGGCCGCACTGGCCGCGGAGACAGCCGATGGCGTGTGCGCCACCGAGCCGGACGAGGATCTGATCCGGGCGTACCTCGACGCCGGAGGACAGGCCGGACACACCTGGGGCCAGGTCGTGCTGGCCTGGGCGCCGGAGGAGGATCGCGGGCTGCGCGAGGCACACGCCCAGTTCCGGTTCGCCAGCGGCGGCTGGAAGGTGCAGTCGGAGCTGCCCAACCCGGTCAACTTCGACGCCGCCACGCAGACCGTGGAGCCGTCGGATCTGGCGGAGGTGATCCCCGCCGGACCGGATCCCGAGGCGCACGCCGAGGCGATCCAGGGCTACCTCGACGCGGGGTTCAATCGCATCGCCGTCGCCTATCCGGGCGCCGACGCCCGGAGCTTCATGGATTTCTGGGTCGACGCCCTGCGACCGACGCTGTAGGGCGGCGAGCCCCGCCGTGCCGCCCGCTTCCGCCACCGCGATCGCCCGGTCGGCGGGGCTGCGGTACGTCAACGACGGCGACCCCGGTTTCTCGCGCAGGCGCCGCGGCCGCGGCTTCCAGTACCTCTCCACCACCGGGCGCCCGCTTTCGGCCAGGCAGCGAGACCGGATTTCGTCCCTGGCCATCCCTCCCGCGTGGACCGACGTGTGGATCTGCCCCGTCTCCAACGGGCACATCCAGGCCACCGGACGGGACGCGCGCGGACGCAAGCAGTACCTGTACCACCCGCGCTGGCGCGAGGTGCGCGACGAGACGAAGTACCACCGCATGCTGGCGTTCGGGAAGGCGCTGCCCCGCATCCGGCGCCGCGTGCGACGCGACCTGGGACAGCGCAAGCTCAGCCGCGAGCGCGTGCTGGCGGCCGTGGTCAGCCTGCTGGACCGGACGACGATTAGGGTGGGAAACGAGGAATATGCGCGCGACAACCAGTCGTTCGGGCTGGCCACGATGCGATCGCGGCACGTCGACGTGCACGGCGACACGATCGGCTTCCGGTTCCGGGGCAAGGGCGGGAAGGTGCACCACATCCAGCTCTCGGACGCACGGATCGCCCGCGTCGTGCGGCGCTGCGAACATCTGCCCGGCCAGCGGCTGTTCCAGTACCTGGACGCGGACGGCACCGCGCACGACGTCGGGTCGAGCGACGTCAACGAGTACCTGCGGGAGATCAGCGGTGAGGACTTCACGGCCAAGGAGTTCCGGACATGGACCGGCACCGTGCTCGCAGCCTGGGCGCTGCACGACCTGGCCATTGACAACCCGGACGCGTCCGGCTCCAAGGCGCAGATCGTGTCCGCGGTGGAGACGGTGGCGGAGGAACTGGGGAACACACCGGCGATCTGCAGGCGCTGCTACGTGCATCCGGACGTGTTCTCGGCCCACCTGGACGGCACGCTGCAGACCGCGCTGGAGGAGCAGGCCGGCCACAGCCTCGCGGGGACGCGCGGTCTCAGCTCACACGAGGCGGCGGTGCTCGCCCTGCTGCGCGGCCGGCTGCGCGCCGTCGCCTGAGCCTACGAGGTCAGCTCACCCTCGGCTGTGCCCTGGCGGGTCAGCGCCTGGATCGCGGCATCACGGTCGACGTAGGTGGGGATGATCCGGGTCACGCCCACCAGCCGCAGCATCCGCGCGGCGAACTGATCAGGTGACTCGACGACGATCGCCAGGCGTGTGCCCTCCATGTTTTCGGCCGTATCGTGCGCGCGAAGCAGCGCGGCCACGATCGTGCTGTCGAAGAACCGGGCGTCGGTCAGGTCGATCAGCACCAGGGTGTGCGGTGCGACGGGATCCTCGGCCCTGAGCGCAGAGTCCAGAGTGGACTCGAGCTCCGCCAGCACGGCCACGTCGTGTTCACCGGTCAGCGTGACGACCCGGACATCGCCCTCTCGATGCATGCGAATCGCCGCTCTCGACGTGTCGCTCAAGCGTCGCCCGCGCTGAACTGGCGCTCGACGAGGTCGTCCAGCGTCTTCGTCAGCCAGGTGGTCGCCGCAGCGACCAAGATGAACCCGATCCACTGCTGCAGCGTGACTCTCTGGCGCTCCTTCTTCGTCTGGCGGGCGCGCATCGTGCCGCTGATCGCGGGCCTGACGATGGTGGCTGCTACGTCTCCTGGTCGCATGACGATGCCTTTCCCGGCCGGCGACGGCCCGAAACGCGGCGCCGCACGGGCGCTGAGTTTGGCGTCGCCTCGTCCGGGTATCGCCCGGTGCATGACGAACGAGCGGACGCAGCGGCGGTCTCCCGGAGAGTCGTACCCCGGGCCGGATCCCGACCGGCCGGAGGGCGACCCGTACGCACACGGAGACCCGCGAGACACGAGGAGCTCACACATGGCGGTCAAGAACGAGAAACAGTACGAGGCACTCAAGGACAAGGGGATGTCCAAGCAGCGCGCCGCGCGAATTGCGAACTCGGAGGGCGCCTCGTCACGAGGCGGCAAGAGCTCCGGCAAGGGCGGCAGTTCGAAGCAGGGCGGCACAACGGCCCAGAAGAAGGCAGCCGGGCGCAAGGGCGGCAAGGCCAAGTCCAAGTCCAAATCGTCCTGAAGGTGGCGGCTCAGTATGGCTCCGAACGAGAACATCGATATGACGATCCAGCTACCGCCGGACAGCACGGCTCCGGCGGTCGCCCGCGCGGCGCTCGCGCCATATGAGTCGCACCTGGGCCCTGAGGCGATGGACGACCTGCGCCTGCTGACCACGGAGCTGGCCGCGATGTGCGTTGGCCAGGGACCGGGCCGGGGGCGGATGAAGGTGACCACCCACCTTCACGCCGATCAGCTGGAGGTCGAGGTGGATTGCGCGATGGGCCACCCGACCCGGTTCGCGTACAGTTGCGCGGACGTCGGCGAAGGCGCTCTGCGGCGGAGGGTGCTCGATCAGCTGGCAGTGGTGTGGGACGTCCGCGAGAAGGCAGTGGGCCGACTCGCGTGGGCGGCCTTCGCCCTCACCTAGCCGGTTGCGGGGCGAGCAGCGCCGCGACCCCCGTCGCCCTGCTGCTGTAGATCGGAAGGACGCGCGCCAGGCCGAGCAGGTCCAGCAGTCGGGCGGCGAAGGATTCGGGCGAGTCGACCACCACACCCACGCGTGCTCCGGAGTCGTCTCGAGCCGCTTCGTGCGCGCGCGTGATGGCACTGATCACGCTGCTGTCGACGAACGCCGCCTCGCTGAGGTCGACGACCACCAGGGTGGGCTGCGACAGAGGGCGGGTCTCCGGCGCGAGCAGCGAATCGAGGGTGATCCTCAGCTCGTCCACCGTGGCCAGGTCGTGCTCGCCGGTGAGCGCGACCACCCACACCCCGTCCTGGCGGTCGACGGTCACCGCACCCAGAGGGACCATCTCAGCCATCGCCTTCACGCTCCTCACGTGGCAGCCGCCCGCTGGCCCATGGAGAGAAGCGGAGGTGCGGCGTCGGTCTGCGAGCGCGCAGGCTTCCTCCAACCCAAGACCCCAGGGCCAGCCGACGGCTCGCTGTTGGACCGACCAGTCATTATCCTCGACCGGCTCGCCTCTCGTCAAGGGCATGGCCGTGCGCGCGTCGTCCGCTGTCGGGCGGCTGTGGACCCGCTAGGGTGTTCATCGAGATGGCGATAACGGACGAGCGTGCCGAGTTCGAGCACCTGCTGGAGTTCGTCCGGCAGGAGCGGAACTTCGATTTCACGGGCTACAAGCGCTCCAGTCTCATGCGGCGCACGACAAAACGCATGCGCGATTTGGGCATCGAGGGCTACGAGCAGTACCTGGACTACCTGCAGGCGAACGCCGACGAGTTCACGCGGCTCTTCAACACCATTCTGATCAATGTCACCTCGTTCTTCCGTGACGAGGAGACATGGACGTACCTGCGCAATGAGATCATTCCCGAGGTTGTGCAAGACGGCGATCGGAACGGCTCGATCCGCGTGTGGTCGGCGGGGTGCGCGTCGGGCCAGGAGCCGTTCAGCGTCGCCATGCTGCTGGCCGAGCGGCTCGGCATCGACGGGTTTGCGCGGCGGGTCAAGATCTACGCCACCGACGTCGACGACGAGGCGCTGGCCGAGGGCCGCCGGGCGGAGTTCACCGACCGCCAGGTGCAGACCGTTCCGCCGGACATCCTGGAGCGGTACTTCGAGCCGGTGGGCCAGCGGTTCTCGATCCGCAAGGAGCTGCGCCGATCCGTGGTCTTCGGCCGCCACAACCTGGCCACGGATGCTCCCATCTCCAAGATCGACCTTCTGCTGTGCCGGAACACGCTGATGTACTTCAGCTCGCCGCTTCAGACGTACATCCTGGATGGTTTCCACTTCGCGCTGAACCCGAACGGCTACCTCGTGCTCGGCAAGTCAGAGGTCATGCTGAGCCGCACCGACCGGTTCCAGCCGCTCGACCTGAAGCGACGCGTGTTCCGTGCCGACGGGGCGTCCGAGCGATTCCGCGGTCAGCGCCGGATCGGCCAGGCGCCGCCGACCAACCGCACCAACTCGGAGCCCACGCTCGAATCCCGGGCGATCGACGCCGGGGAGTTTCCTCAGGTGCTGCTCGATCCCCACGGCGTCGTGATCTTCGTCAACGAGCGCGCGCGGCGGATGTTCGGGTTCGCGGGCGATGAGATCGGCCGGCCCATCCAGGACCTGGAGATCTCGTACCGCCCGGTGGAGCTGCGGTCGCTGATCGAACAGGCGGCGCACGACGCGAGCCCTGTGGCGGCGCAGCGGGTCGAATGGGTGCGGGGATCGGACAGCGCGTTCGTCGACGTCCATGTCGTGCCGCTGATCTCCGTCGAGGGAGGCCTGCTCGGCACCGGGATCACGTTCGTGGACGTCACCGGCTACCAGGAGCTGGAGGAGCAGCTGCGGCGGTCCCAGCGCGAGGTGGAGACCGCCTACGAGGAGCTGCAATCGACGGTGGAGGAGCTGGAGACGACGAACGAGGAGCTCCAGTCCACCAACGAGGAGCTGGAGACGACCAACGAGGAGCTCCAGTCCACCAACGAGGAGCTGGAGACGATGAACGAGGAGCTCCAGTCCACCAACGAAGAGCTGGAGACGATGAACGAGGAGCTGCGCCGCCGGTCCCTCGAGCTGAACGACGTCAACGTGTTCTTCGAGTCGGTGCTCCTGAGCGTCCGCTTCGCCGTGATCGTGGCAGACGCCCAGCTGCGGGTGATGGTGTGGAACCGGGAGGCGGAGGACATGTGGGGCCTGCGGGGGGACGAGGTCGAGGGGCAGCACCTGCTGAATCTCGACATCGGGTTCCCCGTCGAGCAGTTGCGTGACCCCGCCAGGGCATGCCTGTCCGGCCAGAGCACACGCGAGGCGCTGACCATCGATGCCGTGAACCGGCGCGGGCGGCAGATCACCTGCCAGGTGTTCTGCTCACCGCTCGCTCAGGGCGAGACGATTGAGGGCGTCGTCATCCTGATGGAGCAGGTGAACGGCGCCGCCGAGGCGCAGTCAAGCGCCGGTTGACTCGGTGATGTCCCGCGTCTCGTTGAGCCGGTCGAGCAGATCGCGGATCGTCTCCGCCCGGGCCTGAACCTCTTCGGCACGGGACTCGTGACGGGCGGCGGACGACGGCGCGCCCAGGCTGCGAGACCGTTTGGCCGTGCGGCGGATCAGGCTGGCCTGCTCCTCCAGCGCTCGCATCGCGACCCACAGAGCCGTTTCGACCCCGTCCGCCTGGGCAGCGCGCAGCGCCTCCGGCGAATACACGTGGCCGACGCGGCAGCGGTACCTGAGCACCCCGTGGTCGTCGACCTCCCACAGCGTGCCGCTGCACTCCGGGCACGTGAACTGGGTGATCGTCCCGTCCTGGGCCTGGCGGAGCAGATCGCGCTGGTTGCTCAGTGCGGGCTCGTGGCGATCCTCGGGTGCCATCTGATCCACCACCTCCTCGGCGGCCAACCGCGTGATCAGCCCGCCGATCTCGGAACTGCGGCACACGTGGTCAGCGCCCACGTGCTCGATGATGTTGCGGGGGATGTCCGCGAACAGCGCGTCGTCGGGTGACTGGACGACGATCACGCCGCCCGCCCGGCGCACCGCGCCGGCCCCCGCCGTCCCATCGTCGAGCACGCCGGACAGCGCGACGGCGATCACGCGCGGCCCATAGGCGGCCGCTGCGCTGCGAAACAGGGGATCGATGGCCGGCCGGGCCCGGTTCTCCCGCGGAGCGTGCACCACCGCGACCTGCCCGGGGCGGACGAGCGTGTGCCGGTCAGGAGGGGCGATCAGCACCTCGCCTCTGGCAAGCTGGTCGCCGTCCTCGGCGAGCCGGCACGGCATCCCCGTCTGCCGGCTCACGATCTGCGGCAGGGCGGTGCGGGCGTTGGCCGCCATATGAACGACGACGACGAACGCGACGTCCGCCGATGCAGTGTCGCGGAGCACTGTGAACAGCACCTCGACGCCACCGGCGGATGCCCCCACCACGACGAGGTCGCGCCTGGCCACGGTTTCTACACTTCCCTACGAGGCTCGGAGCTAGACGTCGCCGGCATCTCGACGCTGCTCGCCGTGGAGCCTCGCGGCCCGTTCTCGCGCTCGCAGGGCGAATGTGCGCGCCTGCTGGCCGCGCAATTCGGCCTCTTCCCGCGCGCGACGCACGCTGTCTGCGATCAGCCGCAGACCGTCTTCGTCGATCCCTGCGCCGGACGCCCCCTCGAGCTCGCGACGGTGGTTCTGCTGAACCCGCGCGGCGTGACGGTGGATATCCACCGCCCGCTGATGGATGGCCGCCTCCTGGTCATGCACAGCGGCCGCGCGGGCCTTTCCTTCATTGCGGGCCTTGTCGGCGTTGCGATGCGCCACCTGCGCTCGCCTGGCAGCCACCTCCGCCCGATGTTCCGCCATCCGCCGGCGCTCGTCGCTGCGCGCCGACGCTTCGTCGATATCCGTGGTGGCCACCGCTGGATCTTACGCCTTCACGTGAACAGCCTGATGCCCGGCAGTGGTTCGGGTGCCGGTGTTTGGGGCACAATACGTGGCGAGAGCTCCGATGCTGACCCAGAATGCGCTTCCCACCTTGATGGACCGCTCGAGGGCGGTTCGAGCGGAGTCCGAGCGACTCGCGATCTCGATCCTGGCAACGCGTGACCGGGTCGACGAAGCACGGCGACAGGCGCTGGAGCGCACGACGCAAGCTGTCGACGAGGTGCGGCACAGCCCTCCGGTGATGACCGTTCGCCTGCACCGGCTATCGGGGGACATAGGGCGCAGTCCCGTGATCGAGCAGGCCAAACAGTCGCTCGCCGATCAGTATGGGATCACACCGGGCGAGGCGTTCGAGATACTCCGTGAGCTCTCCAGCCGCTCGAACCGCAAGCTGCGGAACGTCGCCGCCGACCTCCTCGACCGATCCGAGTCAGCCGTCTAGGGTCCCCGCCGCCCGTCGCTGGAGCCGTCCAGCGACACGAGCGCATCACCAATTGTGCTGTGCAACGGCAGCACGTCGGTCACGCCGACGATCCGGAACACCCTGGCCGCGAACGACTCGGGCGATCCGACGATCACCGCCAACCGCGTGCCCGAGTCGTGCTCGGTCATCGCATGGGCACGGACGATTGCGCCGATCACGCTGCTGTCGAGGAACCCGACCTGCGACAGGTCGATGGCCACCAGGGGCGGCCGGGGCATTGCGGCCGCATCCGGCCGCAGCACCGAATCGAATGTTTGACGCAACTCCTCGACCGTGGACAGGTCGTGCTCACCGGTCAGCGCAACGACCCATACGCCGTCGTGGCGGTTGATGGTGACGTCACCTGCTGATGTTTCCTCGGGCATCGAAACTCTCGCTTCTCATCTACGAGCCGCCCACCGGCTCGGAGGAAGCGAGGTGCGCCAGGCATGCCGCCCACCACTCCCTGCTCCGGACACACCTCCGGGCCAGCGGCGGCGGCACGCTGTTCGACCGACCACGGAGATTCTATCGCCTACCCCCCCCCGCCGCCAAGAGCCACCCGACGGCTATCGAAAACCCGGAGCCGGTCACGGCCGGTCGTCGATCGGGATGGGGCGAAGACCCGACCGGGCGAGTGCGGACAGCACCAGCGGCAGTGCGGCGACGGTGTTTCTCCACGATCCCGGCGCCGCGTAGTGGTCGGCGTCATGCAGGAGCAGGACGTCACAGGGCTGGACACGGTCGGTTAGTCGGGCGGCTATGCGGGTGGGCATCGCCCGTGCCTCCCAGTCCCGGCCCCACCGCCTCCAGTGCACCGGCCGCCATCCATACCTGCGGGCAAGCGCCAGGCTGGCGGCGGTGAACACCCCGTAGGGCGGGCGGTACAGCCGGGGCTCGACGGAGGCGGCCTCGATGATGGCCGCGTGCGCCCTGGCCAGGTCGTCGGCCACCGCCGAGGGCGACAGCCGCAGCAGCAGCCGATGCCGGTGGCAGTGCAGGCCGACGGTGTGGCCCTCCGCAGCGATCCGCGCGCACAGGCCGGGATACCGCTCAGCCTGCTCGCCGACCAGGAAGAACGTCGCCCGCACGCCGGCCGCAGCGAGCAGCTCCAGCACAGCCGGTGTGCCTTCGGGGTGCGGCCCGTCGTCGAAGGTGAGCGCGACGGCGCCGGGCTCCGCCACCTGGTCCTCGATCCCCAGCGCGGCGCGGGGCCATCGCGAGATCGAGCTCACGGCCGGGAACGGGTGAGTGGCCAGCACCAGCGCGGTGCCAGCCCGGCTGAGCCGAGCGCTGGGTGGCGGTTGAGCGTGGTGATGGCCGGCCATGTTCGTGCTCCGCGGCGGGGGGTATCCGGACCATGCAGTGTGTCAGCCGGCCAGGTCGAGGAGCACAGATGGACGGCCCCCCCTATCCGGACCGGGTCAGCGCCTGCCTGGCCGGCGTGGGCCTGCTCAGCCCCGGCTTCCTCGCCCTGGTGACAACGGTCGGCCTGCTGCGGCCGGGGTACAACATGACCCGCGACGAGGTGTCCCAGCTCGGGCTGGGGGTGACCGCCGCCGCGGCTGACGGCGGGTTCGCGGGGTTCGGGGTGCTGCTGTGCCTGTTCGCGGCCGGCCTCGGCCGGTCGTTCAGGTCGGACCGAGCCGCCCGCCGCGGATCGATGCTGCTGGGCGTCGTGGGCCTCACGGTGGTCGGCCTGGCGTTGTTCCCCACTGACCCGGACTTCAACCGTACGTCGCTTCACGGCATGATCCACGGATCCCTGTTCGGGCTCGGAGTCGCCGCATTCGTCGCCTCGTGCCTGCACTTCGGACAGGCCTTCCGACGCAACCCGTTGTGGCGGCGGATGGCGCTCTACACCTGGGCGAACACCCCGGCCGTGGCGGCGATCTGGGTGGTCTGGGCCTGCTTCGCATCGCAGCAGCAGTTC
>JBQCGJ010000358.1:0-4641 GCA_051955775.1 Gaiellales bacterium | reverse complement strand
TGCGCCAGGTCGAGCCCTGGCCCGAGCAGCGAGCGCACCTGCGCGAGATGGCCGGCACCGACGAGATCCCCGTGCTCCAGGTCGAGGATGGGCGAATCTTCCGCGGAACCCGCGAGATCTTCGCTCACCTCGCGGAGCGCGACCCAGGGCGGTTCGCCGAGGCTCATCGGCGGCGCTTCGCCGACCACCGGGACGCGCGCGAGTCGGACACGACCGGGCAGCTGATCGCGTACTTCAAGAGCACGGGCGATCTGGAGCCAGTCGAACCGCGGGCGGCCGCGGACGACGCGGAGGTCGTTCACGACCCCCAGGCACACAGGTATGAGCTGTTGCTCGACGGGCGCAGGATCGGCCTGCTGGCCTACCGAAAGCGCGACACGCGGATCGCCCTTACGCACACCGAAGTGACCCCGGAGTGCGAGGGCCGGGGGTTCGGCAGCCAGCTGGCCGCTGCGGCGCTGGACGACGCGCGCCGGCAGGGACTCGTGGTCGCGCCGTTGTGCCCGTTCATCGCCCGGTACATCGATCGGCACCCCGAATACGCCGACCTGGTGGCCCCCCAGCACCGCCGCCCGCGCGGCGAGTCGTAGCCGTCAGGTCACTTCTCAGGCTCGCCGTAGGTGTGCCAAAGCTCGACGACCCCCACCGCCGTCACGAGCACCTCGTCCCGCCGCCGGTAGGGCTCTCCACGATACAGCCGGCTGATACGGTCGATGTCGGCCAGGTCGGCGTCGTCGCGCAGCTCGACCACGCGCCCGATCACCGACACATGCGAGTACCAATCCTCGGCGAGTACAGTCAGGGAGATGCGGGGATCGACCTGCAGATGGCGATGACGCAGGCCATCCGCCGCCATCGAGAGCAGCAGGCTGCGCTGCTCGTAGAGGTACCAGGTGGCGGCGGTGACCGGGCGGCCGTCGCGACCGGCCACGGCCACGACGGCCGGGCGCGGCGCCGACAGGAACCGCTCCAGCGCGGGCGGCAACGGCGAATGCGGCATGCCTACGTCGGTGACGCGCCCAGGGTGATGGTGGCGTTTGCCTTCTGACCGTCTCGGATGTAGGTGACGGCCACCGTGTCACCGGGTCGTTTGGTCAGGGTCAGGCTCTCGAGCTGGATATTGGACGTCGCCGCGTGGCCGTCGATCTCGGTGATCACGTCGCCTGTGCGAAGACCGGCAGTCGCGGCGGGGCCGCCGGGTTCCACCCCCTGCACGAACAGCCCTTCGGGGGGACCGGCCTGTGAGCTCGTCGATCCGGGGACGGGCACCGTGACCAGCCCGAAGAAGGAGTGGGTGACCGAGCCGTTCTTGATCAGCTCGTTGGCGATCTGCATGGCGGAGTCGACCGGGATCGCGAACCCCAGGCCGATGCTGCCTCCTTCGCCGCTCACCGTGGCGCCCGCAGTCGGCACCCCGATCAGCTGATCGCCGCAGTTCACCAGCGCGCCGCCGCTGTTGCCGGGGTTGATCGCGGCGTCGGTCTGCACCGCGGACACCAAGAGCGCCTGCTGGCCGTTCTCGGCCGGCACGTGGACGTTGCGGTTGAGGGCGCTGACGATGCCTGCGGTGACCGTTCCGCCCAGTCCCAGCGGAGCGCCCAGCGCGACCACGGGCTGACCGACCCGAACGGTGTCGGACTTGCCGATCGCGATCACCTTGATGCCCGAGGGAGGTGTGACGTGCAGTACCGCCAGGTCGGTCTGCGGATCACGGCCGGTGATCGTGGCCGGGGCCGTTGCACCGTCCGAGAACGTCACCTCCACATGGCCGCCGTTCGCCGCCTCGGCGATCACGTGGTTGTTGGTCAGGATGTAGCCGTCGGAGCGGATCACCTCGCCCGAGCCGGTCCCGCCGCCCGTGGCGCCGTTGGCGCTGATCATCACGACCGAGGGCAGCACGTGGTCGGCCACCGACGAGGCATCGCACGTGGTTGCGACGTTGGCAGCGCTGGCGGTCGAGTCGCTCGAGCCCGACCCGCTGCTGCCGAGCAGATATGCCGCACCCGCTATCAGCGCCACGACTACCACCGCGACGACGAACAGCCCATACGGCGAGAGGCGTTGGAGACCTGTTCGCATCCTCCCTGTTCCGACCCGAGGGTGTGCCGTCACACTACCCCCGGGTCCAGGGTCAGGCAACCACAGGCACAAGCCAGGCGCTACCGTGGTCGTCGCGTGTTCCTGATCCCGTGGTATGTAACGCTGTGCCTCGCCCAGGGCGTGCTGGTGGTGATCCCAGCGGTGGGCCGCGACTCGACCACCCGGCGAGGGGCGCTGGTGGGGCTGATCGGGCCGGCGGCGGCGATGGTGGTCGGGGTGGGACTGGTGGCGCTGCTCGGCGGGGCGGGCGCGAGCGTGTTGACCTGGCTGGGAACGGTGGCGACGCCGGTGCTGGCCGGATCGCTGGGGTGGATCGCCCGCTGGCGGCGGCCGGCCGCAACCGCCGTCGCAGCCGCAGTGTTGTACGTGGTCGCCTGGCGCGCTCCCGGGCGCACGTCTGAGATCGCCGCGATGCTCCTGATCGGCGGTGCGTGCCTGGCGATCGCCGGGTTCGTGGGCCCGCTGACGCCCGCCCGCTACCTGGCGCTGGGGATCGTCGGCCTGATCGTGATCGACACCTGGCTCGTGTTCCGCACACCCCTGGTGCTCGACACCACGGTGGCGCTGCATCACGCCACGCTGCCACCGGTCAGCGTGACCGGCGGCCAGGCTCGGCCGCTGCCGGGCCTGCAGCAGATCGAGCTCGGAAACTCACTCATGGGCTGGCTCGATTTCCTTGCGCCGGCGCTCCTGGGGGCGGTGATCGGCAGGCGAACCGGACCGCGCGTGGTCGCGGGGGTGACGGTGGCGGTGGCGGCGATGCTGTTCGGGCTGCTCCTGATCGACGTCACGGACAAGCTCCCGGCCACCGTTCCCGTGCTCGCCGGGCTGGCGGTCACCTGGCGTGTGTGGTGGAACCGGTGAAGATCGACGCGTTCGCCCACATCTCGCCCCTTCGCTACATGGAGCGGGTCGAGCAGATCCTGGCCGGCCCGGCCGTGAGCGAGGCCGTCAGGGAGCACGGCCCGTGGCTTCGGGCCGATCCGGTGCTGTACGACCTGGACGCGCGCCGGCGAGCGCTCGAACCGTTCGAGGACTATCGCCAGGTGCTCGTGGTGGCCGCGCCCCCGCTCGAGGAGCTGGGTGGCCCGCGGGTCACACGCGAACTCGCGCGGCTCGCCAACGACGAGCTGGCGGAGCTCGTGCGAAGCCACGACCGGTTCCTCGGTTTCTGCGCCAGCCTGCCCCTGAACGACGTCGACTCGAGCCTCGAGGAGCTCGACCGCGCGGTCAGCCAGCTCGGCGCCCGCGGGTTCCAGCTGTACTCGAACATCAACGGGCTCCCGCTCGACGAGCCCCGCTTCCGCCCACTGTTCGAGCGAGCAGAGGAGCTGGACATCGCCGTCTGGCTGCACCCCACCCGCAGCCCGGCGTGGCCCGACTATCCGTCCGAGCGCCAGTCGCAGCACGGCATCTGGTGGTCGATCGGATGGCCCTACGAGACGAGCGTCGCGATGTGCCGGCTGGTCTATTCAGGGATCATGCAGGCCCACCCGGACCTCCGCATCATCACCCACCATGCGGGAGCGATGATCCCGTACTTTTCCGGCCGGTTCCGGGAGATCCAGACCGAGGACCAGCGCCCCGCGCTGGACCGGCTGCCGAGCGAACCGCTCGACTACTTCCACCGCTTCTACGCCGACACCGCGCTGTTCGGAGCGCCGCACGGCCTGCGCTGCGCGCTCGACTTCTTCGGCGCCGACCACGTCCTGTTCGGAACCGACATGCCGCTCGGCGGCCCCCACGTCGTCGAACAGACCATCGACGACGTCGAGAGCCTTCAGCTGAGCCGGCAGGATCACGCACTCGTGTACGCACAGAACGCCACCCGCATCCTCGGCCTGGACCCGAGCTGAGTCAGCCCTGCTTCGCCCTGCGCCGCTCCGGGTCGTAGACCGGGTGGCGTACGAGCTCGCCTGACACGGCCACGCCGCCCACCCGCGCCTGCACGCGTGTGCCGGGCTCGGCGGCGTCCCTGTCGACCTTGGCCAGCCCGAGCGTGGCGCCCTCGAGGTGAGGCGAGATCACGGCCTGCGTGATGAAGCCGACCTCCCGCCCATCGGCTTCCAGGACCGCGCCGCTGGCCTGGGCGCCGCCAGACTCGAGCACGACGCTGGCCAGCCGAAGCCGCGTCTCGTCTCGGTCACGCAGGAGCGCATCCCTGGCCGGCAGGTCTGGCTTCGCCGTGTCCACCGACCACCCGAGGCCGCACTCGTACGGCGACACGCCGGGGTCGTACTCGACCCCGCCGATGATGAACCCGCCCTCGATCCGGAACAGGTCGAGCGCGTCCATCCCGATCACGCGCATTCCGGCCGGCGTGCCCGCGTCGAGCAGCGCGTCCCACAGCTCCAGGCAGCGCGAGCGCTCGACCCACATCTCGAACCCCAGCTCCGCCGTGTAGCCCAGGCGCGTCATGAACACCGGGATGCCGGCGATCGACACGTCCTCGCGGAACGTGTAGTACGGAAACGCCTCGCCCGACAGGTCGGCGTCGGTCATGCCCTGCAGGATGTTCCGGCTGTGCGGCCCCTGCAGGCA
>JBQCGJ010000357.1:0-6349 GCA_051955775.1 Gaiellales bacterium | reverse complement strand
GATCCAGCTGCTTCCCGTGCCGCAGCGGGTGGACACGCTGCTGGCCGCCTACCCCAGCACAGACGCAGCCGGCGGCGCCGTGTCCGCGATCATCGCCGCCGGGATACTGCCGGCGGCGGTGGAGATGATGGACACCCTGGCCATCGAGGCGGCGGAGGCGGCGGTGCACGCCGGCCTGCCGGTGGGCGCGGGCGCGGTGCTGCTGGTCGAGCTGGACGGGCCGGACGCGGAGGTCGAGCTCTTGCTCCCGCGCGTCCGCGAGCTGTGCCTCGAGCACGGAGCCACCGAGCTGCGGGTGGCCAGGGACGAGGCTGAGAGGGCCGGGTTCTGGTACGGCCGCAAGGCCGCGTTCGCAGCCATGGGCCGGATCAGCGCCGACTACTACGTGCAGGACGGCGTCGTCCCCCGGACGCGACTGCCCGAGACCCTGCGCCGGATCGGCGAGCTGTCGCGCGAGTCGGGGCTGCGGGTGGCCAACGTCTTCCACGCCGGCGACGGCAACCTGCATCCGCTGGTGCTGTACGACCAGGAAGCCGGGGAGGCCGAACAAGCAGAGGCGCTGGCCGCCGCCATCCTGTCCGCGTGCCTGGATGCCGGCGGCTCGCTGACCGGGGAGCACGGCATCGGCCTGGACAAGGCCTGCCAGATGCCGCGCATGTTCTCGCAGACCGACCTGGAGACCATGCTGCGGCTGCGCACGGCGTTCGACCCGGCCGGCCTGTGCAACCCCGGCAAGGCGTTCCCGACCCCCCGGCTGTGCGGCGAGGTACCCGGCCCGTACCGCGCGCACCCGGCGGAACGTGAAGGGGTGGAGCGGCTGTGATCCGCCACGAGCCCGGCGACCTCGTGTGCCAGGTGTCGGCCGACGTGTGCCTGGCCGACCTGCAGGCGGCGCTGGCGGAGGCCGGTCAGATGCTGGCCCTGGATCCCCCCGGAGCCGATCGGCTGACAGTGGGCGAGGTGTTCGACGCCGGCATGGCGGGCCCGCGCAGCCACCGCTACGGCGAGCCCCGCGACCTCGTGCTGGGCATGACCGTCGAGCTCGCGGACGGCACCGTCGCCCGCTGCGGCGGGCGGGTGGGCAAGAACGTGGCCGGGTACGACCTGGCCCGGCTGTTCAGCGGCGCCCAGGGACGGCTCGGCTCGGTCCGAGAGTTGTGGCTTCGGCTGCATCCGCTGCCCGCCGCCACCTGCACGCTGATCGCGGAGCCGGCTGACCCGGCGCCGCTCGAGCCGCTGGGGCCGGCGTGCGTGGAATACGCCTGGCCCCCCGGTCAGCTGCTGGTGCGGTTCGAGAGCATCGCCGCCGCCGAGCTCGCGCGGGCTGCGCGCGACCTGGCCGGGGGCGAGCTGGTGGAGGACGACGAGCCGCTGTGGGCCGAGCACCGCGAGCGGGCCGAGGGCCTGGCGGGTGTGCGCTGCCTGCCCTCCGAGGCGCCGGCGCTGATCGAGTCGCTGCGGGCGGGCGGCGCCGGCTGCGTCGTGGGGCGGCTGGCCCGCGGATGGCTGTTCGCGGAGCCCGGCGCGGTGGCCCGGGCCGCGCCGGAACGGCCCGAATCCGGCGCGCTGGCCCGCCTCGAGCGGCGGGTGGTGGAGGCGTTCGCTGGCTGAGCAGACCACCAGGCAGCTGCTGGATGCGTGCGTCCACTGCGGGTTCTGTCTGCCGTCGTGCCCCACATACGACCTGTGGGGCGAGGAGATGGACTCGCCGCGTGGCCGCATCCACCTGATGAGCATGCTCGATCGCGGCGAGGTCGAGTGGGACGCCACGGCTGCACTGCACCTGGACCGGTGCCTGGGCTGCCTGGCCTGCGTGCCGGCGTGTCCCAGCGGCGTGCGCTATGACCTGCTGATCGAGCGCTCCCGCGGGCAGCGCCGTCGATCGGCGCCCACCGGGCTGCGCCGACGGCTGCTGGAGGGCGCGGCGCTGAGCGTCTTCCCCCGCCCGCGGTTGCTTCGGGTGCTGGCCTGGCCGCTGGCCGCGGGAATCCGCCCGCACCCGCTGGCGCCGCGCCTTCGCCCCGCCGACCTGCGGGCCGCTCCCGCCCGCCGCACCCCCGCACGGGAGCCTCAGCGGATGACGGTGGGCCTGCTCGAGGGCTGCGTGCAGCGGGTGGTCGGAGGGCGGGTCAACGTGGCCGCGGCGGCGGCGCTGGCTGCCGACGGCTGTACGGTTCTGGCGCCAGCCGGGCAGGGCTGCTGCGGCGCCCTCGATCTGCACGCCGGCCGGGAGGACGTGGCCCGCCGCCGTGCCGCGGCGATGGTGGAGGTGTTCGACGGCTGCGACCGCGTGGTGGTCACAGCCGCCGGTTGCGGATCCGCGCTCAAGTCCTACGGCGACCTGCTGGGCACCGACCGCGCGCGCAGGTTCGCGTCCGGCGTGCGGGACGTGACCGAGCTGCTGGCCGAGCTCGGAGGGCCCGCCCGCCGGGCCGAGCGGCCGCCGCTTCGGGTCGCCTACCAGGACGCGTGCCACCTGCGCAACGGTCAGGGTGTGATCGACCAGCCGCGCTCGGTGCTGGCGGCAATCCCAGGCGTCGAGGTGCTGGAGATCGAGCGGCCCGAGCGCTGCTGCGGATCGGCCGGCACGTACAACCTGCTGGAGCCTGCGGCCGCCCGTGAGCTGGGCGACCGCAAGGCCCGGTCGATCCTGGCCGTGGAGCCGGATGTGGTGGCCACCGCGAACCCCGGCTGCGCGCTCCAGCTCGCGGCGGCGTTTCGCCGCGCCGGCCGTGCCGACCTGCCGATCGTGCACCCCGTGCAGCTGGTCGCGGAGGCCGTAGGTTAGGCGCTACTCGGCGAAGCCGAGCACGAACGCGACGCCCGCCAGCAGGCACGCGGCCAGGACGCCGAACCACTCGAAGGGCAGGCCCGACACCCCGTCAGCCGCCACCACGATCAGCATCGCCCCCATGATGCCGGAGGCGATGATCCACATTGCTGCTCGGCCGGCGCTCATGCGCCGCGCACCATATCACCCGAGGTCAGCGTACCGGCGGCCCCCGAACTCGCCCACCAGCACGTCGTCCGAGTCGTCCGCGACGGCCGCCACGACGTCGATCGCGGTGTCCAGTTCGTCCTCGTCCAGGTCGTCGCCGAGGATGGCGTGCTGGAACCACACCTCGCGCCGGCTGGGGATGTACAGGAAGCCGCCGAACGGCCGCGTCCCGGTCAGCTCCAGCAGGTGCAGGGCGAGCTCGTCGGACAGCTCGACGTCCGACACGACCGGAGAGGACGCTCGCACCGCGGTCGAATCGTCCAGGACGGGCAGCACGTCCACGAATACGCGGGCGCTGCCGAACCCGCCGTGGAAGCCCCACGCGGGGTGGTACTCAAAGCCGCCGTAGCGATGCTGCAGCATGTGCTCGACGCGCTTGGTGGTGGCGTCGACGTGATAGGCCGCGTCCCGGCGCAGGCCGGCCGGTGTCTCCGGCGGCGGCGGGACCGGGGTGGCCTCGGTCAGCAGTGCGCGCAGGCGGGGGGCAAAGCTCGAGGCCGCCCAGCCCACCGTCCACACCGACGCCTGCACCTCGACCGCGGCCATGTGGGTGCCGGCCAGGATGGCATGCTCGATCACGATACGGCCGTCCGCCCAGCGGAACCGGCCCAGCACCAGCTCGCCGTTCTCGATGACCAGCGTGCGGGCCAGCAGTGGGTCGAGCGCGGGCACGTCGATCACCGCGGCGCCGGTGTGCATGTAGGCTCGCCCGTCATCCAGCCGCAGCACGTCGACCTCCACCACGGCGTCGCCCACGCCCACCGTGCCGCGCCACGCGTGTCCTTCGGGGGTGAGGTCGTTGAACGAGCGCACGAGCGAGCGGCGGACGGCGTGCTCGTTGACCTCGATCAGATGGTCGGGCGGTTCGGTCACGCGCGAACCATATCCCCGGCCCACAAGGCGACGCCGCCGTGCGGCGCACTGACTAGAGTGGCGCGGGTGAAGGGGCTGGCAGGCAAGCGGGTCGTCGTCACCGGTGGGGCCAGCGGGATCGGCGCTGCCACCGCCGAGCGGTTCCGGGCGGAGGGCGCGCGGGTCACCGTGCTCGACCTCGAGCAATGCACGGACGGCGTGGTCGTGGACGTGGCGGACGGGCCTGCGGTCGACCGGGTTTTCGCCGGCTTGGGTGCGGTGGACGTCGTCGTCAACAACGCCGGCGTGAGCGCGCGCGCCCCGGCGCTGGGCATCGAGCCGGATCAGTGGCGGCGCGTGATCGACACCAATCTGGGCGGCGTCTTCAACGTGGCCCGGGCGGCCGCCCGCGGGATGCTGGACGGCGGCGGCGGCGTGATCCTGAACACGGCCTCCACCAACGGCTTCGTGGGCCATCCGATGTACGCCGATTACAACGCGGCCAAGGCCGGCGTGATCGAGCTGACCCGCACCCTGGCGCTGGAGTGGGCGCCCACCGTACGCGTCAACGCGGTGTGCCCGGGCTACGTGATGACGCCCATGCAGGAGGCCGAGTACAGCCCGGACATGCTGGCCGCCGTGAACGCCAAGATCCCCCTCGGCCGGCACGCCCGGCCGGAGGAGATCGCGGGGCTGTTCGCCTTCCTGGCCTCCGACGACTCCCTGTACATGACCGGCTCCGTGGTCGTCTTCGACGGCGGCGAGACGGCCGGAGGTCTGGCCAGCCGATGAGCTCCCAGGCCGTCCAGTCGCCGCGCGTGATCCGGTTGTCGGACACGCTGCTCGCCTTCTACGACGGCCGCATCCCCGGTCGGGAGGACGTCGCGGCGGACAACTGGGTGGATGACGGCGCGCTGTCGCTGGGCATCGCCAGCTACGCGATCGTCGATTCCGGGGAGGCCCTGGTGTACGACACCCACGTGTCTGTCCGGCACGGCGCCTTCATCCGCCGCATGGTGGAGGAGCTTGGCGCGTCACGGATCACCGTCGTGCTCAGCCACTGGCACCTCGACCACGTGGCCGGCACGGAGGCGTTCGCCGACTGCGAGGTGGTGGCCGGAGCGCTGACGGAGGAGCTCCTGGCGCGGCACCGGCAGGCGATCGAGGCCGGCACGCACGAGGGGCCGCCGGCCATCCGCCCGCTGATCATGCCCACCCGCATTCTGAACGGCCCGGCGGAGCTGCGCGTGGGCCGGGTGCCCGTCGAGCTGCTGCCGTTCGACATCCACAGCGCCGACGCGACCGTGCTCGTGCTGCCCGAGCAGCGGCTGCTGCTTGCGGGAGACACGGTCGAGGATACCGTGACGTATGTGTCCGAGCCCGAGCGCCTGGAGACGCATCTGCGCGAGTTGGAGCGGATGGGGAGGCTGGATGCCGAGCGCGTGCTGCCCAACCACGGCAGCCCGGATGTGATCGCGGGCGGCGGCTACGGGATGTCGATCGTCCCGGCGACGATGGAGTACCTGCGCCGGCTGCTCCGCCACTCCGACGCCCCGGAGCCCGGCGACTCCGACCTGCGTGCATTCATCGGCGACCTGCTGGAAGCGGGCTCGCTCGTCTACTACGCGCCGTACGAGCGCGTCCACCGAAGCAACCTGGAGGCGGTGGCATGAGCACACCCCGGTTCCCGCTGACGGGCGGCTGTGGTTGCGGCGGTGTGCGCTTCGAGGTCGACGCGCCACCCGAGGCGGCGTCCTACTGCCACTGCACCCGCTGCCAGCGCCGCACCGGCACGGCGGCGTCGGCGCAGGCGCGCCTGCGTCCGGGCTCGTTCCGCATCCTCCAGGGCGACGAGCTGGTGGCGGCGTGGGCGCCGGAGGGAGGCTGGGCGAAGGCCTTCTGCTCGCGCTGCGGGTCGGCGCTCTTCAGCCGCAGCCCCGATGATCCGGATCTGGTCTCGGTGCGGCTGGGCGCCTTCGATTCCGATCCCGGCATTCGCCCGCAGTGGCGGCAGTTCGTTGCCTACGCCGCGCCCTGGGAGGAGATCCCCGAAGACGGGCTGCCCCGCCACCCCGAGGGCCGCTCGTGAACCGGTCGCCCGGTAGAGTCCGAACGATGTCCGTGAGCCGGCTGCCCCGCGACCTGTGGATCTTCGGCGTCGTCCTGGTGTGGATCGCGCTCGGCGCGGGCACCGACCACAGCGCGGGGATCTGGCGCCAGCGCATGGTCGGGGTCATCACCTGGGGCGTGCTGATCTGGCTTCTGCGCGGCGAGAGCCGGCGGGTACGGGCGCAGGTGGCGGTGGTGATCATGTTCGCGACCTGTGTGGAGTACACGGCGTCCCCGCTGCTCGGCTTCTACACCTACCGCCTGCACAACGTCCCGGCCTACGTGCCGCCCGGCCACGGGTTGGTGTACCTGGCGGCGCTCGCGGCCGGCAGATCGGCGCTGGCGGCTCGCTACCGCCGCCCGTTCACGCTCGGCGCCCTGGCGGTATGC
>JBQCGJ010000356.1:0-7920 GCA_051955775.1 Gaiellales bacterium | reverse complement strand
GCATCCGTCACGGGGTTTGTGACGGTGCCTGATACCGCTTCATCCGGCCTGTGCTGTGATCTCACGCCTCGGGCGTACGCCACGTTCCTCGTGAAACAGCCGAGGAGGTCACCATGCCGTTCGTCTTTCGCGCCCTTCCCGCCGGTGAGCCGGACGCCGGCTCGCAGATCGTCCACCGCACCGTGGCCGATCAGGCGGGCGCGTTTCCGTGCCGTCGCTGCCTGCGGGACGCGCAGGGCGGTGACCGATTGCTGCTCCTGCGGTACGACCCGTTTGAGAGGGCCAGCCCGTACACCGGCGACGGCCCGATCTACGTGCACGCCGACGGCTGCCCGCCGCATCGGCCGGACACCGTGGTGCCGACCCAGCTTCGCAGCCGCCTGCTGGCAGTGCGTGCCTACGACGTTGACGCGATGTTGCACGACTGCGATGTCGTCGACGGCGGCGCCGTCGAGCGTGTGCTGGAGCGGGTGCTGGGCGATCCTCGAGCGGCGTTCGCCCACGTGCACTTCGCGCGGCCGGGCTGCTTCGCATGCCGCGTGGACCGTGCGGCCTAGAAACCGAGCAGCGCGCCCAAACAGCCCACCAGCCGTTCGCCGAGCGCCTCGCGACGGGCCGGGTCGTCGTCCGAGTGGAACGCGGTGAGTTCGACGCCGAGCACCTGGTGGGCGGCTGCCACCGCACCGAGAAGTGACTCCACCTGGTCCAGCGAGAGCCCGCCGGGGCGAGCGTAGGGCACGGGGTTCTCGGATGGATCCAGCACGTCTGGATCGAAGTGCACGTATACCGGGCCGGGGTCCAGCGCGGACAGGATGCCTGACTCGGCGCCGGGGCCCGGCGGCAGCATGCGCACCGGGCTTGCCTCGACAGCCGCGCGACCCGCGCCGTCGAAATCGTCAAGCGATCCGCGCACGCCGCACAGCACGACCTTTTCGGCGGGCAGCGGGATACCGAGTCCGGCGTCCCATGCGCCGGTGGCGCCGGCCAGGCTCATGCACCCGAGGAAGCCGATGGTGGTCGTGCGCGGCGTGTCGTAGTCGCAGTGCGCGTCGAGCCACAGCACCTGCGCGCCGGCCCGCGCCGCGGCCAGACCCGGCAGGGTGCCCAGGGCGAGCGAGCAGTCGGACGCCAGAAGCAGGGCCGGCCGTCCCGCTGTCAACTGCTCGCCGAGCGCCTGGCCGGCACGCAGCAGGGTTTCGCGCGACGCGGCCAGGTCGTCTTCCCACGGCGTGCGGCCGAACGGCTCGCGCCGGCCCTCCACGGTGGCCGGCCGCTCTCCGAGACGCCGCTCCAGGAGGTGGCTGAGCAGATCGACGCCGCGCAGGTCGCGCGGCGTCTCCTCGGAGATCCGCGCCCGGACGGCCAGGATGGCGGGGCGGTCGGGCATCGGTGAGGTTGTATCGCACGAACCACCTCCAGGTACGCTGGCCGCCGAGTGGACTCCCCACACCCATTCGTGCTGGTGCTGACCGGCCCCGCCGCCGTGGGCAAGACGACGATCGCCGAACACTGGGCGCAAAGCCGCGTCCAGCCGGCGGCGCACGTGTCGCTGGATGCCGTTCGCCGGCAGATCAAGCGCGGCTACGCCGACCCCCAGGACGGGTGGACGCCCGAGGCTGCGGCCCAGCACCAACTGGCCCGAGGGCTGGCGGCGCACATGGCGGTGGAGTACGTGCGGGCCGGGGTCACCTGCGTGGTGGACGACGCGGTCTTCCCTGACCGTCAGGATGTGGGCTGGGGCCCTTGGCATGAGGCGCTGGCGGGCGTGCCGCACGGGCTCGTGGTGGTCACAGCCCGGCTGGAGGTGGTAACCGCCCGCAATGCAGGCCGCGCGCCCGGCCTGCGGCTGCGACCCGCGATCGTGAGGGAGATCCACAGCCGCATGGCGGGCTGGGAGGGGAGCGGGCACCCGAGCGTGGACATCTCGGACGCCGGGGTCGCACAGGCGGTGAGGCGCCTCGACGGCGCCGTCGCCATGCTCCCCCTGTGACGCCCGAAACGGGAACCGGCGCCCTCACGTCGAACGATTCTTGGAACTCTCACAGCCAATGCCCACCAACCCCACATCGGCTTCGTGCACGCTTCTCAGCGTGACCAGAACCGCCCATCCGAGGAACCCCGGATGACCGCCGTCGTGATCGCGCTGGTGTGCGTCGTCGCGGTGCTGGCAGTCGCGGTCCAGGTCGCCGAGCCGGTGATCGACGGCATCTTGCGTGACAGGGCGCACAACCGCCGCTCGCGGTGGGTGGTCCGTCCCGCGCGCCCCGCACGCGCAGCGCGCCGGCGTGCGGTGAATATCTCCTGAGCCTGCTAGCCGCGGTGCCGGCGCCGGCGGCGGAATGCCAGGTAGGCCGCTCCGCCCACGACCACGAGTCCGATCACGGCCAGAGTCATGGGTGACGGGCCTGTCGGGGTGAGAAGCCGCCCAGGCGCAACCGGCTGCTCGGGCTCCGCCGGCGGTTCGTCGCCGGGACTCGTCTGCGCCTCTGGCTCGGACTCGTGCTCCGGCCTCACATCACCGGCGTGGACGACGTCGTCCACCTCGTCGAGCGGTACCCCTTCGGCGTCGCCGGCGGGCGGATCAGCCTCCCCGGGCGGGCTGTCCACGGCGGGCTCGGGTTCGTGCGCCTCGGGTTCCAGGCGCTCGAGATCCTCGGGCTCGCTGGGCGGGGGATCCGCCGGCTCATCGGGTTCGTTCGGCTGTGGATCCACGGCGTCCTCCAGACCGATCTCAACCCCGGCCACAGGCTCCGCGTCCGCCGTCGCAGGCTCGGCCGTCAGCCGGGTCACGATGGGAACGATCTCGCCGCGTTTGCCGCACCGGATGCACATCCAGCGCGCGTCCGTCCCGTCCTCGCTGAGCTGACGCTCCCAGTAGTGACCGTCGCGCGCGCAGTGCAGGCGATGCAGAAATCCGGCTCGGAGCCGCGGGGCCGTCGCGATACTCATCACCTGTCCACTGTACGGCCTTTCGCTGGCGCTTTCCACCACAAACCGGTGAACGGAATGTCATGGCGGGCCGATGCTCGTGCGGAATCGGTAAAACGTCCGTCAAGGTTTCGGTTTGCGCCCGTGGTCGGGGCGTCCGCCCGCCGATTCGGTCTGTAGTGTCCCCGCGTCTTCGGGGGCCCGGTTCCGACCCGGCGACAGCCCTATGACCCATCGCACACCCCTTCTCACGCTGGCCGGCGCGGCGCTCGTCACTGCGGTCCTGGCGCCGGCCGCCGCGGCCTCGGTGCAACCGCACGTCTCGTCGTCGCCGGCGCTCACATGGCAGGTGCCGGCTCCCAACTGGACGCACGCGAACAAGGAGGCCGGCAGGGTCGACGACGTGTTGCGAGTCGGAAACCGCGTATATATGGGGGGCAACTTCGGCGAACTGGCCAACCACGCCGGAGTCATCCGTCCGCGCACCTATCTGGCGGCCGTGTCGGCCCGCACCGGGCTGCTCGGCGCCTTCCATCCAAGGCTGAACGGCCGCGTCTACGCGCTGGCGGCGTCGCCCGACGGCAGGTACCTGTACGCCGGCGGAGACTTCACGACAGTCAACGGCGTGCCCCGCAATCACCTGGCCGCTTTCCGCGTATCCACCCGGCGGCTGGCGACCAGGGTCCCAGACATGCACATAAGCGGCCCGGTGCTGGCGCTGGCCGTCACCGGCACGTCGATCTACGTGGGCGGGAGCTTCACATCCGTGGCCGGCCATCCGCGGGCACGGCTGGCCAAGTTCAGTCTGGCCCGCAGCGGGCGCTTCGTGCTGTCGGCGTGGGCGCCGAAGGCATCCGGCGACGTGCGCGACCTGGTCGTCGACAGGGCGCGCGGCCGGGTGATCGCGGGCGGCCTGTTCACATCGGTGAACGGACATGCTGAGAACCGCATCGCCGCCATCGGTGCGCGGCTGGGCAAGGTCAAGCCGTGGGCCACCCACCCCACCGCGGACATCCTCGACCTGGCCACGGCCAACGGCCGCCTGTACGCCGCCGAAGCGGGCCCCGGCGGCACCGCTCTGGCCTTCAACCTGGCCACCGGACAGCGGCTCTGGTACTACAAGACCGACGGCAATGTGCAGGCGGTGTCGACCGTGCGTGGGTATCCCGTATTCGGGATGCACGGCGACTACGTGGCGGCGGCCAAGAACCGGCAGATGGCGGAGTACGGTGGGTCGCCGCGGATCCAGCGCCACAAGCTGTTCATGCTCTCGCCGGCGGGCGCGCTCCAGGCCTGGAACCCGTCGGTGACGTCGACGGCCGGAGTGCTCGGGGTGTGGGCGCTGCGCGGCTCCCACGGCAGCATCTATGTGGGCGGGGACTTCACCATGGTGCACGGCCACCCACAGCAGCGGTTCGCGGTTCTGCGCGGCCGGTAGTCACTCATCCGGTCACTCATCGGGCGTCTCGACCCCGGCGGGCCGGGCGCGCGTATAGGGATCCCTGGCCGACCGGTCGTCAGACAGCGACTCGCGCGACTCGCTGACCAGCTGCTCGATCGCATCCGCCAGGTGCACCGGCTCGATGTTGTACTGGCCGCGCTCGATGCGGATCCGGTGCGCCCGCAGCAGGACGTCGCCGTGGGTGTAGCCGACCGGCGGATCGAAGCGGTAGCTGGCCAGCTCGATCAGCAGCCCCAGCGGGTCGTTGAAGTAGATCGAGTCCATGAATCCGCGGTCCTTGACGCCGCTGTGCCTGACGCCGCGCTCGTCGAGGCGCTCGACGGTCTGGCGGAACGTCGCGTTGGAGAGCGAGAACGCGATGTGGTGCACCGCACCGTCCTCGGCTGGAGGCAGCTCCGGCGTCGGAGCGCGCCCCTCGTTCGTGAACACGGTGATCAGCCGCCCGTCGCCTGGGTCGAAGTACAGGTGGCTCTCCTCGGCCCGGTCGAGGTTGGGCTGCTCGAACACGAACGGCATCCCCAGAACGCCCTCCCAGAAGTCGATCGAGGTCTGCCGGTCGGCGCCCACCAGCGTGATGTGGTGGACACCCTGGGTCTGGATCTTGCGCATCGCGGTCATCGCCCCCCGGTGGTGGTGTCGACCGGACCATCGTAAGCCCGCTCGCCCGATACCGTGCGGACATGCGCCGTCGAGTTCGCGTGACCCCGCGCGGCCTGCTGTTCGTGGCCCTGGCAGCCGGCCTGCTGGGGATCGCCTGGGCGGCCGCAACGGCCGGCCGCTGGGAGATCGCCGTACCGGCGGTGGTGCTTGCGGTGTGGATGTTCGACCTCGCGCTGCGCGATCTCGGTATCCGTCGATACAGCAGATAGGGTTCGGGTAGGCAGGTGTCCGGAAAAGGACAACTAGCTGTCCCGCTCGAATACGGTTCCCGGCAGTATGCGCGCCCGCACCGACCACGCCGAGGAGACGCTGCTCCGCTATCTGGACGCCCTGCGCGCCTCCGGCGCGTCGCCGGCGACCGTGCGCGCCTATCGCAGCGACCTGACCCAGTACGGGCGCTGGGTGGACGCTGCCGGTGTCGAGCTGGACGACTTGGACACCCGGCTCCTGCGCCGCTATGCCGCCTACCTGGGCTCGCTCCAGTACGCGCCGGCCACCGCGGCGCGCAAGCTGTCGGCCGTGCGCAGCGCTCACGCATGGCTCCGCGACCGCGGCCTGGCCGAAACGGATCCCGCGGCGGTGGTGCCCGGCCCCAAGCGCGTGCGAACGCTGCCCCAGACGCTGTCCCACGCCGAGCTGGACACGGTGCTGGAACAGCCCCGCCGGGGCCCCCGCGGCCTGCGCGACCGGGCGCTCCTGGAGCTCCTGTACGGGTGCGGCCTGCGAGCAGCCGAGGCATGCTCGCTGCGGGTCGCCGACGTCGACCTGGACGACCACTGGCTGCGGGTCGACGGCAAGGGGGGCAAGCAGCGCACCGTGCCCATCGGCGGCGCCGCGGCAGACGCCATCGAGCGCTATCTGCGGCTGGGCCGGCCGACGCTTGCCGCAGGCCCGCACCACGCGCCGCAGCTCCTGCTCAGCGTGCGCGGGCGGCCGCTGCATCCGTCCGACGTGCGGCGCGTGCTCGACCGCGCGCTGCGCGACGCCGGGCTCGCCCACCGGTCGCCGCACGCGCTCCGCCACACCTTCGCCACTCATCTCCTCGAAGGCGGAGCCGATCTCCGTAGTATTCAGGAGCTTCTGGGTCATGCAACCGTAAGCACGACCCAGGTGTATACCCACGTGAGCGTGCGCCATCTGCGCGCCGCGCACAAGGCAGCACATCCACGAGCATGATGACCGACGACGCCGTTCTGATCTGGGAGGAGTACAAGCGCACGCACGATCCGCGCTTGCGCGACCGGCTGATCCTCACGTACGCGCCGCTGGTCAAGTACGTGGCCGGGCGCCTGGGCACGGGCCTGCCGGCGCACGTGGAGGAAGGCGATCTGGTGTCGTATGGCCTGCTGGGCCTGATGAACGCCATCGAGCGCTACGACCCGGGCCGGGACACGAAGTTCGAGACCTACGCGATCAGCCGCATCAAGGGCTCGATCATCGACGAGCTGCGGTCGCTGGACTGGGTTCCGCGTTCGGTGCGCAGCCGCTCCCGCGAGATCGAGCGAGCGATCGCCGAGCTCGAGCACAAGCTCCACCGCGCGCCCACCGACGAGGAGATCGCGGCCCAGATCGGGATCTCCGACCAGGAGTTCCAGGACAGCCTGACCCAGATCTCCCGCTCCTCCGTGGCCGCCCTCGACGAGCTGTGGACGATCAGCTCCTCCGGCGGCGACACGGTGTCGCTGATCGACACCCTGCAGGACCCCAACGCCGACGACCCGTCCGCGGAGATGTCTCGCAGCGAGTTGCGCGACGCGCTGGCAGGCGCGATCGGCAAGCTGCCCGAGCGCGAGAAGACCGTGATCACGCTCTACTACTACGAGGAGCTGACGCTGCGCGAGATCGGCGAGGTGCTCGGGGTAACCGAGTCGCGGGTGTCCCAGCTGCACACGAAGGCCATCCTGCGCCTGAAGGCGAAGCTGCACGGAAGCCTCGAACGGCTTCCCCAGGACCGCGGTCGCTGACCGCGGGGGCGTTTCGGCCGCTCCGTTAGACTGGTTCCAGAACCTGACGTAGCCGCTGAGGAGGGCGCCCGCGATGCTGCACGCCACCGATACCGCCGACGCAGCGGGCCTTCTGGCCTCGCTGGGCGTCGACCCCGCCGAGATCGAGCACGGCCGGCTCGAGGTGCGCACGCCGATCACCGGCGAGCCGATCGCCCACGTCCACGAGTCCACGCCGGCCGAGGTCGAGGCGGCGGTTTCGGCGGCCGTCGAGGCATTCCACGTCTGGCGGCAGGTGCCCGCGCCGCGCCGCGGGGAGCTCGTGCGGCTGCTGGGGGAGGAGCTGCGGCGAGAGAAGCAGGCGCTAGGCGCGCTGGTCACCCTGGAGGCAGGCAAGATCGTCCAGGAGGGCCTGGGCGAGGTGCAGGAGATGATCGACATCTGCGACTTCGCCGTCGGCCTGTCTCGCCAGCTGTACGGCCTCACCATCGCCTCCGAACGGCCCGGCCACCGCATGGCCGAGACGTGGCACCCGCTGGGTCCGGTGGGGGTGATCACGGCGTTCAACTTCCCGGTCGCGGTGTGGAGCTGGAACTCCGCGCTGGCGCTGGTGTGCGGCGATCCCGTGATCTGGAAGCCGTCCTCGTCGACGCCGCTGACAGCGCTCGCCTGCCGCTCGCTGTTCGCCCGCGCGGCGCAGCGCATGGGCGACGTTCCAGAGGGGCTCGTGCAGGTGATCGTGGGCAGCGCCGGGCGCAGCCTGGTGGACGACCCGCGGGTGCCGCTGGTGTCGGCCACCGGATCGACCGCCATGGGCCGCAACCTGGCGCCCCGCGTGGCGAAGCGGCTGGGCCGCTCGCTGCTCGAGCTGGGCGGCAACAACGCGATGATCGTGACGCCCAGTGCGGACCTCGACCTGGCGGTGCG
>JBQCGJ010000355.1:0-6516 GCA_051955775.1 Gaiellales bacterium | reverse complement strand
GTCGGGTTCTGCTTCTCGCACCAGGCCTCGTTGATCGCGCTGATGATCGGCCCGTCGTCGATCCGCTTCAGCAGCAACGGATTCTGCGGCGACTGACCATGCTTGGCGGTGATGATGATCGCCGTGGAGGACGCAAGGCCGTTTCGCTGGATCCTTTCGACCATCCGCTGAAGCTGCGCGTTGACGTACTGCAGCGCGCCGGCGAGCAGCCGACGTGGGGTCTTCGTTCCGGGGTGGTACCCGGCGAGCTCAGTCGGCCCCACCGTGTACGTGCCGTTCGCGTTCCTCTTTATGGTCCCAGGTGAGTCGACCTTCTCGGCGACCGACACCGCCTGGAAGTTCATCCCCAGGATCGCCGGGAAGCCGACCTTGTGGCGGCCGCTATGGTCGTAACCGTCAATCTCGTTGAGGATCGCCTTCACCTTGTAGCCGTCGTACTGCTTGGTCGCGGCGTCGATGTGGGCCCAGTCATCGTCCTGCGGGTACGGGACGCCATTGGGCTCAACGGCCTGCGAGTCGATCTCCGGGGCGAACAGGTCGTCGATGCTGCGGCCACCCGAGCCCGGACCGTTGAACGACGAGTAGACCGCGTGCTTGTCAGACCAGGCTGTTCGCATGTCGGCGTTGTGGATAACCTGGAAGATCGTGTTCACCTTCAGGTAATCCCACGGCGTGATCGGCCGGCAGTTCGTCGGATCGACCGGGTAGGTCGCGGGGTTCAGGCCGGACTGCGGATGGGGGGTCAGATTCATGATCGCGGCGGGGTTCGTGTCAACGCCGTTCGGGTAGATCGAGCCGCCCTCGTCGAAGGACGGGAACGTGTTGCCGCTGCCGTTGTTGAGCAGGTCGGGAACGGCGTTGAGCGTGTCATCCGGCGAGTCGTAGATCACGTTGCCGCCCGGGGCCCGACCCGAACAGTGGGTGGTGCCAGGCGGGAAGACGGCGTGGCTGAACTCCACGTCGTAATAGACGCCGGTCGCGCGTGGATCACCACCGGTCATAATCGCGGTGCCGCCCGGGTCCGAGTCGGAGGGATCCGACGTGTGCGCGTTACTGAACTCCCTCCCACCGCGGACCAGCTTGGCGAGCTCCGAGTTCGGGTGGTTGGCCACGTACCACTCGAGGTCCGACTGGTGCATCCCATCCACGGAGATGAGCAGCACGTGCTTGACCTTATGCTCGGCCGGCCGTTGCTGTCTTGCGGACAGCGGCCGCACACCGGCGGAGGCCGATCCCGCCGCCAGAACCCCGAGCACTGCCACGCAGGCAACAGCGCCCGCACCACGACGCAAACTCATCATCTTGGCACCCCTCCCGACAGACACCCTGCCGCGCCGCATCCTCACGGCCCCATCCCGGCCCGAGGGTCGAAGACCGGTGAACAGACGGTGAGAATCCGGGAAAGCACAGCCGAGCCCGGACACAAAGGAGGCTTCGCGATGACGTCCGTCCCGGCATCGGCCCAGAGTCGGCGGGGGCTGGCTCAGGCAGCGAGATGCACCACGGCGCCCGGCGGTCGCTGGATCGCGGTCAGCGCGTCCACCACCCGGGGATCGAACTGGGTGCCGGCACACCGTCGCAACTCTGCGACGGCCTGCTCGTGCGAGAGGGTCGGCCCGTACGACCGTCGAGTCGTCATCGCGCTGTAGGCGTCGCAGGCGCACACGACGCGAGCCACCAGTGGGATCTCTGCGCCGGCCAGGCCATCCGGGTATCCGCCGCCGTCCCAGCGTTCATGACACGATCGGACCAGCCGCCCGACGTCGCCCAGGAGGCCACCCACCCGGTTCAGCATTCGCTCGCCCTCGATGGTGTGGGTATTGACGATCTTCCGCTCCGCCGCGGTCAGGTCTCCTGGCTTGTTGATGATCTCCTTGGGAATCCTCACCTTCCCCACATCGTGCAGCAGGGCAGTCAGCTCGGCATAGCGGCGATCGGCCTCGCTCATCTGAAGCCGATCGGCCACCGCCAGGACGAGCGACACCACGTCCTGGCTGTGCTGACCCGTGTAGGAGTCGTCGGCCTCCACCATGTCCCCGAGCAACAACGCCGTACCGCGATAGGCGTGCGAGAGCTCGAGCGCATTGTCAATGCGCGCTCTGTGATCGCGGGCGAAATACCCCAGCAGCAGCAGCAGCGGCAGTCCCAGGGTGAACGCGAACGGCTCGGCGAGCGAGCTGACGGCGAGCGCCAAGCCAATCGGGGTTAGTGCGGCGTCCACCAACCACGCTGGCCCCACCGCACGGCCCACGGCCCGCACCGGGATGCGCAGGCCGATGCATCCCCGGGCGGCCGATCCGAGAAAATCGAACGCGAACTGGGCGGCCAGGAGGGCCGCGAGCAGGGGCAGGCGGCGCACCGAGGCGCTCGGCGCCATCGCCGCCCACAGCACCAGCACCGGCCCGATCGCGTACCAGCTCGAGACCAGGTGCAGGCTGATTCGCTCCGGATGCCACTGGCCGCGGAGGTTCTGGGGCAGCGTGCTGAGCGCAAAGCCGGCGGCGACCATCCACGGGACGGCCCCGATCGGGGCCAAAAAGAGCATCGGTACGAACACCAACTGGGTCGGCACGGCTGAGGCGAACCCGACCTCGAACTGGACGCGTGCCGCGATGGCGTAGGCGCTGACCAGTGCCACGATCGTCAGCGGATCGGCTGCGCGGCCGGCGGGGATCCACAGCGCGCACGCGGACGCGGCGACCAGGAATCCTGCGGCGAGCGCCAGCGTCGTCACTCCCTCCCGCCAGCCGAAACCGACGGCCACACGGGCGCGCGACTCCGCCACCAGCTGATCGTCGCTGGAGTCGACCGGGGCGCTTCCACTGGACTGGTGTTCCGCGTGTGACACCTGCATCGTGGTTATCGGGTCGCCGCCAGCCCGGCTTGACAAGCCAGCGCGGCCGGTTCCCTCGCTCTGGTGATGCGCGATCCACCTGCAAGCGCAACTCTGAGGGCGACCCCCCGGTTCCGACAAGGAGTCTGACCGTGATTTCGTCATGCCATCCGCGTCGCCGCCCGCGACTCCTCGCGACAGTCGCGATCAGCCTGGTTGCCGTTGCCGGCGTGCCGGCCGCCCCGGCCAGCGCCGCATCCCTCGGAGTGTCATGCCCTGACGCGACCGCGCAGCCCTTCCAGCCCTGGGGCGACTTCTCGTTCTACGCGTTTGTGCCCAACGGTGGGTTCGAGAGCGGGCCGGCCGGCTGGACGCTCGCCGGCGGCGCCGGTGTCCGCAGCGGCAACGAGCCCTTCCACGTCGACGGAGCGGGCAGCCAGTCGCTGGCGCTGCCGGCGGGCAGCTCGGCAACCACGCCGTCCATGTGCATCGGCCTCCTGTCCACGAAGATGCGGTTCTTTGCAGTCAACACCGGCTCTCCATCGGCAGTGCTCAAGGTGCAGGTGGTGTACGCCGGCGGCCTGGGCCAGATCCTGGGCACTGCGGGATCCACGCTGGGCGTGTCCGATGTCGGCTACATCACCAACAGCGGTGCCTGGACGCCGACGCCGGAGATCTCGATGCTGGGCGGCACGCTGCCGCTGCTCACCCAATCCGTGCAGTTCCGGTTCGTGCCGGTCGGCACCGCCGGCAACTGGCGGATCGACGACGTCAATCTCGATCCGCTGATGCACCGCTGAACACGGACGCCGCTTAGCACCCAGCACGATCCGCAGAAGCCCGGAAACAGCGCAAGCCGCCCGGCTGGACGGCTTTCGAGAGGTAGCGGGGGCAGGATTCGAACCTGCGACCTTCGGGTTATGAGCCGTCTCAAAGTGAGCTCTCGAGCCGCTTGGCTAGGCGGTTTCCGCTCAACCAAGCGCCAGACCGTCTCGGTCATGCCCGGTGATTCTCGCTGATTTCCGAGCGTCGAGGGACGCCGAGGGACGCGGCGACGGTCTTCCCTTGGCGCGCTCGCGGAGGCTCGGGCCGCTGGCTACTGGGTGAGTTCGGTGGTGAGTACTTGGCCGGAGGCGCCGGGGACGTAGGCGACGGTATTGCCGGCGGCGGGGAGTTGGAGCGAGATGAACTGGCCGTTGATCTGCAGGGTGTGTCCGCTGCCGCTGGTGTGCGTCATGTAGAACCAGGCGAAGCCGGTGATCGTGGCTTGGCCGTTGCCGTTGGGCAGGGTGTTCACGATGGGGACGTACATCAGCCGTGGCGGCAGGCCATTGGCATCGTCCCACGAGTGCGGGATCACACGGTAGACGCCGTTTCCGATGTCCTGCAGATCGTTGGCCATTTCGTCGTTGCCTGGAGCGATGGAGTCGATGACGGTGGCGGACGGCTGAGCGGCGCCCGACTTCACGGATACGCAGCCGCCGACAACGAGTTGGCCCGCCGGCAACGTGTCGGTCAGCTCGGCTTTGATGTTGGGCGGCGTGCCGAGGTTCGTGGTTCCGACGCAACTGCCGCCGCTGGTGTTGCTCGCTGCGGGCAGGTCGATCGTGCCGTAGGCACCGGGCTGGTTCTGCAGAAACAGGGTGGTGCCCGTGCCATTGGCGTACACCTGCTGCGTGACGGCGTAGGGGGAGATATGGCCGCTGACCTGGGCCAGCGCCTCGATCTTTGCACTCGCGGTGGCGCTGACGGTGATCGAGCTCTTCCCAAACAGGCTCAACAGATACGTGGGAACTGAGCGCGTCACCGTGACCGTGACGGTATCGGTGCCGTTGTAAGACGCGGACACATCGTCGCCCGGCTTGTCATTCAACGCCGCGTACGTGGTCGAGGATGACTGCCAGGTTCCAGACGGGATCTCCGCTGCACCGGCAAGCGCCGCGGCATCAGCAGCATTCTGCACCTGCTGGCGCTGGAAGTAGCCGTCACCCAGATCGATCGCCAGCCCAGCCATTCCCAACACGACCACCATGAACAAGACGACAAGCGGGAGCGTCTGGCCACCCTCATGCGTCACACGCCGACGCTGACAAGCGGCGACGCGGTACATCTGGTTGGTTTGGCGAGCGTCGGTCATGGTTCGACCGTACGCGACAAAATGCAGATCGAAAGTACCACAGCCGAAAAATCCCTCAACAGAGTTACGCGCGCGGCAGAGAGCTCGCTGCGCACACGGTCGCGGGGCCAGTGCCGTCAAGCCAGCGCCACAACCGTCATATCGGGCGGCTCGCCAGGCGCGTGGCGGGCTGGGTGGTGTCGAACAAAGGTGTCACCCGGCCTGGAGGGACGCCCCACGGACACTGCCAGCACGAGCCGCAGAAGTTCGGAAACGCAGAAACCGCCCAACCAGGCGGTTTCTGGAGGTAGCGGGGGCAGGATTCGAACCTGCGACCTTCGGGTTATGAGCCCGACGAGCTACCGGACTGCTCCACCCCGCGACGGAGCCAGTAAGGATACCACACCCGTTCCCCTTGGTAGCATGGCGCGATGCTGCTCTGGGTGATCGTGGGATGGCTCGTAGTGGTCGGCGCGAGCGCCACGCTGGCGGCCGTTCGCGGCGCCGCCGTGTTCCGCCGGGTGCGCATGGCGGAGGGCCAGCTGCAGGATCAGGTGGAGGCGCTTCAGAAGGGCGGGTTGCTGACCCTGGCCAGCCGCACGGCGGAGCTCCAGCGGCGGGTCGCGGCGTTGCAGGAGGCGCTCGACCAGCTGAGCCGCGCGCTGACGGCGCTGCGGATGCTGATGGCCGCCTGGAGCGCGGCCACGCGTCCGGCGCGGTTCGTGCTGAAGTTCCTGCGGCGGTGACCGCCGGCCGCGCCGCCGCGATCGACATCGGCACCAACTCCACCCGCCTGCTGGTGGCCGACGTCGAGGCCGGACAGATCCGCGCAGAGGTCGAACGGCTGCTCGAGATCACCCGCCTGGGCGACGGAGTTGACGCCAACAGGCGCCTGAGCCCGGAGTCGATGGAGCGGGTGCACGCCACGCTGGCCGCCTACGCCGAACGTGCACGGTCGCTGGGCGCGGCCACGCCGCTGGCGACCGCGACCAGCGCTGTTCGCGACGCGGCCAACGGCCGCGAGTTCCTGTCCGAGGTCGAGCGCCGTCACGGCGTCGAGGCTCGCCTCCTGTCGGGCGACGACGAGGCCCGCATGACCTTCCGCGGCGTCACCTCGGCCAGGCAGGCGGCACCCGGCACCCTGGTGTGCGACATCGGCGGTGGCAGCACGGAGCTGGTGCTGGGCGACCGGGAGGGAGTTCGGGCGGCGGTCAGCCTCGAGCTCGGCTGCGTCCGCATGTCGGAGCGGTTCCTCGCGTCCGACCCGCCGACAGCAGACGAGCTCAGGAGCCTTCGGCAGGCGGCCGCCGAGGCGGTGGCCGGCGATCTCGCCGGGGCCGCGCGTGCGCTGATCGGCGTCGCCGGGACGGTGACCACGCTGGCGACGATCGATCTCGGGCTTCCCGAGGAGCAGCCGGAGCTGATCGACGGGCACGCCCTCACGGCCGCCGCCGTGGAGAGGCTGCTCGGCGAGCTGGCCGCGCTCCCGCTCGCGCAACGCCGTCAGGTGCGCGGCCTGATGCCCGCCCGGGCACCCACCATCGTGGCCGGTGCGGCCATCCTGGCC
>JBQCGJ010000354.1:0-2961 GCA_051955775.1 Gaiellales bacterium | reverse complement strand
AAGCAGGTGCTGGCGAGCTGCCACGTGCCGACGCTCGTGGTAGCGCCGTCTGTGCGGCCAGGCACGGTCGTCTCCACCCCGTTCACGCACTACTCCCTGCTGCGCACGACGGAGCAGTTGCTGGGAGTCGCGAACCCTCTCGGGGGCGCGCGCAGCGCACGTGGCATGCGGGTGGCGTTCGGTCTGTGAGGCGGCTGGGACGGGTGGGTGCCGCCGCTGGGCTGGTGGTCGCGGCGGGAGTGGTCGTGTGGGCGGTGCATGGCCGCGGAGGTTCCGACCAGCCGAAGCCGCTTCCGCCCACGCCCAGGCTGACCCTGCCCCAGCGGGCGACGGGCCTGGCCAAGCCGTGGGTGACGACGCAGGGCACCCAGTTCGTCGACCAGCAGGGCAACCCGATCGTGCTGCGCGGCTACGACGTCGCCGTGGGCAGCGAGTCGGCCTACCAGACCGCGCCCCAGCTTGGGGCCAACTTCGTTCGCATCTACATCGCCTGGAGCCAGGTCGAGCCGAGGCGCCCGCACGGCACGAGGCACCGCTGGGACGAGCAGCTGCTGTCGAGGCTCGACCGGGAGGTGCAGTTCTACGAGTCGGCGCACGTCAACGTGCTGATCGATTTCCACCAGTTCCACTGGTCGCCGTGGTACGCGCAGGCCGAGTGCAAGCCGGGCGCCCGCGCATGCAACGGCAGCGGCGTGCCGGCCTGGTACTACCGCGGACGGTACGGCCAGGACAAGGGGTCGGAGTCGAAGGCCAAGGCCGCGTTCTGGACGACCGAGCGGCGACAGTCGCTCTACTACTACAGCGCGTTCGCCGAGATGATGGCAGCGCGGTACGGCCATTACCCCAACGTGCTGGGGTACGAGATCTTCAACGAGCCGCATGAGGGCGCGCTGCCGGAGACCACGGCCACCACGAATCTGATGCTGAGCTGGCAGGGCGAGATCGCGCGCGTGATGCACGCCGTCGACCCGACACGGACGGTGGTCTTCATGTGCCGCGGCGGCGGCGAGGGCATCGGCACCGCGAACCTGTCGCTGATCCCGGGGCCGCACGTGGCGCTCGACTTTCACGACTACTTCAACGGCCACCCGGGATACGGCTTCGACACCGCCGGCGACAACTGGGCGCCGTCGTGGCCCGCCACGCACAACCAGACGACGCCGGGCGGTTACACCGGGACGCAGGACGCCCAGGCGTCAGTGCTCCAACTCCCCGTGTCACGCGCGCAGCACTACGACATTCCGCTCCTGGTCGGCGAATGGGGCATCCACACAGGGACGGCCGGAGCCAACGCCTATCAGCAGCAGATGGTGGACGCGATGGGCGCCGACAACCTGTCCTGGGCGCGCTGGAACCTCGCCACCTCGGGTGGGTTCGGGCTGCTGGACGGACGCAGCACGCCCAGCGCCGAGGCCACGCAACTGGCGCAACTGATCAGCCAGTGACGGTTGAGCCGGGGCCGGGCCGCGACGGTACTTGCACCGCGTGCCACAAAGGCGACTCGCAGTTGACGCATCCGGCGCTGACCGTACCATGATCTGAATGCGACGAAGCCGACTGATCCTGATCGCAGTTCTGCTCGTGGCGGTCGCCGGGCTCGGGGCCGGGTTTGCCTACTACGTGGCCGCGCACGACACCGTCGACCCGATCACGGAGCGGCCGCAGCCCACCACGCACGCCGCTGACCCACCGTCCACCGCAGCCCCGACCACTGCGCCGGCCACGCCCAGGAAGCACCACCGCCACAGGCCGAAGTTCGGCCCGGCATGGCCGACCTACGGCCGCACACTCAGCCGCACCCGCGACGCGGGCGACATGACCTCGATCCGCCCGCCGTATCGCGTCGTATGGCGGCGCAGGGGCGGCGGGCTCCTGGAGTACCCGCCGACGTACGCCCACGGCGTCCTGTATGAGGCCGCGGACTCTGGCTGGGTGACCGCGCGCAGCGTGGTCACCGGCCGCGTGTACTGGTCGCACCACCTGCAGACCGTGCTGGCCTCGCCGACTCTCGGAACGAGGCTGCTGTACGTGCCGAGCTACGACGGCCGCCTGCACGCGCTGTCCCGGAAGACCGGCCGCACAGTGTGGTCGGCGTACATGGGCGGCGAGATCGAGGGCGCGCCGGCGCTGTGGCACGGACGCGTCTACGAGGGCACCCTGTCGGGCAGCATGCGGGCATTCGACGCCGCGAACGGTCGCCAGGTGTGGTCGGTGCCGGTCTCGGGAGCGGTCAAACACGGGCCGGCGATCGTGGGCGGGCGGCTCTACTTCGGTGACTACGCCGGCAGCATGTGGTGCGTCGACGCGCGCTCCGGCCATGTCATCTGGCGAAGCTCGCTGGGAGGCGAGTTCTACTCCACGCCCGCGGTCGCAGACGGCCATGTGTACGTCGCGAACAACGACGGCGCGGTGTATTCGCTCGCGGCCTCGAACGGGGCGGTGGCGTGGTCGACGGGGCTCGGCGGATGGGCGTACGGCTCGCCGGCCGTGTCCGGCGGGCGGGTGTTTGCAACCTCCTACGACGGCGCCTTCGCCGCGCTCAGCCAGCGCACCGGCGGTGTGCTGTGGCGGACGCAGCTGCCGTACGGCACGCTGGCCTCACCGGTCGTCATCGGGCGCTATGTGTACGTCGCCGACAGAGGGCCGTCGGGCAGCGCCAAGGGCCAGCTCTTCGCCTACAACCCGGGCACCGGACGGAGGGTGTGGTACTTCCCTGACGGGAAGTACTCGACCGTGATCGCCGGCGCCGGCCGCCTGGTCGTGGCCGGCTTCGGCCGGCTGTACGTACTCCAGCCGCGCTGACGGCTGGATGACGGAAGGGCGCCGGGCATCAGAGGGGCCTGGCCCCGGCTCTCTGGGGCCTGGCCCCGGCTCTCTGGGGCCTGGCCCCGGCTCTCTGGGGCCTGGCCCCGGCTCTCTGGGGCCTGGCCCCGGCTCTCTGGGGCCTGGCCCCGGCTCTCT
>JBQCGJ010000353.1:0-5941 GCA_051955775.1 Gaiellales bacterium | reverse complement strand
TTCGACGTGCTGTACCTGCCGCCCATCCACCCCATCGGCGAGACGCACCGCAAGGGCCGCAACAACACGCCTGCCGCGCAGGACGGCGACGTGGGCAGCCCGTGGGCGATCGGGGCCGCGGCAGGCGGGCACACGGCAGTCCATCCGGAGCTGGGCACGGTCGCCGACGTGCGCCGGCTGGCCGAGGCCTGCACCAGGCGCGGGATCGACCTGGCCCTCGACATCGCGTTCCAGTGTTCGCCGGACCATCCCTGGGTAACGGAGCATCCGGAGTGGTTCCGGCATCGCCCGGACGGCTCCATCCGATATGCCGAGAACCCGCCGAAGCGCTACGAGGACATCTACCCGCTCGACTTCGAGTCCGACGACTGGGCCGGCCTGTGGCAGGCGCTGGCCGACGTCGTCCGCTTCTGGATCGGCCAGGGCGTCACGGTGTTCCGGGTGGACAACCCGCACACCAAGCCGTTCGCGTTCTGGGAGTGGCTGATCGCCGACGTGACCCGCGACCATCCCGAGACCATCTTCCTGGCCGAGGCGTTCACCCGGCCGCGGGTCATGGAGCGGCTGGCCAAGGCCGGGTTCACCCAGTCCTACACGTACTTCGCCTGGCGAAACGGCAAGCACGAGCTGGAGGACTACCTGCGCGAGCTGACGCAGACCGACCTGCGCGACTACTTCCGGCCCAACTTCTGGCCGAACACGCCGGACATCCTGACCGAGCCGATGCAGACCGGGGGGCGGCCCACGTTCGCCGGCCGGCTCGTGCTGGCGGCCACGCTGTCGTCCAGCTACGGCATCTACGGGCCGGCCTTCGAGCTCGTCGAGCAGCGCGGCCTGCGAGAGGGCAGCGAGGAGTACCTCGACTCGGAGAAGTACCAGCTCCGCGACTGGCACACCGCGAGCCCGGCGTCGCTGGCGCCGCTGGTCACGGCCGTGAACGCCGCCCGCCGCGCACACCCGGCGCTGCACACGAACGAGCGGCTCGAGTTCCGGCACATCGACAATGACATGCTGCTGGCCTATACGAAGCACACCGAGGACCGCGCCGACGTCGTGCTGTGCATCGTCAACCTCGATCCGAACTACACCCAGTCGGGGTGGATCGATCTCCCGCTGGAGCACCTCGGCATCGATCCTGCCGGGCCCTACCAGCTGCATGACCTGCTGACCGGGGAGGCGTACACCTGGCAGGGCGGGCACAACTATGTGGAGATCGACCCCCACCGCATCCCCGCGCACGTGTTCCACGTCCGCCGGCGGCTGCGCTCCGAGCACGACTTCGAGTACTTCGCGTGAGCGTCACCAGTCCGCAACCCGCCACCGTCGTTGCACCCACCGCCGTCGGCACGGCCGGCCGCTGGTACGAGGACGCGATCATCTACGAGGTCCACGTGCGCGCCTTTGCCGACTCCGACGGCGACGGCATCGGCGACTTCCGGGGACTCACCGAGCGGCTGGACTACCTCGAGGATCTCGGCGTCACGGCAATCTGGCTGCTTCCCTTCTACCCCTCCCCGCTGCGCGACGACGGCTACGACATCGCCGACTACCGGGCGGTGCATCCCGACTACGGCACCATGCGCGACTTCCGCGCGTTCCTGCGGGCCGCCCACGCCCGCGGCCTGCGCGTGATCACCGAGCTCGTCCTGAACCACACGTCGGACCAGCACGAGTGGTTCCAGCGCGCGCGCCGCTCGGCCCCGGGCAGCCGCGCCCGCGAGTTCTACGTGTGGAGCGACAACCCCGACCGGTATCGGGGCGTGCGCATCATCTTCCAGGACTTCGAGAGCGCAAACTGGTCGTGGGACCCGGTCGCCGGCGCCTACTACTGGCACCGGTTCTACTCCCACCAGCCGGATCTCAACTGGGACAACCCCGAGGTGCGGCGGGCCATGTTCAGCGTGGTCGACTACTGGCTGGCGATGGGTGTCGACGGGCTGCGCCTGGACGCCGTGCCGTACCTGTTCGAGCGCGAGGGCACGAACTGCGAGAACCTGCCCGAGACGCACGGTGTGCTGCGGGCGCTGCGCCGCCACATCGACGAGAAGTTCCCCGACCGCATGCTGCTGGCCGAGGCCAACCAGTGGCCGGAGGACGCGGTCGCCTACTTCGGCGAGGGCGACGAGTGCAACATGGCCTACCACTTCCCGCTGATGCCGCGCATGTTCATGGCCGTGCGCATGGAGGACCGCTATCCCCTGGTCGACATCCTCGCCCAGACGCCGCCGATCCCGGACGGATGCCAGTGGGCGATCTTCCTGCGAAACCACGACGAGCTGACGCTGGAGATGGTCACCGACGAGGAGCGCGACTACATGTACCGCGCCTACGCCGACGACCCGCAGGCGCGCATCAACCTCGGCATCCGCCGCCGGCTGGCGCCGCTGCTCGGCAACGACCGCCGCGTGATCGAGCTGGTCAACGCGCTCCTGCTGTCGCTCCCCGGCACGCCGGTCATCTACTACGGCGACGAGCTGGGGATGGGCGACAACATCTACCTGGGCGACCGCAACGGCGTGCGAACGCCGATGCAGTGGAGCCTCGACCGCAACGGCGGTTTCTCGCGGGCCAACCCGCAGCAGCTCTACCTGCCGGTCGTGTCGGACCCGGAGTACGGCGCGGTCAACGTCGAGTCCCAGCAGGGGAATGCGAACTCGCTGCTGTGGTGGATGAAACGGATGCTCGCGCTGCGCAAGCGCTACCAGGCATTCGGGCGCGGCACGCTGGAGTTCCTGCTGCCCGAGAACCGCAAGGTGCTCGCATACCTGCGCGAGTACGGCGAGGAGCGGATCCTTGTCGTGTGCAACCTGTCCCGCCGGGCGCAGTACGTGGAGCTCGATCTGCGCCGCTACGAGGGGCTCGTGCCCGAGGAGCTCCTGGGGCACAGCCAGTTCCCCCCGGTGCGCAGCGACCGCCTGTACCAGCTCGCGCTGGGCCCGCACGACTTCTATCTGTTCGTCCTGCACCCCGCCCCGCCGGACGCGGCTGCCGCCTCCGGGCCGTGCCCCGACTTCCGCGTGGCCGGTCGCTGGCCGGCCGTCTTCGAGCAGCGGGCGCGGCGCCAGCTGCACGACGCGGTGGCGCAGTTCCTGCCCTCGCGGCGGTGGTTCGCAGGCAAGTCGCGGGGCATCCGGCGGGTGGTGCTGGACGACGCGATCCGCGTCCCCGGGCCCGGCAGGCGCGAGGCCGGGTACCTGTGCCTGTTCCGGGTCGAGTATCGCGAGGGCGAGCCTGACACCTATGTGCTGCCGATGGTGGCGCGTGCGCAGGTCGAGAACGGGCGTCCGCCGAGCGCTCCCACGATCGCCATGCTGGACACCCAGGAGGGGCGGATGGCCCTGCTGGACGGCGCCGACGATCCGGTGCTCGCCACGGCCCTGCTGCAGATGCTGCGCCGCGGACGGCGGGTCGGCGGTCTGGTGGGGTCGCTGGCGACCACCCGCACTCGCCACCTGCGCGGCATCCTCGGCGACGGCGAGGGGCTCGAGCCGCAACCGCTCGGCGCCGAGCAGTCGAACAGCTCGATTGCGTTCGGCCAGCGGGCGGTGATGAAGATCTTCCGCCGCGTCGAGCGAGGGCCCAACCCGGAGGCAGAGGTGACCGCCGCGCTGACCCGGGCCGGGTTCACGCACGTGTCGCCGCCGGCCGGCACGATCGAGTATCACCGCCGCCGCCGGCAGCCGGTCACGATCGGCCTCGTGCAGGGGTTCGTCACCAACGAGGGCGATGCCTGGGAGTTCACGATGGACGAGGTCACCCGCTACCTCGAGGATGCGCTCGCCCGCGACCACCCCTCCCCGCCGGCGGTGCCCGACCTGCGCCTGGTCGATCTGGCCGCGCAGGATGTCCCCGCCGAGGTCGCCGACGCGATCGGCTCGTACCTCGAGTTCGCACGCCTGCTCGGCGAGCGAACGGCGCAGATGCACACCGCGCTGGCGGCGGCGGACGACGGCGCGGATTTCGCCCCGGAGAACTTCACGTCACTCCAGCAGCGCGCCCAGTACCAGTCCCTGCGAAACCTGATCCGGCAGGCGTTCGCAGCGGCCCGCGGAGCCGGCGCCGGCGTGGCCGAGCTGGAATGGATCGCTCCCGGCGACCAGCCGGTGCTGGCGCATGTTCGGCGGCTGCTCGACGGTCCGCTCGAGGGCAGCCGGATCCGCGCTCACGGCGACTACCACCTCGGCCAGCTGCTGTGGACGGGCCGCGACGTGATCATCATCGACTTCGAGGGCGAGCCGGCACGGCCGCTGGCCCAGCGCCGGCTGAAGCGCTCCCCCGCCTACGACGTGGCCGGGATGCTGCGCTCGTTCCACTATGCGGCCTACGCAGCGCTGTTCCGCGAGAGCGGCCGCGATGCCGCCGTCGGCGGGGCCGCCGAGGCGTGGGCCAAGCTGTGGCGGGCGTGGGTGTCGGCGGCCTTTCTGCGGGCATACCGGGAGGAGGTCGCGGCGGCCGCGATCCTGCCCGAGGATGCGGACGAGTTCGCCCGGCTGCTCGACCTGCACCTGATCGAGAAGGCGGTGTACGAGCTGGGGTACGAGCTGGACAACCGGCCGGACTGGGTCGTCATCCCCGCCCACGGGCTCGAGGAGCTACTCGGCCTTCTCGGCCCATGACGGGCCGGGACGGTCGCGGCGCGCTGCAGGCGCTGGCCGCGGCGGAGGGCGTGCTGCGGTCCTACACCGACACCACCGGCCGCCGCCGGCGGGCGTCGCCGGCCGCCCTGGCCGCGGTGCTGCGGGCGCTCGGGCATGACGTGGACGAGTCAGGCTCCGGCGCCGCCGAGGCGCTGCGCGGTGCGCAGGCCGCCCGGGCCGCATGCCTGACCGAGCCGGTCGTCGTGGCCTGGGGGCGGGCGCATGCGCGCGTCACGCTGAACGGTGTGGAGGGGGCCGCGTGGACGCTCGCGCTGGAGGACGGCGGAGAGCTGCGCGGGGCGGCCGAGAATGGCGTGGTCGAGCTGCCCGCCGTCGCCCACGGCCGCCACCGGCTGCACCTGGAGGCGGGCGGACGGGCGCAGACGGTGACGCTGCTGCAGGCGCCACGGCGCGCTCACGCCGGCCCTCCGCGGTCGTGGGGCGTGTTCGTGCCGCTGTACGCCCTTCCCGGGCCGCTCGGGCCGGGCGACTTCACCCGCATGCGCGGGCTGGCGGAATGGACGGCCGGCCTGGGCGGCGACCTGGTCGGCTCCACGCCCCTCAATTCCGCCTTCCTGGACGAACCGTTCGAGCCCAGCCCCTACCTGCCGGTCAGCCGCCTGCACTGGAACGAGCTGTACGTCGACCCGGCCGCCGCGCCCGAGTGGGACACGTCGGCCCGCGCCCGCGAGCTTGCCGCGGCGGCGTGCCCGCGACCCGCCGGCCGGCTGATCGACCACCGCGCTGCGATGGCGGCCAAGCGACAGGTGCTGGAAGCCCTGCTGGCGGATCTCGGCGGGCCGCACCTGGAGGCGTTCGAGGGCCACCTTCGCGACCACCCCGAGCTGGCGGCCTATGCCGGCTTCCGCGCCCGCTGCGAGCGGGAGCGGGCCGGGTGGCGGGACTGGCGCGACATGGATGCCCCCGGCGACCCGGCCGCCGCCAGGTACCACGCGTATGCCCAGTGGTTGTGCGAGGAGCAGCTCGCCCATGTCGGCCGGGGCGGCGCCGGCCCGTACCTGGACATGCCGCTCGGCGTGCACCCCGGCGGATACGACACGTGGCGGTTCCCGGAGCTGTTCGCCGAGGGCGTCTCGATCGGCGCCCCGCCGGACGACTTCTTCCGCGGCGGCCAGGACTGGGGGCTGGCGCCGCTCCATCCGGGCCGGCTGCGCGAGGGCGGGCATGCATACCCGGCGGCGTGCGTGCAGGCTGTGTGCCGGCATGCGGCCGCCGCCCGCATCGACCACGTGATGGGCCTGCACCGAACGTTCTGGGTGCCCCACGGCATGCCGGCGACCGAG
>JBQCGJ010000352.1:0-4328 GCA_051955775.1 Gaiellales bacterium | reverse complement strand
CAGGTACGTCCACAGCACGAACAGGCCGATCGGCCACAGGCGGGAGATCTGCGGCACGCCTGTCGCCAGGTAGCCACTGAGGATCACCAGCAGCATGATCGCGAGCAGGCCGATGGTCTCGGCGCCCTGGCCCGTGGTGGGCCCGACCGAGATCCGCTGCGGGATGTCCACCAGGCCGCTGATCAGGATCATCAGGATGATCACGACCTCGCCCATCGGCCGTCCACGGATGAAGGCCAGAATCAAGAGCACGATCAGTCCTGCCGCAAGCGCCCCGGCGATCGCGGCGGAGCGCACCACGATCGGGCCGGCCAGCGCCGCCAGCACCAACCCGGCGCCGACCACCAGCGCGGTGCGGCGCGACGGCAGCCTGAAGCCGCCGCCGGCCTGCGCGCGCGGGGTGCGGACGGCCAGGCCGGCCACTAGCCGGCCCTCGGCACGTGCATCAGCTCATCCTCTCGGCGCTCCGCGTGTCACGGATCGCCCGAACCACTCTGGCCGGATAGCGGCGGGCCACTTCCACCCCGGCCCGGAAGATGAACTCCGAGTTCGTGGTCAGGTAGCGGTAGGCCAGCCGCCGCGGCTCGCTGCGGACGCGGTGCAGCCACTCCAGGCCGTGCGACCTCATCCACATCGGGGCGCGGGGCTTGGTGCCGGCCAGGAAGTCGAACGCCGCCCCCACGCCCATCGACAGCACGGGGCCCAGCCGTTCGGAGTTGCGGTGCATCCACTCGTCCTGCTTCGGCAGCCCCAGCCCGACCCACACGATGTGCGGCTCGACGGCCCGGATGCCGGCCGCAATCTCCTCCTCCTCGGCCACCGAGAGCTGGCGGAAGGGCGGGGACAGCGTGCCGGCGATCTGGATGTCGGGGTACCGCTCGCGCAGCTTCGCCTCGAGCATGTCCAGCGTGTCCGGCGTCGAACCGAACAGGAAGTGGCGGATCCCGTGGGCCTGCCCGGCGTCGATCACGGCGGGCATCAGGTCCGGCCCCGCGACGCGCCGCGTGGCCGGCCATCCGCAGCGCCGCATCAGCCAGGCCACGGGCGCACCGTCGGTGAAGTTGAGCCAGGAGTCGCGCAGCGCGTCCATCAGGTCCGCGCGGTGTTGGGCATGCACGATCCCGTGCACGCCCGCCAGGCATGAATAGCCGCCACGGCGGCTCTTGGCGCGCGCCAGCACGAGCTGCGTCGCCGACTCGATGTCGCCGACGTAGTACTCGACGCCCATGACGGTCCCGGTCTCGACCAGGGGCAGTCGATCAACCTGAGGAGACGAGTGCATTCGCCGCCTTCGCGCGCCCCTCCTCGAGCGTGTCGGACACCTGCTTCTCGATCCACTGGTACGTGCGGGCGAGGCCGTCGTCGAGCGTGATCTCCGGCTCCCAGCCCAGCACTTCGCGCAGCCGGGTGTTGTCGGAGTTGCGGCCGCGCACGCCCTGCGGGCCGTCGACATGCACGAGCTCGATCTCGGTGCCGGCGATGCCGGCCACCAGGCGGGCCATCTCGTTGATCGAGATCAGCCGGTCCTGGCCGAGGTTCAGAGGCTCGTGGTACTCGGACTGCATCAGGCGGTAGAGGCCCTCCACACAATCGTCGATGTAGCAGAACGAGCGGGTCTGCTCGCCGTCGCCCCAGATCTCCACGCGGGGATCCCCGGTCAGCTTAGCCACCGCGACTTTGCGGCAGATTGCGGCCGGCGCCTTCTCGCGGCCCCCGTCCCAGGTGCCCAGCGGGCCGAAGATGTTGTGGAAGCGCACCATCCGGGTGTCCAAGCCGTGGTCCTCACGGTAGTACCTGCACAGCAGCTCGGCAACCAATTTCTCCCATCCGTACCCGTCCTGCGGCTGCGCGGGATACGCATCCTCCTCGCGCAACGGCTTCACGTCCGCGTCGGTCTGCAGGTACTCCGGGTAGATGCACGCCGACGACGTGTACAGGTATCGGCGCACACCTGCGCGGCGGGCCGCCTCCACCGTATTCAGGTTGATCAGTGAGTTGGAGTGCAGGATCTCGGCGTTGTGGCTCGAGATGTAGCCCATGCCCCCCATGTCGGCGGCCAGCGCGTACACCTGCTCGATACCGTCCATCACCTCGGCCGCCGAGGCCGGATCGCGCAGATCCGCGACGACGAACTCGTCGGCGTCGCTCGACGAGTACTCAGGGTGCTTGAGATCGACACCGCGGACGGTGTATCCGCGTGTCTTCATTGCAGTCACCAGGTGATGGCCGATGAAACCGCCCGCACCGGTTACAAGAACGCGAGTAGCCACAAGAATCGCTCCCTCGTCAGTGTCCAACATCCGGCCGTAGGCGCCGCAGACGTGGCGCGCTGCCCACTCCCCGGCCCGGTCCAGCCTCGGTATGAGAATGCCTCGCACCGCCGGGTGTGTCAACCCGGCCGGCGTGAATTCACCGGCCTGTATCCATAGCGCAGAAGCAGGGGAAATGTCACGGCAGAGACGACCCGGCGATCACCCGTGCGCATCCCCGTTCGCCACTCCTCGTCCGCCCGCAGGCGGATGCTGCCGTTCGCAAACCGGGACGGGTTGCCGGCCACGGTGTGCTGCACGCCGACGCGGATCTCGTCAGCGGCCAGCAGGGAGACCGCCGACGGGGGCTGGCCGACACAGTCCGCGATGGGGGCCAGCGCCTGCTCGCGACTTCCGCCAACGAGCAGCTCGTAGCGCAGGTCGGTGACCGGCAGCCGGATCAGCCGTAGAGCATCGGCGGCGGCGTTGTTGCCGAGCCACACCAGCGACGACTGGAGGGGGCCGAACCTGGCCATGAATGCCTCCTCCCCGTGCACCTCCGGCATGGCCCGCAGCCGCATCCACGAGTAGGCGACGGCGCGCGGGTCGCGCACGAGGTGCAGCACACGCAGATCCAGGTCGGAGTGGCGGCCGATCATGGCTGCGAAGGCGACGCTCTTGCCGGTGTCGACCACAGCGGCGCCCCCGGCAGCCTCGGACACAGCCCGGTACAGCCTGCCGTAGACCTGGGCATATTCCTTCACGTTCGCGTGCGTGCGCGGGGCGAGGCCGCCGGCCGCCAGCGCCGGCAGGCGGCGAAACCGGTCGACTCGCCGATGCAGTTCGATCATGCGCTGCGTGGGAGCGGCCTGCCAGCCGCCGAACGCGCGCACCCCCACGTCGTGCCAGAAGGGGCAGTCGTGAAACGGCCGGCCGCACCCGCACAGCTGGTTCTCCTGCACGCCACGCTTCCATATGTGCCGCAGCTCGCCGACGGCCGCAGTGCCCGGCAACGCGCCCAGCAGCATGCCCAGCAGAGTGCTGCCGCTGCGGCCCGCGCCGGCCACGTACACCACCCGTACGCGGTCGCCGCTCACGCCGGCGGCTCCACCGGTCCCAGCCACTCGAGCTCGCGCAGGCTGTATCCCCAATGCCGCACGTCGTCCTCGTACCGGCGGGCGGCCAGCCGCCGGTCGAGCCGCCCCAGCAGGCGGGCGCGGCTGCGCCAGCGCGAGAAGTAGCGCGCGTTGACGTCGCCTCGCACCTGCTCGCCGCTGGGCTGCGGTGGCAGCCCCAGCCAGCTATAGATGGACGCCAGGCTGGCATCGGGGTCGGCCACCAGCTCCTCGTAGCGCATGATCCGCAGGCGTTCGACGTGCGGCGCGTCCGCGCGCAGCGTCTCGTGGCACACCACCCAGTGGTGGATCAGCGAGGTCGACGGCGTGCGCGACCATTTCTGGGTGGCGCCGGCCACGGCGGCGGGATGGCGCACGACCACCAGGAACGAGGCGCGCGGGAACATCGCCTGCAGAAACCGCGTGCGCACCAGGTTGGGCGGCGACTTCTCGACATACAGGGACGCGCCAGGGCGCCAGTGCCGGCCCCATTCCTCGAGCAGGCGGGCGCGGTTGGCATCGGTCACGAGAGGTGACGTCTCCGTGAGGTGTGCGCGCGGGTCGAAGCCGAACCGGCCCGGACCGCCGTGCCTGTAGGCAGGCGCGAACACCGACTGCAGGTGCTGGCCCTCGTCCTCGGGCACGCCGGTGTCGTGGAAGCCCGATACCTCGGGGTGGCGGGCCAGGCAGCGGTGCACCAGCGAGGTGCCGCTGCGGTGCAGACCGCACACGAAGAGCACGGGGGAATCCGCCCCTGCATGCGACACTCCAGCCCCTCCGGCCCTGCCCTCCGCCTCCGGTCGCATCACTCCGCCAGGTCGGATCCGCCGCCGGGCATCCATGCCCGCCTGCGGCGGGCGCGTCGAACAAGCTTGGCCATCGGGCTTCGCCGCAGCCGGAGTCCGGAGCCAGAGGTCTTCAGCCGTAGCCGCACGCCGTGATCGCCGGCTCCCAGGCCCAGCCG
>JBQCGJ010000351.1:0-4722 GCA_051955775.1 Gaiellales bacterium | reverse complement strand
AGCGGGTACGGGGCCGGTGTGTCTGCTGCGTCCCGCTGGAAGCCCGAGAACAGCTCGGGCAGCGTGTAGCCGAAGGCCCGGGCGGCGTCGATCAGCCCCAGCGCCAGGGCCGCCGACTGCTCGAGGTGGCCCGAGCGCCGCAGCCCCTCGGCTGCGATCGCAGTGTCGAACGGCCACACGCTGCCGTTGTGGTAGTCGAGCGGGTTGTACGCCGCGTCCAGGCTGGACATGGTGCGGATACCCCAGCCGGTGAACATGTCCGAGGCGATCAACCGCGTCGCGGTCAGCTCCGCCTTGTCGTCGTCGGCGATGCCCATGTAGAGCAGGTGGCCGGTGTTTGAGGTCATGGCGTCGACCTGGTGCTTGTCGCCGTCCAGGGCGAGCACGAAGTGCCGCCTGGACGGGCTCCAGAAGCGGTCGTTGAACCGCCGCTTGAGCCGCCGTGCGTCGCCGGTCAGACGGCGTGCCAAGGCGCGGTCGCCGTACACATCTCGAGCCAGGCGGGCGAGGCCGAGGCGGGCTGCGTACGCGTAGGCCTGGATCTCGCAGGTTGCGATCGGGCCCGTCGCGGTGCGACCGTCTGCGAATCGGATCGACGTGTCGGAGTCCTTCCAGCACTGGTTGGCGAGGCCCTTCGGCGATCGCCGCCGGTACTCCAGGAACCCGTCTCCGTCGAGGTCGCCGAACCGCTCGATCCAGTCCAGCGCGGCGCGCGCGGCCGGCTCCAGCTCGCGCACCAGGCCGGTGTCCGCCGTCCACCGCTCGTATTCGGCCAGCAGGATCAGAAACAACGGCGTCGAGTCGTGCGAGCCGTAGTACGGGTTGTGGGGCAGCCGGCCGGTCTCGGCGAGCGTCCCGCGTCGCAGCTCGTGCAGGATCTTCCCCGGCTCGGCGTCGCGGTGGGCGTCGTCCTCGGTGGCCTGATAGGCGGCCAGCGCCCGCAGGGTGGCCTGCGCCAGCTCGGAATGAAAGGGCAGTGCCTGCAGGGCGGCCCAGATGGTGTCGCGGCCGAACAGGGCCATGAACCACGGTCTGCCAGCGGCCGGAACGGACCACGTCAGATCCTCGCGCGGGCGCAACCGAAGCGACGCGAGGTCGAGCAGCCCCTGCCGCAGCGCGTGACGCAACGGATCGCAATCCGTGTCCACGTGCGCCGCCCGGCTCATCCATTCCGAGACCCCCATGGGCATGTCGTGCAACGGCCGGCCAAAGCTCCCACAGCGAAGCAGCGGCCGGCGCGACGATTCGCCGACGACGATGGTCAGGTCGGCGCACACCGACCACGACGCACCCGGTTCCAGGGTGACCTCGAACCGCACGCGGCCGGGAGTCAGGGTGCCGGGCCTGCTGAACCTCAGCCGGGTCTCCCGCGGCGGCCCCGGCCCATCGTGACGCAACCTGACCTCTGCCCCGGACCGCCTGCCCCGAACCCGCGGCGGAGCCGGGTTGTCACGCTGCAGCGCCTGCAGGTCGGCGAAGTCCGCCCCGAACCGCAGCTCGACCTGCCAAGACGCGCGGCGGTCTCCCACATTCGCCAGCACGATGTCCTCGTGCAGCGAGTCGGACAGGAACCGGTCGCGCCGGATCGCCAGCGGCGGCGCCGAGCGCACCTCGTCGGGCAGCAGGGCGTCGACGCGGGCCGAGTAGTAGTCGACCGCTCGGCCCGCGATCGCCACCAGGCGCTGACCGTCGATCCGCAGCTGCCACCGGGACAGGTGCCGCACGTCCTCGTGGAAGAACCCGTCGGTGCCGGACGCTTCCACGTCGCCGTTCGGCTCGGTGACGAAGAAGGACGAACCGTCCAGGATCACGAGCTCGCCGGCCATCTCCGTCCTCGCTGCGGCGTTGCCATCCAGGCGTGAATACCGCCGCAGGCCGCCGGCAAACCCACGGGCCCGCGAGAGGAACGCGAGTCGACGACCGGCTAGGTTCGCTTGCGCTCGAGGTCGAGGAAGGGCAGTGGCGCGACCGTCGCGCCGACCCAGCCCCGCTCGCCCTCCACCGACCACTCCATGCGCAGACGGGTACCGGGCGTCTCGTAGCGGCGATTGACCGAGGCCAGCGCGATCATCCGCTTCAGCATCGGCGACCAGCAGGTGCTGGTAGCGCGCCCCACCTGACCCCGTCGGGAGACCAGCGGCACCGGATCGCGGCTGACCGTGGCCTCGACCGCGGGCGGCAGGTCGTGCTGGGCGAACTGGGATTCGATGCCCTCCCAGTCCAGGTTCAGGCCCACCAGCCTGCGCCGGGGGCCGCCGCGCTCCTGCTCCAGCTCCAGCGCACGCCGCCCGACGAAGTCCGGCTTCTTGAAGTTGACCAGCCGGCCCAGCCCGATCTCGAACGGGGAGTACTCGTGGTCGGCGGTCATCGCGTGCCGGGCGCTGGTGTAGTCGACCTCGATCAGCACCAGCCCCGCCTCCACCCGGGTCACGTCCATCGCCCGGATGACCACCGGCCGCAGGGCGTGCGCGTCACCGGCCGACAACAGCGCATCCCACACCCGGCCGGCCTCGGCAGCCGGGATCCACAGCTCGTACCCCAGGTCGCCGGTGTAGCCCGTGCGGCTGACGTCGATCGGCACGCCGTCGATCGCGCTCGCCCGCCGCCTGAAGTACGCCAGCTCGGAGAAGGCCTCGCCGGTCGCGGCCTCCAGCACCAGCCGCGCCTGCGGCCCCTGCAGGGCCAGGGCTCCGGTGTCGTCGGTGACGTCGTCCACCTGCACGTCCAGCTCGCCCGCGTTCAGGTGCAGCCACCGGTACGTCGGGTCGGCGGCTGTCCACCGGTAGCGGTCGTCGTCCAGCCGGGCAACCGTGCCGTCGTCGATCACCTTTCCCCGCTCGTCGCACCACGGCGTGTACATGACCTGCCCCACCGCCAGCCTCGACGCGTCACGGGTGACCACGCGATCGACCAGCCTGGTGGCGTCAGGTCCGCTCAGCTCGTACTTGTACAGCGGCGACACGTCGATCAGCCCGGCCGCGTTCCGCAGCGCGTTGTACTCGATGTCGTGGTGGTCGGCATAGGCCGCCGCCGCGAACCGGCCGGCCCAGTCCCCCCACGCCAGCTTGGCGTTGACCGGGGCCGTGCGATCGTGGAATGGCGTCCCAGCGCTCATGGTGAACGCGGACGCTAGCATGGCGCGACCATGGCGAAGACCGGGACGAACACCTACGACGCGATCGTGATCGGCGGCGGCCACAACGGCCTCGTCTCGGCCGCGTATCTGGCCCGCGCGGGCATGCGGGTGGTGGTGCTGGAGCGCCGTCACGTGCTGGGCGGAGCAGCCGTCACAGAGGAGATCGTGCCGGGCTTCAGGTTCAGCGTCGCCTCGTACGTGGTGTCCCTGCTGCGGCCCGAGATCGTGCGCGACCTCGACCTGCCCCGCCACGGACTCGCCATCCTGCCCCTCGACGGCACGCTGACGCCCCTGGACAGGGACTACCTGTGGCGCGTAAACGACCACGGCCGCACCGTGCGGGAGCTGCGCCGGTGGTCGCTGAACGACGCCGAGGCGTACGAGGAGTACAGCCTCTTGATGGCCCACATGGCCCGCTTCATCAAGCCGATTCTGTCGGCCGTGCCGCCCGACCAGGGACGCCTCAACCCCCTGGAGTGGCTGCCCCTGGCCGGCCTCGGGCGCCGCTTCGGCGAGCTTCCGCGGCGGCTCAAGGACACGTTCATCCAGCTCATGACGATGAGCGCCGCCGACTTCCTCGACCAGTGGTTCGAGACCGACCCGCTGAAGGCGACCATGTCGGCCTCGGGCATCATCGGCACGTTCCAGGGCGTGCGCTCGCCGGGCACCGCGTACGTGCTGCTACACCACTACATGGGCGAGATCGACGGCGCCTTCCGTGCGTGGGGCATTCCCAAGGGAGGCACGGGCGGCGTCAGCCTGGCCATCGCCTCGGCGGCCCGCGAACAGGGCGCGGAGATCCGCACCGAGTCGCCGGTCGCACGGATCGAGGTGCGCGGCCGTCGGGCCACCGGCGTCACCCTGGAAGACGGCGAGCAGTTGAGCGCGCCGCACGTGCTGTCCAGCGCCGACCCGCGGGTCACCTTCAGCGGGCTGCTCGAGCCGGGCACGCTGGATCCGGAGTTCGAGCAGGCGGTGGGCCGGTACCGGTTCCGGGGCTCGTCGGGCAAGGTCAACCTGGCCCTGGACGGGCTGCCCGACTTCACCTGTCTGCCCGGACGCGGAGAGCACCTGCGCGGCGCGATCAGCTTCTCTCCATCTCTCGACTACATGGAGCGTGCGTACGACGACGCCAAGTACGGGCGGTTCTCGCAGCGGCCGTATCTGGACATGATCATCCCCACCCTGGTCGATCCCGACATGGCGCCGCCCGGCAAGCACGTGATGAGCTGCTTCGTGCAGTACGCGCCGTACCACCTGGCGGATGGCGCCGAGTGGGACGACGCCGCCCGCGACGCGTTCGGAGAGGCGGTGGTCGGCACCATCGCCGAGCGCGCGCCGAACATCCGAGAGCTGATCATCGACAAGCAGGTGCTCACGCCGCTCGACATCGAGCAGCGGATCGGGCTCTCCGAGGGCAACATCTTCCAGGGTGAGCTGTCGCTGGAGCAGCTCTTCTTCAACCGCCCGGTGCCCGGGTGGGCCCGCTACCGGACGCCGATCTCCGGCCTGTGGATGTGCGGATCGGCCGCCCACCCCGGAGGCGGGCTGATGGGCGCGCCGGGGCGCATCGCCGCCCTGGAGCT
>JBQCGJ010000350.1:0-11168 GCA_051955775.1 Gaiellales bacterium | reverse complement strand
GCCCCGCGGCGCCCGCGTGAAGACCGAGCAGGTGGCCACGCTGGAGCAGATCGTGGTCGGCCCGGCCACCGAGAACGACGGCACCTTGAACCTGATGGGGGCGCTGCGGACGTCGATGGCGACCACTGGCTACGACAGCATCCAGGCCTTCCAGAAGGCCGAGATCATGTTTGCCCCGGCGCTCCAGACCGAGGGCAAGAAGCTGCAACGCGAGCAGGCTGTCGGGATGAGCCGGTGAGCGCGCAGGAGGCCCGCAGTCCCCAGACAGCGGCCGGCCTCCTGGCGCCCGGCGAGGCCCACCGGCCGGTGCTGGTGGTGGACTTCGGCGCGCAGTACGCGCAGCTGATCGCGCGCCGAGTGCGCGAATGCCGCGTGTTCTCCGAGATCGTCTCCCACCAGGCGACTGCGGCTGAGCTGGCCGCCCGCGACCCCATCGGCATCATCCTCTCGGGCGGCCCGGCGTCGATCTACGAGCCCGGCGCTCCGGCCGTCGATCCCGGCCTGTTCGAGCTCGACGTACCGGTGCTCGGCATCTGCTACGGCATGCAGGCGATGGCGGCCGCGCTGGGCGGAGAGGTGGCCAACACGGGGATCGGCGAGTTCGGCAAGACGCCTGTCCGGCTGAGCGATCAGGGCCTCCTGTTCGGCGACCTGCCGGCCGAGCAGACAGCCTGGATGAGCCATCGCGACTCCGTCGTGCGGCCGCCGCCCGGGTTCATGGTCACCGCTGCCAGCGACACCACTCCGGTTGCGGCCATGGAGGATGCCCGCCGGCGCCTGTACGGTGTGCAGTTCCACCCAGAGGTGGCGCACACGCCGCGTGGCACCGACATGCTCGGCAGCTTCGTGCTCGATGCCTGCCAGGCCCCGCCCACGTGGACGGCGCTGCAGTTCATCGAGGAGCAGGTGGAGCGGATCCGCGCGCAGGTCGGCGACGAGCAGGTGATCTGCGCCCTCTCTGGCGGCGTCGACTCCGCGGTGGCGGCGCTGCTCGTGCACCGGGCGGTGGGCGACCAGCTGACCTGCGTGTTCGTCGACCACGGCCTTCTGCGCAAGGGCGAGGCAGAGCAGGTGGTGGAGGCGTTCGGCGACCATTTCCACGTGCCGCTGGTGCCGGTGGATGCCAGTGACCGCTTCCTGTCGCGGCTGGAGGGCGTCACCGACCCCGAGACGAAGCGCGCGATCATCGGCGAGGAGTTCATCCGGCTGTTCGAGGACGAGGCCCGCCGGCTGGGGGACGTGCGGTACCTGGTGCAGGGAACGCTGTACTCGGACGTGATCGAGTCCGGAAGCCATACCGCAGCGCTGATCAAGAGCCATCACAACGTGGGCGGGCTGCCCGAGGACATGGACTTCGACCTGGTGGAGCCGCTGCGCCTGATCTTCAAGGACGAGGTGCGGCGCGTCGGCGAGGAGCTCGGCCTGCCGGAGCGGATGGTGCGCCGCCAGCCGTTCCCGGGGCCGGGGCTCGCCATCCGCATCATCGGGGAGGTCACCCGTGAGCGGCTCGAGATCCTGCGCGACGCCGACGCGGTGCTGCTCGAGGAGGTGCGCCGGGCCGGGCTGTACGACGACCTGTGGCAGTCGTTCGCGATCCTGCCGGCGATCCGCTCCGTGGGTGTGCAGGGCGACTCGCGCACGTACGCCTACCCGATCGTGATCCGGGCGGTGTCCTCGGAGGATGCGATGACGGCCGACTGGGCGCGGCTGCCCTACGACCTGCTGGAACGGATCTCCAGCCGCATCATCAACGAGATCCCGGGCGTCAACCGGGTCACACTCGACATCTCGTCGAAGCCGCCCGCCACCATCGAGTGGGAGTAGACGGGCGAGGATTAGCCGCGGGGCGGCCAGGCGGTGACCGCCCCGCAGCACAGCCCGGTCGAGGTGAGCCCTACGCCGACCGGGCGGCCTGTGACGGCGCGGGCTGCGTGCCAAATGCGTGTGCGACCCGCCCAGACCACGACTCGATGACGCCCCAGTCGCGGGCGTCGATGGCGGGGGCGTGGTTGATCGGGAAGGGAAACGTGTCCGGATTGAAGACGCCTCCGAACACGGCGATCTCCACCGGTTTCAGCTCGGGAACCGCGGCCAGGGCGCGGTCGAGCTGCTTGCGGGACTGACCGAGCTCCTTCGGCTCGTCCTTGCCGGGGCCCATGGCGAACACGGCCAGCGGAAGGGCGGCCAGCTCGGTCCGATGGCGCTTCAGGAACCTGCGCGCCTCGCGGTGCAGGCGGCCCATGTACAGCGCACCGCCCAGCACGACCGCGTCCACACCCTCCAGACTGGTGACCGCCTCGACAGGCCGCAGCTCGGCATTGAGCCCTGCACGGAGCAGGGTGGAGGCGACGCTCTCGGCCACCTCGCGGGTCGATCCCCGCTTGCTGGCATACGTGACGAGGACGCTCGCACTCATGGCCGTATTGGACCGCGCGCGGGAGCGCAGGACAGCCGTGCCGGCCCGGATCTGGCATCCGGGAATTCCCCGATCAGCTCAGTGGGTCAGGTGACCTTGACCAGTCGGGCCTTGGAGACCGCCGACAGCCAGTGGTGGCTCGTCCCGCCGTTGAAGATCCAGCGGATGGCCACGGTCTCCCGGCGATTGTCGGTCAGGCGGACGCTGTACTTCCCCGCCGACCCCACTCCGGCGGAGCCGAGACTCGTCCAGGCAGAGCTTCCCACCCTGAACTGCACGACGACCCTGGCACCGACCATGTTGGGCGTGGAGTCGCCGTGGAACACGAAGGCCCTGCCGACCCTCGCCACGTAGTGGCCGTTGGAGAACGGCAGGTCGACGATCGAGGACAGGTGCGGCCTGACATAGACGTGGGCCGTGGACGTCGCGGCCGCGGCGCGCGTATCGGAGCCCATGAACACGGCGTTCCAGCTGAAGTTGCGCTTGAGCACCTTGGCCAGGGTAACCGACCACACGCCGTTCGAGTTGGTGACCGCCCTGACCCATCCCAGGCTGGTCTGGATCCACACCGCCGTGTTGGGAATCGGCGCAAGCGTGGAGTCCTTGAGGGCGCCGCTGAAGGTGACACTCTGCCCGTAGCTGATCGACTTCGGGTTGCTCGGAGTCGATCGGGTGATCGTCGTGGTGTCGAGCGACGGCGAGAACTGCGACACGGCCGCAAGCCGAGTCGCGAGGTTCGCGGCGTTGATCGATCCCAGGCCCGTGGCCATGTCATACCCCGGCCCTGCCGGGTAGGACTTGCCGCCGAAGATGTTGTTGTTGCCGCTCGTGACGTCCCTCAACGCGCTGGCGTTGGCCGGGTCATACAGGAAAGGACTCGCGAACCCGAGATCCTGGCCCCCGTGGCTCCCGGAGTACTGGTTGGCCAGCGCCGTCATGCCCGCCATCAGAGGCGCCGCGCCGGAGGTGCCGCCGATCGCGTACCAGCCGGTGGCTCCGCCGCATTTGATCTGGCCGGCGGTGCAGAAGATGATGTACCCGGTTTCGGGGTTCGCATCGAGGGCGATGTCCGGGGACTGCCGGCATTGCTGGGAGGGATAGCCGCACACCTTGCCGCCGTTGGGCACCGTGATGGTCCTGCCGACCTGCCACTGCGGCTTGGGCCAGAAGATGGACACCCCGCCGCCGCCGAACTTCCACGCGTTCTCCTTGTGCGGCGAGACCGCCAGCTTCGTGCCGCCGACTGACGTCGCAAAGGGCTGAGACGAGGGGTCGTCCACGAACAGCGCATTCGAGCCCGTGACCCGCTTGCACCCCGACGAGCCGTCGTCGCCCGACGCGACGTAGAACGACATGCCGGACGCGGCCGCGAGTTCGAGTGAGGTGTTCTCTGCCGTGACCAGCGACGGCGGCAGCACCGGCTCGCACAGACCCCAGGAGTCGGAGGCCACGTTCACGCCGTTGGCGACCATCGCGTTGATGATGTCGACGGTTTTGGAGACGTCGTTCTGGGTCATGTAGACCTGGATCGTCGCGCCGGGCGCGGTCTCCTGCGCGACCTGGATGTCCAGCTCGACCTCGCCGGCGCCGGACAGATCAGACGTCGGGCTGTCGGGGAACACATCCTGCACGGCGGGGCTCGAGCCGAGAGTGAAGCAGTTGCGAGCGTTTGTGATATCGGAATGCTTGTAGTTCGAGAACTCCACCAGCCCGATCGTCTGGCCGTTGCCCGTGGTGCCGATCGGGTTGGAGTTGTAGCCGCCGGCCGAGGCGAAGTCGACGGGGAGCAGGGTGCCCGGGAAGACATCCTGGACGTGCTGTGCCTGGGAGCATGCCGTCGGGGCCGTGGCCGGCGCCGTCGCCCCGCTGGTCTGCGGGTGCAGCCGCAATGCGGTGTCCAGTCCGCCAACGGTTTGCACGGTCGACGCGATCGCGCTGGGCAGCTTGATCGCGCCCGAGGGCGCCCGGAACAGACGTCCGTTGGCGCCCCGGTACACCCCGAGGGACACCCCGAAGGCGCGCTGATTCGCCTGCACGCTGCCGGTTGTGTCGATCGACAGCAGGTGCCGGGCGGTGATCGTCAGGCCCTGCGAGCGCAGGTATCCCTCGACGGCCGCGATCTGGCCCGCCGGCGGCAGGAACAGCTTCTCGAGCAGCGCCCTGGAGTACGGCGTGCGGGCGCTCGTCCGGCTGGCGATCCTGTGCAGCAACGCCGCGTTCTGCGGCCGCAGGAAGACCACGGCACTGACCTGATCGGCCTGTGACGGGCCGATCCGAACGGCGCCGCTGACCTGCGGCAGTGCGGTGCCCGGCAGTGCGGTGCGATGCGCGGGGCGCGGGCTCGGAGCGATCCGCAGAGCCGACTGCGGGCGCGGGGCGGCCTCCGCGAGTTGTACGCTGGCGACCGCCGCCAGTGCGGCGAGGACCAGTGTTCCCCTCCAGAACCTGCCCATACGCAAGGCGGGACTATATCGAACGGGACGGATGCGCAGACGTGGCAATTCGATGCTCCTCAGCTTCGAGCGTTGGGTGAGATCAGGAACCGATATCGGGCCGTGTGCGGGTCGCGGTTGCCGCCCGAGTCAACCGCGTAGACGTCGATCGTGTGGTACCGGCCCTTGGCCAGGTTGTAGAACGTGGCCCCGTAGGCCGAGGCCCAGCGCCAGCGGCCGCCGTCCAGCCGGTAGCGGAAGCGCAGCGCCCCCGGCGAGTCGAGGTCGGGGTCGGTGGCGGCGAAGCTCACGCCGAAGGTCGCCCACCCGGCCGGATTGGGGGGCTTGCTCGTGAACCGGGTGTGCACGGGGGGAATGCGGTTCGCCGCCCACTCGAGCGACCGCGCGAGCAGCGCGCCTCCGGGGCTGACGGCGGGATCGAAGCCGCCGCCTGGGATGTCCGACGCCCACGGCCGGTAGCCCAGGTCGACCAGCCGGCTCGAGCCGACCTGGCGCACCGTCAGCAACGCCTGAAAGTAGGTGTGGAAGAACCCCGAGCCGGAGTGCTTGAGCGACGCCAGCACGTGGCTTCCGACCAGGAAGTGGGGGAACGGCTCGCCCGACCCGGGGCCGACCACGGTGAAAGCCCGCAGCAGGCCGTTGGTGATGAAGTGGTGCACGACCGAGCTCGCCAGCAGCCCGCCGCCGTGGATACGGTCGGGCGTGATCTGGTCGGAGTCTGCAAACACGTCCCACCTGGTGTTCCACGGCGTGCCCATGCCCAGCGCCGAGTCCGAGGGCCACGAGGCGGTGGCCTGCCAGTGCGTCTGGCCGGCGGTGACCACCCCGTGCCCGTGCGAGGCGAACCAGGCCAGGGCGGCGCCCACCCAGGCCGGATGGGCGAAGCTCTCGTCGCCGCCCACGACCAGCGCGACCTGCCGCCCGCGCAGCGCGTTCTCCAGCCCGGCTGCGGTCAGCGGGCTCGAGCCGACGTCGATCACGTGCGAGCTGCTGGGCACGGCCACGAGGTTGGCTGCGTCCACCCGGTGCAGCATGTCGAGCTGCGCGGCCGGCGAGACGGCCGTCAGGTACTCGACGGTGATCTTTGGGTGTGCCGGGGCCGGAAGCGTCTTCCATGTGGCCTCGTGGGTGTAGCTGTCCGTGCCGTCGCCGATCGTGACGTCGACGCGGTAGCTGGTCGCGGACGCCAGAGACGCCAGGTCGACGGTGGCGGTGTCGCCGCTCACCGCGGCGGTCGAGCTGACCGCCGTTCCGGCCGGGAGGCGGACGACGGTGGCGCTCACCGTCGTCAGGGACGCGCCGCCGCAGATGTAGGTGATGCGCGGGCGGTACCGGAGCTTGGTGAGCGTCTGAGTGCAGGGCAGCGCGCCTGCGGACGCCGGAGCCGACGACGCCGCGGTCAGGGCAAGGGCGACCAGCCCCCCGATGAGCACTCTGTGGCGCATGCCACCTGGTCCATCGGCACCGGCGAGGGTGTTGCACACTCCCCGACCGCGTGAATCCGGCCGGGCCGTGCTCGCAGCTGGGTCAGCCCGCGACGGGTTCCACGTGGATGCGGCCGGCGGCGTCGACCAGCCGCCCGCCCGATCGTCCGGCCCGCACTGCCAGCAGCTCGGCCATCACGGACACGGCAGTCTCGGCCGGGGTGACCGCGCCCACGTCGAGTCCCATCGGCCCGCTGATGCGGTCGATCTCGGCCTCGCTGTATCCCGCGTTCAGCAGCCGCCGGCGACGGGATGCCTGGGCGCGCCTGCTGCCCAGCGCGCCGATGTACGGCGCGGGTGAGCGAAGCGCCGGCCCCAGCGCGGGCTCGTCGAACCTCGCGTCGTGGGTCAGCACGACCACGTAGGTGGCGTCGTCGGGCGGGTGCAGGTCATACGCCATGGCGGGCCAGCCGACCACGACCTCGTCGGCGTCGGGCAGCCGCTCGCGGGTCGCGAACTTGGACCGGGCATCGGACACGATGGTGCGAAACCCGAGCTGTCGCGCGATCCGGCACACCTCCTGGGCGGTGTCGACGGCGCCGAACACCATCAACACGGGCGCGGGCGCGTAGTGCTCGGTGAACGTCTCGGCGTCCGTGCGCTCGGCTCGGGAGTGGCCTCCACCGTTGCCGTAGGTGCGCCGGCCGGCGTCTGGCCCGGCCAGTGTCGTGGTCACCGCCAGCCGTTCGCCTGACTCCAGCGCGGACGCCACACGCTCCAGCTCCTGGCCGTCGACCGGGTACACGAACACCTCGATCTCGCCGCCGCAGGGCAGCCCGACATCGAACGCGTCGTCGTCGGAGATGCCGTACTGCAGCAGCACCGGCTGCCCGCTCGCGATGACCTCCTCGGCGTGCATGGCCACGTCCGATTCGACGCAGCCGCCGGACACGGAGCCCACCATCTCCCCACCGTCCGAGACGGCGAGCCGCGAGCCGAGCGGACGCGGCGCCGACCGCTTGGTGTCGACGACCGTGGCGATCGCCACCTTGTGGCCGGAGGCCACCATCTGACGCACCGGATCGAGCACGTCGCGCATACGGGTAACCGTAGCGCACCACCCGAGGCCGCAGAGGTGTTGCCGCCGCGGCTGCGGATGGGGCCGTCCGGCCCGAACCCTGGTAGCATTCCGCTCCGCCGTCGTCCCGCGGAGGCGCGCGCCCGCGCGCCGCTCCGATGGGCTCGCACGGACGATCCGATGAAGACGTATTCCGCCAAACCGCGCGAAGTCCAGCGATCCTGGTACGTGGTCGATGCCGAGGGGCGCACCCTGGGCCGGCTGGCGACCCAGATCGCGGACGTCCTGCGCGGCAAGGGCAAGCCGCAGTACACCCCGCACGTGGACACCGGCGACTTCGTGGTGGTGGTGAACGCCGAGAAGGTGCGGGTGACCGGCAACAAGCTGCAGCAGAAGGTCTACTACCGGCACAGCGGCTATCCCGGCGGACTGCGTGAGCGCAGTCTGGCGGAGCAGCTGGAGCGCCGGCCTGAGGAGGTGCTGCGGCGAGCCGTGCGCGGCATGCTGCCCAAGAACACGCTGGCCGCCGCCCAGCTTCGCAAGCTCAAGATCTACGCGGGGCCCGAGCATCCGCACGCGGCGCAGGAGCCCGTCCCGCTGGAGGTGAAGTCGTAGTGGCCAAAGCCGACGCCCCCGTCGCCTACCGCGGCACCGGCAAGCGCAAGAACTCCGTGGCCCGGGTCACGCTGGTGCCGGGCGCCGGCGCCGTGACCGTCAACGGCCGCACGGTGGAGGAGTACTTCCCCCGCCAGACCCTGCAGGCGATCGCGCTGGCGCCGCTGCGTATGACCTCGACCGACGCCAGCTTCGACGTTCGCGCCCGTATCTCGGGCGGCGGCATCTCGGGGCAGGCAGGCGCGCTGCGCCACGGCATCTCGCGGGCCCTTCTGGAGGCCGACGGCGAGCTCCGCGTGGAGCTCAAGAAGGCCGGCTTCCTGACTCGTGACGCGCGCGAGGTCGAGCGCAAGAAGGCCGGGCTGAAGAAGGCCCGCAAGCGCCCGCAGTTCTCGAAGCGCTAGCCACCGGCCGTGCGCAGGCTGTTCGGCACCGATGGGGTGCGCGGCGTGGCCGGGCGCGACCTGACGGCGGATCTGGCGCGTGACCTGGGGGCGGCCGCGGCGGCCTGGGCGGGCGCGGGTGCCCGGGTGGTGATCGGTCGCGACACGCGCGAGTCCGGCCCCGAGCTGGAGGACGCGCTGGTCGAGGGCATCGTGGCCTGCGGCGGGACGGCCCTCCGCACAGGCGTGCTTCCGACGCCCGGTGTCGCGGTCCTCACCCATCTGGAGGGCGCCGAGCTGGGCTGTGTGATCTCCGCTTCGCACAACCCGTATCAGGACAACGGCATCAAGTTTCTGGGCAGTCACGGGCACAAGCTGGACGACGCGGCCGAGGCTGCCGTGGAGTCGCTGGTCGGCGCAGCCGAGGCGGCTGCGGGCGGCGCTGACCGGTCTCTGCCCGACGCTGGAGCTGCCTACCTCGGCTGGCTGGAGTCGAGCTACGGCGCACAGGCGCCGGACTGGCCGGTGGCGCTGGACTGTGCGAACGGAGCCGCCTTCGACGTCGCGCCGCGCATGTTCGCAAGGGTGGGCAGCGTGCCGCGTGCGATCGGCGTCGAACCCGACGGGCGCAACATCAACGCCGGCGTGGGCTCGACGCACCTGGACGCGGTGGCGGAGGCGACCAGGGAATCGGGCGCGGCCTGCGGCATCGCCTTCGACGGCGACGCCGACCGCTGCCTGGCCGTCGACGGCGGAGGCCGGCCCGTGAACGGCGACGCCATCATCGCCGCCATCGCCCTGGCCCGGCCGGTCGACCGGGTCGTGGTCACCTCGATGACCAACCTGGGCTTCCACCGGCTGATGCGCGAGCGCGGGATCGAGGTCGAGGTGACCGACGTGGGCGACCGCTACGTGCTGGAACGGATGCTCGAGAGCGGGGCCGAGCTGGGCGGCGAGCAGTCCGGGCACGTCGTCGACCTGCGCCACCACACCACGGGAGACGGCATCGCCACGGGGCTCATGCTGCTGGGGTCGCTCGACACGCTGGGTATGTCGATGGCCGACCTGGCCGATCTGGTGGTGCCGTTCCCCCAGCGCCTGGTGGCCGTACCGGCTGATCGCAAGGCGCTGGACGGGGCCGAACGCGTGTGGGAGGCGGTCGACCAGGCCGAATCGGAGCTGGGCGAGGACGGTCGCGTCGTGCTGCGGGCGTCGGGCACCGAGCCGGTGGTGCGGGTGATGGTGGAGGCGGCCGACGAGGCGCGCTGCCAGGAGGTGTGCGACCGGCTTGCCGGCATCGTCCGGCGCGAGATAGGGGTATAACGGAGAGGTGTGCGGCATCGTCGGATACGTGGGCGGCCGGCCCTGCAAGGAGATCCTGCTCAGCGGCCTGGAGCGGCTGGAGTACCGTGGCTATGACTCCGCCGGCATCTGCCTGCTGAACGGCGAGGTCGACATCACCCGCCGGGTGGGAAAGGTGGGCGTGCTGCGCGACGCGGTCGGCGCCGGCGCACACCCCGCCACCACCGGGCTCGCGCACACGCGGTGGGCGACGCACGGCGGGGTGACCGAGTCGAACGCGCACCCCATCGAGGCCTGTGAGGGCTCCGGGGTCACCGTCGTGCACAACGGCATCATCGAGAACTACCAGGAGCTGCGGCGGGAGCTGGCGGCGGCCGGTCACCAGTTCCACACCGATACCGACACCGAGGTGATCGCGCATCTGGTCGAGGAGATGTACGCCGGCGATCTGGTGGAGGCCGTACGCGCGGCGTACGCGCGGCTGCACGGGCACTTCGCGATCGGTGTCGCGCACCGGGATCACCCGCACGTGATCGTGGGCGCGCGGCGGCAGTGCCCGCTGGTGGTCGGTGTGGGGGACGACGAGATGTTCGTGGCCTCCGCCATCCCCGCGTTTCTCAAGGAGACGCGGCGCGTGCAGTACGTGCTGGACGACGAGATCGTCGTGGCCCGGCCCGGCGGCGCGACGTTCCTGAACGGGGACGGTTCGGTGCTGGAGCGGGCGGTCGAGGAGGTCGACTGGGACGACGACGCGGCCGAGAAGCAGGGCTACGAGACGTTCATGCTGAAGGAGATCCTGGAGCAGCCCGACGCGATCGCGGAGACGATCGGCGAGCGGCTGTACCGGGGTGAGCTGCAGCTCGACGGGCTGAACCTGTCCGAGCAGAAGATCCGCGATCTCGACCGCATCGTGATCCTGGCCTGCGGCACCAGCTACCACGCCGGGCTGATCGGCCGGTACCTGCTCGAGGAGTGGGCGCGGATTCCCTCCGAGTCGGACATCGCCAGTGAGTGGCGCTACCGGCGCGCGGTGATCGACGAGCGCACACTGGTCATCGCCGTCGCCCAGTCGGGCGAGACGATCGACACGCTGGCTGCGATGAAGGAGGCGCGTTCACGCGGCGCGCACGTGCTGGCGGTGACCAACGTTATGGGATCGCAGATGACGCGCGAATGCGACTCGGTGCTGTTCACGAGGGCCGGGCTGGAGATCGGCGTGGCGGCCACCAAGACGTTCACCGCCCAGGTCACGTTGATGTCGATGCTGGCGCTCAAGCTGGCGCTGATCCGCCAGTCGATCGAGCCGGGGCGGGCGCAGGTGCTGCTGGAGCAGATCAAGTCGCTGCCCGACCTGGCGCAGCAGACGCTGGATCGCGGGGCGGCCGTGGAGCCGGTCGCGGAGCGTTTCTGGCAGAACGAGTTCTTCCTCTATCTTGGCCGCAATATCGGACTTCCGATCGCGCTGGAGGGCGCGCTCAAGCTGAAGGAGATCTCGTA
>JBQCGJ010000349.1:0-7513 GCA_051955775.1 Gaiellales bacterium | reverse complement strand
CGCGGCTGCCCGCAGGGCCGCCTGCATGCGCGCGGCCATCGGCCCCGGACGGCCGTCGCCGACCGGCGCGCCGTCCAGCCCGACAACCGGCATCAGCTCGCGCACGCTGGACGACGTGAACACCTCGTCGGCGGCGGCCATCCGCTCCAGCGGGTAGGCGCCCTGCCCGGCCTCGATCCCCTCGGCTGCGGCCGCCTCCAGCACCACGTCGCGGGTCACCCCGGCCAGGATGCCGAGCTCGAGCGACGGCGTGAACAGCCGCTCGCCCTCCCGGAACCACACATTCGAGATCGGCCCCTCCAGCACCATCCCCTCGGCCGACAGGAACACCGCGTCGTCGGCCCCGCGCCGGCGTGCCTCCTCCTGGGCGGCGATGTTGACGGCGTAGCTGGTCGACTTCACCCCGGCCAGCAGCCACGGCGAGCGCTGGCGGCTGGACGCCCCGATCGCGAGCTGGAGGGACACCAGCCGTGTCCCGGCCGCCCGCTCGTCCTCCAGCCCGGCCGGGATCGGGGTGACCAGTGCGAAGCCGTTGGGATCGCCGCCGGATCGACCCGGGGTCCACACGAGCCGCAGCGCGGCGTCCTCTACTCCGGCGGCTGCGATGGCCTCCCGGCTGAGCGCGACCAGGGCGTCCTCATCGGGCGCCGGCAGCCGCAGCTCCTGGGCCGATCCGCGCATGCGCCGCAGGTGCGCCTGCAGCCGGAACGGCTCTCCCCGGTACACCCGCATCGTCTCGAAGGCCGCGCGTCCGCGCAGCACCGCCTCGTCGTCAGCCAGCATCCAGGGCCGGTCGGGGTCGACGGCGCCGTGGCCGAGCACGGCCAGCGCGAGCGGGGAGGCGGGCATCCGGCGTATCGTATTGAGATGGCCGACACCGCCGACTCCTCATCCGCCCTGGAGGCGACGATCGACCGCTACAACCGGGCGTGGAACGACCACGACCTGGACGTGATCATGGCCATGCACGCGCCGGACATGGTGTTCGAGAACCACACCGCCGGCGAGCGCGCGGTGGGCGAGGACGTGCGCGCACACATCGCGCGGATCTTCGATGCCTGGCCCGACATCGCCTTCGAGGGCCGCCGCCTGTATGTGCGCGACGGCCTGGTGGTGCAGGAGTGGACTGCCACCGCGACCCACGCCAACCAGGCGCGCCGGGGCGACCTGGTGATCGAGCCCACCGGCCGCACGATCCGCTGGGACGGCATGGACATCATCCCGTTCGAGAACGGCCTCGTGAAGCGCAAGGACGTGTACTCCGACTCGGTGTCGGTGCTGCGGCAGCTTGGGTTGCTGAGCTAACCCGAGCTACGGCTCTCGGGCCTGGACCAGATCGTCTATCAGCGACAGATCGGAGAGGTCATGAGTGAGCAGTTCGACTCCGCGCACATTCGCGGTCGCTGCGATCACCAGGTCCATCGCCCTGCGCCGCGGGCTCCCGCCGCGGCCGGTCACAGCCGCGGCCAGTCGGCCCCACTCTCGAGCGACCGCAGCATCGACGGGCAACGGATCGAACGTCGACTCAACCACGCCCAGTAGCCGCGCGCGTTCGGCTCTCTCCTCCTCGAGTGCGACCAGCAGGCCGAAGTGCAGCTCGGCCAGGGACGCAACGCTGATCCCCACCTCGATGTTGGTCGGCGCCGTGCCTGCGATCAACAACGAGGTGTCGGCGACGACCTGCACGTGCTCAACGCATGAACGGATCGGCAAGGCCGCCGGGCATCCGCTCGATGTCGGCCCGCAGACGCTGCGGGTCGGCGGGTGCGGCGCGGCGAAGCTCATCGAGCTGATCGCCCGGCACCCACCGCCTGGCGGCCGTGATCGGGCCCAGCTCCGCGACGGGGCGCCCAGCGACGGTGATCACCAGTCGCTCGCCGCCCTCGGCGCGGCGAAGTACCGCGCCCACGTTATTGCGAAGCTCTTTCTGAGGTATCTGGGCCATACTCACAAGGTAGCAGAATTGCTACCTATGTGTAGAGCCGAAAGTCAGGCGGGCCTGGGCCGGTCGGCGCGCCGGGCGAGGTAGACCGCGGTCATGATCGGCAGCACGATCGATGCCACCAGCCCGGCCAGGAGGAGCAGCTGGACCGACCCGCTGACACCGCCGTGACACACCTGGCCCTGCGCGGTTGTGAGGGCGCCCTGGGTACTCCCAGCCGGTGTGGGCGGCGTCACCTGCGTGCACACCTGAGTCGCTCCAAGGGCGCTGAACGCCACCAACCCGTAGCTCAGCGCCAGGCCTCCCGGCAGGAGGAAGGTGCCGATCAGCTTGTCCTTCACGGTCCAGGCCTTCGACGACCACAGGAGCGCCACGCCGACGATCCAGCCGACCAGGAACAGAAAGCCGCCGACCAGCAGCAGGATGATCGCCGACCACTCGAGACCGCCGCGGCCGGCGGCAGGCGCGGGTGGGCCGGCGGCCTCGGCGACAATCTCCTCCGGGTCGCCCAGCCGGTCGAGCGCGTCGCGCACCTCGGCTTCCGACGCCCCCGGGGGAATCGACTCGGCCAGGTGGGACTCGATGTCGGACACCAGCTCGGCGCGCTCGGAGGCGGGCAGGACACGGGCCGCCGCACGCAGGCGGTCGAGCCATTCCTCGGTTAGCGGGTGCACGGTTGATGCCGTCATGATGAAACTCCTGTTCCGAGGACGAGGTCGACGCCGTCGCGGAAACGGGCCCATTCGTCGGTGAACGCGGCCAGCACTGCTTTGCCCGCCGCCGTCAGCCGTTAATAGCGGCGGGGCGGCCCCGCCGGCGACTCGCGCCACGTGGTCTGCACCACGCCCTCGCGGCGCAGCCGCCCCAGCAGCGGATACAGCGTGCCTTCGGTCGTCACCAGGCCCTCGATCTCGGACAGCCGGTGCACGAGGTCGAAGCCGTACCGCTCGCCGTCGCGGAGCAGGGCCAGCACGCAGAACTCCAGCACGCCTTTGCGAAGCTGAGCAGTCGAGCCTTCACGCTCACCTACCATGCGGTACAAGGTACCTTGGATCCACAGGAACGTCAAGTACGGTTTTCGCCATGACGGCTCGCACCGATCACGCCCGCCGGCTGTTCGCCGGCATCGCTGCCGATTACGATCGCTGGGCGCAACTGCTGTCGTTCGGCCAGGACGCCCGCTGGCACGACGTGATGGTCGAGCGCCTGTCCCCCGCGCTTCCCGACACCCGCGCGTCGGTGCTCGACGTGGCCACCGGCACCGCAGCCGTGGCGATCGCGATCACACGCCGCTACGGCTGTCGCGTGACCGGCGTCGACCAGAGCCCGGAGATGCTCGAGCGCGGCCGCGCGCAGGTCGGCGGTGCCGGACTCGACGGCCGGATCGAGCTGGTCGAGGGGCGGGCCGAGCAGCTCCCCTTCGACGACTCCGGCTTCGACGCCGTCACCCACACCTACCTCCTGCGGTACGTGGACGACCCCGCCGCCACCCTGGCCGAGCTGGCGCGCGTGCTGCGGCCCGGCGGGATCATGGCCTCGCTCGAGTTCGCCGTGCCCGAGGGCCCGGCACTGGCCGCCTGGCGCGCGTGGACACGAGCCGGGTTGCCCCTCGCAGGGCTCGCGGCCGGGGGTGGCTGGTACGAGACGGGACGATTCCTGGGGCCCTCGATCGAGCGGTTCTGGGAGGAGCATCCGCTGCAGTCAGTGCTGGACATGTGGGCGGCCGCCGGAATGCGCGAGGTGCGCTGGCAGCGGCTCAGCCTGGGCGGGGGGATCGTGATCCGTGGCGTCAGGGCGTAGGTCTCTCGCTCGTCCAGCCATCACGCCGGCGCAGCATCAACGACCTCTGACGAACAGGTCGAACACCCTGTCGCGCCGCATGCCCACCCGCTCGTAGAGCCGCGGCGCCCCGGTCGGGTTGTCAGCGTCCACCTTGAGCCCCGCCTGGCGCACGCCGCGCCCGGCCATCTCGCGGAACGCGTGCCGGCACAGAGCCTCCCCGAGTCCCTGCCCGCGGGCGTCCGGGCGCACGGCCAGGTCCTTCAGCCATCCGCTCATCCAGCACAGCGCCACGCCCGCCGGCTCGCCCGCCCGCTCGGCCACCCACCACCAGGCGGGGTCGAACTCGGCGTCCGACGTCATCCGCTCGTGCCAGCGCTCGAACGGCGCCACCAGCTCGTGGCCCGAGGCGAACGCCACCGTGAGCAGCGCATGCACCGGCCGTGCGTCGCGCGCATCGTCATAGGTGCGGACGGAGATACCCTCCGGCCAGCGCGGCGCCGGATCTGTCGAGGCGATCCGCCGTGCCATCTGCCACACCTCATGGTCGAGCCGGAAGCCGTTCGCGGTCAGCGCGCCGGCGACCGCGGTCATGTGCCGTGGCACGACCGACTCCACATGATCGAGGCCGTCAAGGCGCGCGAGCAGATCCGCCGCCGCGGCGCCGGAGCGTCCCTCCGGCAGCCGCAGCTCGAACATCCCCGTGGCCGCGTCCAGATCCAGCCTGGCGGTGTGCCGCCCACCCCGCACGTCCGCCCACGCGCGGTCGGCCCACGGCGCCAGCGGCGCGACGGCCTCGACGGTCACCCGAACCGCAGCAGCACCTTGCCCAGCTTGCCGCGCCCGGCCAGCCGCTCGAAGGCGGCGTTGGCGTCGCCGGCGTCGAACACGCTGTCCACCTGCGGGCGCACCGTCCCCCGCGCGAGGAGCGGCACCACCGACCGCGTGAACGCCTGCACGGCCGCCGCCTTCGCCTCCAGCGGACGGGCGCGCAGCATCGTGGCGTGCAGCTCGGCCCGCCGGCCCATCATCTTGCGCAGGCTGACCTGGGCGTCGGCGCCCGCCCCGGTGCCCACGACCACGATCCGGCCGAGCGGCGCAAGCGCGTCCAGGTCGGCGTCGATCAGCGGCGCTCCGACCAGCTCGAGCACCACGTCGGCGGGCTCGGGCGGCCGGCCGGGCTCGACGGGCTCTGCTCCCAGATCGGCCACAGCCGCTGCCGCCTCGGGCGAGCGGACGCCGGCGAACACCCGCACCCCGGCGGCAATCCCGAGCTGCACAGCCGCCGAGCCGACGCCGCCGTTGGCGCCGTTCACGAGCAGCCGCTCGCCAAGGGTCAGCCGCCCGCGGGTGAACACCGCGTCGTGGGCGGTGATGAATGCCTCGGGCACCGCCGCGGCCCCCGGGTCGTCGACGTTGTCCGGCACCGGCGCCAGGTGCCGCTCGTGCACGAGCACCCGGTCGGCCAGTCCACCCCCGCCGACCAGGCCGAACACGCGGTCGCCGGCCTTCCAGCTCGTCACCCGCTCGCCGACCACCGCGACCGTGCCGGCCGCCTCCAGGCCGGGGATGTCGGCCGGCGATCCCGGCGGCGCCGGATAGTGCCCGGCGCGCTGGATCAGGTCGGCCGGATTCAGGCCGGCGTGAGTGGCTGCGACGACGACCTCGCCAGGGCCGGGCACGGGATCAGGCCGCTCCTGCAGCTCGACCACCTCCGGCCCACCCGGGCCGGTGAACACGACAGCCCTCATCCGCGCCACCCCAACCCCGTACCGGGTACCGGGGTTGGGTCTTTCCACATGGGCGCCATGGCTACAGGTTGATGGCCGTGTACTTGATGTAGAGGTACTCGTCGATCCCCTCGGGGCCGCCCTCACGCCCGAACCCGGATTGCTTGACGCCGCCGAACGGCGCTGCAGGGTTCGACACCAGGCCCTGATTGAGGCCGACCATGCCGGTCTCCAGGCCCTCCACCACACGCAGCGCGCGCTTGACATCGCGGGTGTAGACGTAGGCCACGAGGCCGTACTCGGTGTCGTTCGCCCAGTCGATCGCGTCCTGCTCCGAGCCGAACGTGGTCACCGGGGCGACCGGCCCGAAGATCTCCTCCCTGAGCAGCCGCGCATCCGCCGGCACGTCACGCAGCACGGTAGGCGCGTAGAAGTATCCGGGGCCGTCGACAAGGGTGCCGCCGGCGACCGCATTGGCGCCGCGCTGCCGGGCATCGTCCACCAGCTCGGCCACCTTGTCGCGCTGCACGCCGTCGATCAGCGGACCCACCTGCACACCGTCCTGCGTGCCGCGCCCGACCTTCAGAGCGCGCATGCGATCGGCCAGCTTCTCGGTGAATTCGTCCCGCACGCCCGCGGCCACCGCGAACCGGTTGGCAGCCGTGCAGGCCTCGCCGCCGTTTCGCATCTTGGCGATCATGGCGCCCTCCACGGCGGCGTCCACATCGGCGTCGTCGAAGACCAGGAACGGCGCGTTGCCGCCCAGCTCCATGGACACCCGCAGCAGGTTGTGCGCGGACTGCTCGACCAGCGTGCGGCCGACCTCGGTGGAACCCGTGAACGACAGCTTGCGCAGCCTGGAGTCCGCGATCAGCGGCGCCATGGTGGCGCTGGAGGACCTGGCGGTGACGACGTTCAGGACGCCGTCGGGGAGCCCGCACTCCTGCAGAATCTCGGCCAGCGCCAGCATCGACAGCGGCGTCTGCTGGGCGGGCTTGACCACCATCGTGCAGCCCGCCGCCACGGCCGGGCCGATCTTGCGCGTGCCCATCGCCATGGGGAAGTTCCACGGCGTGATCATCAGGCACGGACCGACCGGCTGGCGCATCGTGAGCAGCCGTCCCTGGCCGTTCGGAGCCACCCCGAACCGGCCGTCGATGCGCACGGCCTCCTCCGAGAACCAGCGCAGGAACTCCGCGGCGTAGGTGATCTCGGCCCGCGATTCGGCGACCGGCTTGCCCATCTCCAACGTCATCAGCACGGCCAGCTCGTCGGCCCGCGCGGTCAGCGCCTCGAAGGCGCGGCGCAGGATCTCCCCGCGTTCGCGGGGCGGGTGCTTGGCCCACTCCGCCTGCGTCGCGCAGGCGGCGTCGAGGGCGGCTTTGGCGTCGTCAGGGGTGGCATCGGCCACGTCGCACAGCGTCTCGCCGGTGGACGGGTCCTCCACGCTCAGGGTCGAGGCGGTCGCGCCGTCGCGCCACTCGCCGCCGATCAGAAGCTTTTTGGGAACGGCCTCGACGACGGAGGCCTCTGTGGTGGTCACACTCATGCTGAGGATCCTACTTGGGGGCGGCTCGGCTCACGGCCACAGGCCTCGGCACTCGAGGGGCCGCTCCACCACCCTGTCACCGTCCAGCTCGACCCGGAACGCCCGGGCGCCCTCGCGCGAGGCAACTGCCTCGACCAGATCACGCTCCGAGAAGCGAAGCGCCGCTGCGTCGTCGGCCGCATAGCCCCCCGGCAGTCCGTTGCGGATGAACTCCCGGTAGGTGCTCTGCCGGTGCTCCTCGCCGTCGTAGGGTGGGCAGAAGCTCCCGGGCAGGAGGCCGAGCCCATCGCGCAGCGCCGCCAGGCCGCCGAACGAGTCGGTCGAGCCGCCCTCGAACCAGCACAGCCCACCGGCCGACATGCCGCCCAGGACGATCCCGCGCCGCCATGCCTCCGCCAGGATCCGGTCGACGCCGTGCACCCTCCACACAGCCAGCATGTTTGCGGTGTTGCCTCCGCCCACGTAGATCGCGTCCTGACCGAGCAGGAAGCCCTCGAGGTCGGCCACCTGGCG
>JBQCGJ010000348.1:0-29091 GCA_051955775.1 Gaiellales bacterium | reverse complement strand
CGCACGACCACCATCCCGGTCAACGTGGGCGCGCTCGAGCGGTTCGACGACGGCGTCGAGGTGACCCCCGACCTGCTGAAGGCCGCGGGCGTCGTCCGCCGGCTCAAGCACCCGGTGAAGATCCTCGGCGAGGGTGAGCTGACCAAGCGGCTGACCGTCCACGCGCACGGGTTCTCGAAGGCGGCGCGCGAGGCCATCGAGAAGGCCGGTGGCCAGGCGGTGGCAATCGGCGGCACCACCGAGGAGGCGCCCGCGCCGAAGAAGGCCCGGGCCGCCAAGCCCGCCGAAGAGCCGGCTGCCGACGAGCCCGAGGCCCAGGACGAGCCGGCCGCCGAGGAGGATGCCGCCGCCGACGAGCCCGCGGAGAGCAGCGAGGAGTAACGCGTGCTGCAGAGCCTGATCAATGCCTGGCGGACGCCGGAGCTGCGCCGCAAGATCCTGTTCACGGCGGCGGTGCTTGCGCTCTACCGCCTGGGCAGCTTCATCCCCTCCCCGGGCGTCGACTCCTCCGCGCTGGCGTCCGCGCTGTCCAACCAGGGCGGCATCTACAGCCTGCTGGCCGTGTTCTCGGGCGGCGGGCTGTCCCGGCTGGGGCTGTTCGCGCTGGGCATCATGCCCTACATCACCGCCTCCATCATCCTGCAGATGCTGACGCCGGTGCTGCCGTCGCTGCAGGCGCTGCAGAAGGAGGGCGAGCTGGGCCAGCGCCGGATCACGCAGTACACCCGGTATCTGACGGTCGGCCTGGCGGCCCTGCAGGCGCTCGGCTACACGTATGCATTCCACTCCGGGTCGCTGGGCGGCGGCGCCGCGGCCGGCGGGTTCGTCAAGTTCAGTGCCGGCAATGTGATCCTGATCGTGGTCACCCTGACCGCCGGCGCAACGCTCCTCATGTGGCTCGGCGAACAGGTGACCACCCGCGGTATCGGCAACGGCATGTCGCTGCTGATCTTCGCCTCCATCCTGACCAGCGCCCCCGCCGGCATCAATGCCTGGTGGAACGGCTCGTCGTTCGAGAAGCTGTCGCTGCCGCTGGTGGTGTTCGGCGTCGTGGTTGCCGTCGTCTACGTGCAGGAGGGCATCCGCAAGATCCCGATCCAGTACGCCAAGCGCATGGTGGGCAGGCGCATGACCACGGGCGGCTCGACCTACCTGCCGCTGCGGGTGAACATGGCGGGCGTGATCCCGGTCATCTTCGCCGCGGCCATCATGGCCTTCCCGCCCACGGTCGGACAGCTCCTGCCGTACCACTTCACCCACCAGTTGGCGGCGGACTTCGCGCCCGGCGGCTGGTGGTTTTTGATCGGCGAGGCCGTGCTGATCTTTGCCTTCACGTTCTTCTACGTGGCGGTCATCTTCAACTCGATCGAGCAGGCCGACAACCTGAAGAAGGGCGGCGGGTTCATCCCCGGGGTGCGGCCAGGCAGGCCCACCGCCCAGTACCTGGAACGGGTGCTGGTGCGGCTGACCGTGGCCGGCGGTCTGTTCCTGGCCACCGTCGCGGTGCTGCCGTCGCTGTTCATCAAGTACGGCGGGTTCTCGGCGGCCACCGCCCGCGCGCTCGGCGGCACGTCGGTGCTGATCGTGGTCGGCGTGGCCATCGACACCATGCGCCAGATCGAGTCGCAGCTCGCCCAGCGGTCCTACCAGGGCTTCCTCAAGTAACGCGATGCGTCTCGATCTCGTGCTGATGGGGCCGCCCGGCGCAGGCAAGGGCACCCAGGCCCAGCGGATCGCCCACGAACGGGGCGTGGCGCATATCGCCACGGGCGACATGCTGCGCGCTGCTGTTCGCGAGGGCACCGAGCTGGGTCTGCGGGCCAAGGAGATCATGGCCCGCGGCGATCTGGTGCCCGACGACGTCATGATCGGCATGATCCGCGAGCGCCTGGGCGCCTCCGACACCGGCGCGGGGTTCCTGCTCGACGGCTTCCCGCGCACCGAGCCGCAGGCCGAGGCGCTCGACCAGATGCTGTCCACGCTGAACCGGCGGATCGAGCGGGTGATCGTGTTCGAGCTGGACGAGGAGGTGCTGGTCGACCGGCTGGCGGGGCGCCGGGTCTGCCGCGCCGCCGGACACGTGTACCACGTGCGCAACGCGCCGCCGCGCGTCGAGGGTGTGTGCGACATCGACGGCTCCGAGCTGTACCAGCGCGACGACGACAAGCCGGACGTGATCCGCGCCCGCTTCCGCAAGCAGTGGCTGGAGGCAGCGGCGCCGGTGGTTGCCTACTACCGCGGCCGTGGGCTGGTGGACGAGATCGACGCCGCGCTCACCCCCGCGCAGGTGGCGTCCACGGTCGATGCGCTGCTGGACGGGCTGGAGGCGGCGTGATCATCCGCAAGACCCCGGCTGAGGTGGACACGATGGCGCGGGCCGGAGAGGTCGTCGCGTCCACGCTCGACCTGCTGGAGCGCTCGGCTCAGCCCGGGGTCTCGCTGGCAGAGCTCGACCGGCTGGCCGAGGAGAACATCCGCGGCCACGGCGGCGTACCGTCGTTCAAGGGCTACCGCGGCTTCCCCGGCTCGATCTGCGCCTCGCCCAATGCCATGGTCGTGCACGGCATCCCTGGGCCCTATCAGCTGGTGGACGGCGATGTGCTGTCGGTTGACGTGGGGGTGACGCTGGATGGGTACGTGGCCGACTCCGCGATCACGTTCGTGGTCGGCAACCCGACGCCCGAGGCGCTCGACCTGATCGACGCCTGTCAGCAGGGGCTCGAGGCGGCCATCGGGGAGTGTCATGCCGGGCGGCGCCTGGGCGACGTCTCGCACGCCGTCCAGGAGGTGGTGGAGGCGCGTGGCTACGGCGTCGTGCGCAGCCTGGTCGGGCACGGTGTCGGCCGCGCGATGCACGAGGATCCCCAGATTCCCAACTACGGCCCGCCCGGCCGCGGCCCCAAGCTGGCCCCGGGCATGGTGTTCGCGATCGAGCCGATGATCACGGCCGGCGGCTACGACGTGGAGCCGGGCGACGATGGTTGGGCCGTGTACACGCGAGACGGCAGCCTGGCCGCCCACTGCGAGCACACGGTGGCCGTGACCGACAACGGCCCGCGTGTGCTGACCCTGCGGCAAGCGACCTCGGAAGCGAGCGGGCGATGATAGAGTGTGTGGTTGCTCATGCGGGCCGCGACGGCGTGCCCGCCGTCCGCCTGTCAGCCCCCTTGGAGTGTCCCGTGAAGGTTCGTCCGAGCGTCCGTCCGATGTGTGAGAAGTGCCGCGTCATCCGCCGGCACGGAAACGTGCTGGTCATCTGCACCAATCCCCGCCACAAGCAGCGGCAGGGCTAGGCGAGAGGAAGGACACATGGCTCGTATCGCCGGCGTCAACATCCCCCGCGAGAAGCGGGTCGAGATCGGTCTCACGTACATCTTCGGGATCGGCCGCTCGACCGCGAACCAGGTGCTGGGCGAGCTTTCGATCAGCCCTGACACCAAGGTCCGCGATCTCACCGAGGAAGAGGTCGCTCGGCTGCGGAATCACATCGACCGCGCGCTGACGGTGGAGGGCGACCTGCGTCGTGAGCGATCACAGAACATCAAGCGACTGATGGAAATCGGCTGCTACCGCGGTCTTCGGCACCGGCGCGGGCTGCCGGTGCGCGGCCAGCGCACGCGCACCAACGCGCGCACCCGCAAGGGCCCCAAGAAGACAGTCGGCAAGTCCCGCAAGAAGTAGTCAGAGCGAAAGCAGGAGAGGAACTCATTGCCCCAGGCACCCCGTAGAGGCGGCACCCGTGGTCGCGTCCGCCGCAAGGCCCGCAAGAACATCGCCGTCGGCCAGGCGCACATCAAGACGTCGTTCAACAACACCCTGATCGCGCTGACCGACAAGGACGGCGGCGTGATCGTGTGGAAGAGCGCGGGCGCGGTCGGGTTCAAGGGCTCGCGCAAGTCGACCCCGTTCGCCGCCCAGGTGACGGCCGACGCGGCGGCCCGGGAGGGCATGGAGCACGGACTGCAGAAGGTCGAGGTGTTCGTCAAGGGCCCGGGGTCGGGCCGTGAGACGGCGATCCGCTCGTTGCAGGCGGCGGGGCTCGAGATCGTGTCGGTCAAGGACGTCACGCCGCAGGCCCATAACGGCGTGCGGCTGCGGAAGCGGCGGAGGGTTTAGCGACATGGCCCGTCTGATCGCTCCCAAGTGCAAGCAGTGCCGGCGCGAGAACATGAAGCTGTTCCTGAAGGGCGAGCGCTGCCTGACCGAGAAATGCGCCATCGAGCGCCGTGCGTACCCACCCGGCGAGCACGGCCGCGGCCGCATCAAGCAGTCCGAGTACCTGCTGCAGCTGCGCGAGAAGCAGAAGATGCGCCGCTACTACGGCGTGCTCGAGAAGCAGTTCCGCACGTACTACGACAAGGCCAGCCGGCGCAGCGGCATCACCGGCGAGAACTTCCTGCGCATGCTCGAGATGCGGCTGGACAACGTCGTGTACCGGCTCGGATTCGCGGCCTCGCGTACGCAGGCCCGGCAACTTGTGCGGCACAACCACTTCGTGGTCAACGGCAAGAAGGTCAACATCCCGTCCTACCAGGTCTCCGCCGACGACGTGATCAGCCTGCGGGACGGGTCCGCCGCCAAGGCGGTGGTGGCCGACGCGACCGACCTCACGGCGTCCGTCGCGCCATGGCTGCAGGCCGACCACGACAACCTCACCGGCAAGGTGCTGCGACCCCCTGACCGGGTCGACATCGACACGCCGGTACAGGAGCAGCTGATCGTCGAGTACTACTCAAAGTAATCGTTAGGGGCGAGTCCATACACATGCTTGAGATCATTCCAAAGATCACGTCCGAGGACGCCGACGAGACCGTCGGCACCTTCGTCGTCGAGCCGCTCGACCGCGGCTTCGGTTTCACGTTCGGTAACAGCCTGCGGCGGGTGCTGCTGTCGTCCCTGGAGGGCGCTGCAGTCACGTCGGTGAAGATCGAGGGCGTGGCCCACGAGTTCACGTCGGTGCCGGGCGTGCGCGAGGACGTGATCGACATCATCCTGAACCTGAAGAACCTGATCTGCCGGTTGCACGGCGAGTCGGGTGAGGTCGAGGTGCAGGTGCAGAAGGACGGCGCCGGCACGGTCAAGGCGTCCGACATCGAGGCGCCCGCCGACCTCGAGATCCTCAACCCGGACCTGGTCATCTGCCACCTGGCGGACGGCGCCCGGTTCGAGATGACGCTGACCATCGCCCGCGGCCGCGGATACGTGCAGGCCGAGGGCAACAAGGGCCCCGAGACCACCATCGGCGTGATCCCGGTGGACTCGATCTTCTCTCCGGTGCGCCGCGTGTCCTACGACGTCGACGCCGCCCGCGTCGGCCAGCGCACCGACTTCGACAAGCTGAAGCTGGAGGTCACGACCGACGGCTCGATGACGCCCAAGGACGCCGTCAAGGACGCCGCCGAGCTGCTGATCCGGTACCTCTCGATCTTCACCGACATCGACGCGGCGGAGCTGCGGATCGTGCCCGACGGCGCGGGTGCCGAGGCCGCCGCTCCCAGCGCCCACGGGATGGAGAACATCCTGATCGAGGAGCTGGAGCTGGGCGTGCGCTCGTACAACTGCCTGAAGCGCGTCGGCATCGAGACGATCGGCGACCTGCTGGCCAAGAGCGAGGCCGAGCTGGCTGCCATCCCCAACTTCGGCAAGAAGTCCATCGAGGAGGTCAAGGAGACGCTGGCCGCGCACGGCCTGCACCTGAAGGGGGCGGAGTGAGACACCAGCGCAGGGGCCGCAAGCTGGGCCGCGACTCGGCCCACCGCAAGGCGCTGTTCTCGAACATGGCCGGTTCGCTGTTCGAGCACGGCAGGATCCGCACCACCGAGGCCAAGGCCAAGGAGCTGCGGCCGATCGCCGAGAAGCTGATCACGCTGGCCCGGCGCGACCCCACCAACGTTGCCGCGCAGCGCCAGGCGGTGGCCTACCTGCGCAACAAGGACGCGGTGCACAACCTGTTCCACCGCGTCGGCCCGCGATTCGTCGACCGCCCGGGCGGTTACACGAGGATCATCAAGCTGGGCCCGCGGCTCGGCGACGCCGCGCCGATGGTGTACATCGAGCTCGTCGACTACGAGCCGGCGCCTCGCCCGGCCGTCGCTGGCTGATCCGGCCTGAGGCCGGCGTGCCGACGCTGCGGCTGACCGTCGCCTACGACGGCACCGACTTCCATGGATGGGCGGCACAGCCCGGCCTGCGCACCGTCTGCGGTGAGCTCGCGGCCGCGCTGGGCACGACGCCGGGGGAGCTGACCGTGGCCGGCCGCACCGACGCGGGCGTGCACGCGAAGGCCAACGTGGTATCGCTGGCAGGGGAGCGCGTGCTGCCGGCACGGGCGGTCAACGGCCGGCTGGCAGCCGACCTGTCGGTGGTCTCGCTGGACGAGGCCGATCCCGAGTTCGACGCCAGGGCCGACGCCCGGTCGCGGACCTACGTGTACCGGCTGCACACGGGGGCCGTCCCGGACCCGTTCCGGGCCAGGTTCGAGCTGCATCATCCGCGTGTGCTCGACACAGATGCACTGGACGCCTGCGCGGCGGCCCTGGTCGGCCGCCACGACTTCACTGCCTTCACGCCCACCGAGACGCAGCACGTGATGTTCGAGCGCACCGTGCTCCACGCGGCCTGGGAGCGGCTGGGCGACCGCCTGCAGCTGCGGCTGACGGCGGACGCGCTGCTCCGCCACATGGTCAGGGTGCTGGTCGGCACGATGCTCGAGCGTCCCGATCCGGATCGCATACGGCGGCTGTTGGAGGGCGCGCCGCGTTCACAGGCGGGACGCACCGCGCCGGCGTGTGGGCTGACCCTGGAGTCGGTGGACTATGACGGAGCCGGCGCATGAGGATCCTGCTCACCAACGACGACGGCGTCACCTCGCGCGGGCTGTTCGCGGCCAAGCAGGTGCTCGACCAGGTGGGTGACGTGGCGGTGATCGCGCCCGATTCCAACCGCAGCGCGGTCGGTCGCGGGATCACGATCAACCGCTCGCTGACCGTGACCGAGGTCGCGTTGCGGGACGGGACGACGGGGTACGCGACGGACGGCACGCCGGTGGACTGCGTCCGGTTCGCGGCGCTGGGACTGGTGGGCGAGCGCCCCGACCTGATCGTGTCGGGCATCAACTACGGCGTGAACCTGGGCGACGACGTGACGTACTCGGGCACAGTGGCGGCGGCCTTCGAGGGGATCATCCTGGGCATCCCGGCGATCGCCATCTCGCAGCAGAGCGTGGACGCGGAGCTCGACTTCCGGCGCAAGGAGCGATTCGACTTCACCCCCGCGGTCGAGTTCCTGCCGGCCCTGGTGCGCGAGGTGGCGGAGCGAGGTTTGCCGGCGGGGACGATCCTGAACGTGAACGCTCCGCCTCCGCCGGTGGCGGGCGTGCGGGTCGCCCGGCTGGGCCGGCGCATCTACTGGGACGAGCTGGAGCTGGAGGCGGACGAGGAGGGTCGCCGCCGCTACCGCATCTACGGGGACGATCCCAGCTACCACGACGAGCCGGGCACCGACTTCCAGGCCATCGCGGGCGGCCACATCGCGGTCACCCCGATCCATCTCGACCTGACCAGCGAGGACGCGCTCCGACAGCTCGCCGAGTGGAAGCTGGACATGTAAACCCCCCACCCCGGGGTCAGACCCCGGGTTGGGGGCCCTAACAACTAGGTGGAGGCCTGAGTCACCGCAACGTAGAGGCCGAAGCCCATCAGCCCGGTGGCCAGCACCGTGGCCGCGATGTCCACCATCGACAGCCGGCCCAGCGCCCGCCGCCAGATGGGGTAGCCTACGAACACCAGGATCTGCGACAGGTAGAGCGCGATCAGCGATGCCGACAGCAGATGGCCGTACAGCCGCTCGGGGTCGAGCAGGCTGAGCAGGCTGGCGGCGATGAAGACGCCCCCGATGGCCACCGCGGCACGGCCGGCCGGCATCCCCGTGACGGCATTCGCGAGCCGGGTGAGGGCGATGTACTCGGCCAGGATCACGGACGTCACGCTGACGGCGACCCCGGCCAGCAGCACGTTCGCGAACTGGCTGCTGCCGTAGATGCCGGCCAGCGTGTAGCCGGGCACGGGCAGCGTTGCCACGGCCGATCCCGCCAGGCCGGAGTACACCGCCAGCCCGCCCACGACCAGCACCGCGGCAACGGCCACGGCGGCGGCAACCGTTCGCCGCAGCGCGCGCCCGCCGCCGGCCACCTCCGCCCCCAGGTACAGCGGGAGGCTGGCGCACACGAAGAACAGTGCGATGTTGCCGGCGCCGCGCGGGATCTGCGACGACCCGGCGTGCGTGAACGCCGAACCGTGCAGCGCGGCCCCGCGCCCCACGACCGTCGCGAAGGCGATCACGAGCGCGATCTGGGCCACCGCCCCCACCGCCATGGCCGCGATCACGGCGCGCTCGAGCAGCACCACCGCCGCCACCATGACCACCGGCGCCACCGCGAGGATCCATCCTCGGTACGGCAGCAGCCCCGGGAATCCGACGGGCAGCACGTCGTAGGTCAACTGCACCACCGTGGACGGCAGGTAGAGGAAGTAGCTGAACGTCCACACCGCTGCCTGGGCCAGCGCAATCCGCGGCCCGGCGGCCTCCCGCACGTACCCGTACAGCCCGCCGCTGCCCGCGATCCGCTCTCCGAACCGCCACCACACGAGCAACGGCGGCACGAACGCCGCCACGCCCAGCAGGCTGGTCAGGCCGGCCGAGCCGATGGCCGGACCGCCGACGGCGTCCGGCCCAAGCAACACGACCAGCGCCAGCGGTCCGCCGATGCATGCCAGGGCGAAGCCGGCCAGGAGCGCCGGGTGCAGCGGGCGTGCACGGCGCCCATCTCTAGCTCGAGCCGATTGTGACCTCGACATTCATGCCTGCGGCCTTGTGGCCCGGAACCGAGCAGTAGAAGTCGTACTTGCCGTTCTGGAGGGTGACGGTGAGCGTCTTCGTCCCGTCGCTGGGCGAGAACGTGCCGGTGGTCTGGCCGGAGACACCCGGCCCGTTGACGGTCAGGTTGTGGGCCGACGGACCCTGATTGCTGACGTCGAATGTGTATGTGCCGGCTGCCGACGGCATCCTGGCCAGGCTGATCGAGAAGTCCTTCAGCGTGACCGCGATGGCATTGCCCGATGCGCCGGACTCGACCTTCGAGGTGATCGAACCGGTTGTTTCGCTGCTGGGCGAGCTCGAGCTGCCGCCGCAGGCGGACAGGACGAGGGCCAGGGCGCTGACAGCGACTGCCAGGCGCAGGGGAGTGAGAGATGCGGAAGTCCTCATGTCCAGCGCTACCGCCTTCTTCCGTGTGTCGGATTGGAGAATGTGAGCCCGATCACATGTCTTCCCTCGCGGCCGCGCCAACCGTAGCAGGCTGCCGGTGCGGACGTCCGGCGGGCGCACGCCGATACGATCCTATGGTGGCCGCGCGCTCGACAACCACCATCGCCCGCCGCTGGGCGGAGGGCTGGCGCCCCGACGTGTGGCTGTTCGACTTCGACGGCACGCTGGCCGATTCCGTCGAGCTGATCATGGCCTCGTTTCGGCATGCGACGGCCCGGGTGCTCGGATATGTCCCCGAGGAGGCTGTGCTGCGGGCCGGCATCGGTCTGCCGCTGATCGAGCAGATGCGCACCCTCGATCCGGAGCGCGCGCAGGAGCTGTACGACGTCTATGTCGAGCACAACGCCGCGGTCCACGACGAGCTGCTGCGGCCCTACCCCGGGGTGGACGACTTGCTGACCCGGCTGCGCACGGACGGCAGGCGGCTGGGGGTCGTCACGTCCAAGAGGCGGGAGACCGCGCGGCTGGGCCTGCGAGTGCTCGGGCTGGAGGGGTTTGACGTGGTGGTCGGCTGGGACGACACGCAGACCCACAAGCCGGGTCCGGAGCCCCTTCTGCACGCGCTCGAGCTCCTGGGCGCGAGTCCCGAGGATGCGGTGTACGTGGGCGACACGGCGTGGGATGTTCGTGCGGGACGCGCCGCCGGTGTGGCGACGGTGGCCGTGCTGTGGGGGGTGTCCGAGAGGGCCGAGCTGGAGGCTGAGGGCCCCGATCTGCTCTTCGCCCAGGCGGCGGAGGTGTTCGCATGAGCGCCGCGCAGCGGGTGGCGGAGCTGCGCAGGCTGATCGACGACGCCAACTACCGCTATCACGCGCTGGACCAACCCTCGATCTCGGACGCCGAGTACGACGAGCTGGCGCGCGAGCTGGTGAAGCTGGAGGCCGAGCACCCCGAGCTGGTCACCCCAGACTCGCCGACCCAGCGCGTGGGTGCCCTGGCGTCGACGGATTTCGCGCAGGTGCGGCACCTCCAGCCGATGCTCTCGCTCGCCAACTCGCGCTCGGAGGACGAGTTCATGGCCTGGGCCGAGCGCGCCCAGCGCGGCGTGGGCGGTGAGCCGATCGAGTGGATCGTGGAGCCCAAGATCGATGGCCTGGCGGTCTCGCTGGTGTACGAGGACGGTGTGCTCACGCGCGGCGCCACGCGCGGCAACGGCGAGATCGGCGAGGACGTGACTGCCAACCTGCGCACGCTGCAGTCGATCCCGCTGCGGCTGCGGCTGGGCGACGGCGAGTCGCCGCCGGCCGTGGTCGAGGTTCGCGGCGAGGTGTACCTGCCGCTGGAGGGATTCGCGCGTGTGAACGAGGAGCGTGCCGCTGCCGGGCTGCCCACGTTCATGAATCCGCGCAACTCGGCCGCCGGGTCGCTGCGTCAGAAGGACCCGGCCGTCACCGCGTCGCGGCCCCTTCACATCTGGACGTACGCCATCGGCTACCGCGAGGGTCTGGAGCTGGAGTCACAACGCCAGGCGCTGGACTGGCTTCGCGAGCACGGCTTCCGCGTGTCGTCCGGGGTCACGGTGCACACGGACGTGCAGCAGGCGCTGGACGCGTGCCGGGCCTGGGAGGCCCGCCGGGCCGAGCTCGATTTCGACATCGACGGCGCCGTGGTCAAGGTGTCGAGCTTCGAGCAGCAGCGCCGGCTGGGATCGGTCAGCCACGATCCGCGGTGGGCGATCGCGTTCAAGTTCGCTCCCACCACGGCCCTCACGAAGCTGCGCGACATCGGGGTCAACGTGGGCCGCACGGGCGCCCTGAACCCGTTTGCAGTGCTCGAGCCCGTGGTCGTCGGGGGCGTGACCGTGGGCATGGCCACGCTGCACAACGAGGAGGACATCAACCGCAAGGACATCCGCATCGGCGACACGGTGATCGTGCAGCGGGCCGGCGATGTGATCCCGCAGGTGGTGGGGCCGTTGCTGGAGGACGGTGTGAAGCGCAACCCGCCGTGGAAGATGCCGAAGCGCTGCCCGCGCTGCGGCACGCCGGTCGAGAAGCCGCCCGGCGAGGTGCGCCACCGCTGCCCCAACCGGGCCTGTCCCGGGCGCGGCTTCGAGAGCCTCACGCACTTCGTCTCGCGCGGTGCGATGGACATCGACGGGGTTGGCGAGAAGCTCGTGCTGCGGTTGGTGGAGGCGGGTCTGGTGACCACTCCGCCGGACTTCTACGCGGTCACGGCCGAGCACCTGCTGGCCATGCCCGGGTTCCAGGAGAAGTCGGCCGACAACGCGCTGCGCTCGATCGAGGCATCGAAGTCGCGGCCGTTCGGCCGTGTCCTGTTCGCGCTCGGCATCCCGCACGTGGGCGGTGTGAACGCCCAGTTGCTGGCCGACGCGTTCGGATCGATGGACGCGCTGATCGCGGCCACGCCCGACGAGATCGCAGGGGTCGAGGGGATCGGTCCGGTGATCGCGGAGGCGGTGGCCGGCTGGCTGGCCGACCCGGACAACCTGGCGGTCGTCGACGGACTGCGCAAGGCCGGCGTACAGCTCGAGGGCCCGCGTCGCGCTCCCGCGGCAGCCGCGGGGCCGCTGGCTGGCCAGACGGTGGTGGTGACCGGGTCGTTCGACGGCCACACGCGCGACTCGATCGGCGAGTATCTCGCCTCGTTGGGGGCGAAGGTGACCAGCTCGGTGTCGGCCTCGACCGACTTCCTGCTGGCCGGTGAGGGCGGCGGCTCCAAGCGCACCAAGGCCGAGAGCCTCGGCGTGCGGGTGATGGATCTGCCCGAGCTCGAGCAGTTGGTCGGCAGCGGCAGCTAGGGCCTGGACGCCGCCAGGTACTGGCAGATCCGGTCCTGGATCGCGTGGGCGCGGCCGGCGTTGATCGCGGGGTGGTTGATGATGATCGAGAACAGCACTCTGTGCCCGTTGGCGGTGGTGAGGTAGCCGGAGAGTGCAGAGGCGTCGCTCAGGCTGCCGGTCTTGGCCACCACGTTTCCATGCGCGGGTCCGCTCAGCATGCGGTGCTGCAGCGTCCCGCTGACTCCGGCCACCGGCAGCGCATGACGGAAGTACCAGCCCCAGGCGTGATCGCCCGCGCGGCGCAGGACGAGCAGCACGCCGGCGGCCGACAGGCGGTCGCCCAGGGACAGCCCCGAGCCGTCATAGATGCGGGCGCGGGTGAGCGGGACGCCCAGGCCGCTGACAGCGTTTCGGATCGCCCGCACCCCGTTCGCGGTGGTGCCGGCGAGACCGCCGTGGACGGCCAGCCCCTTGGTCAGCGTCTCGGCGTAGTAGTTGTCGGATACCTCGTCCATCTGGCGCAGCAGGCGCGTGACTGCCGGCGAGAGCTCGACGGCAACCTGCCGGGCCGATGCGGGGTGATTGCCGGTGGCGGGGCCATGGGCGAACAGCACGCCCCGGGCCTTGAGCGAGTGCACCATCAGCTGGGCCGCGTACAGCGCGGGGTCGGGCGACGCCTCGGGCCGGCCGAAGCGGAACAGGCTCTCGTTCACCGACAGCGCAGACAGCGGCGGACAGTCCTTCCAGTAGCTGGGCTTCCAGAACGGCGCGGTGCGGCGGCTGTCGAACAGACCGGCGTCGCCGTACAGACGGCCGGTCACCCGCTGGATGCCGACCGCTCGCAGCGCCGCTGCGAGGTCGCTGAGGCGCCCGGACACCCCGCCCCAGGCGTTGTGGGAGAACGTGTTGGTCGACAGCGACGGATCACCGCCGCCGACCAGCCACAGGTTGCCGTGGAGCGTGCCGCCCGACAGGGTGCCGGTGGCCATGACCTGGGTCGACAGATGGTCGCCCACTCCGAACCGGTCGAGCGCGGCAGCCGTGGTCAGCAGCTTCATGTTGGACGCCGGCCGCAGTTCGCGAGACGCGTTGTGACCGGCCAGAAACCGGCCGCTGGTTCGATCCCACACCAGCAGGCTGGTATGCCGCCCAGCATACGGAGACGCCGCCAGCCAGCGGTTGATCGTCGAGTTCACCGACGCCGCGGCGGGCGCTACAGAACCCAGCGTGAGCGCCGCTGTGAGGGTGATGACTGAGAGGGTGCGCACGCCCTGCAACGTACGCGGCCGGCGCCGTGGGGCGTCCGGCAGACGCTCGCTACTTGGCGAGCGCCATGTCCTCCCGGACCGCTGAGAACAGGCTCTTGTCGATCTTGCCGTGGTAGATGGGGACGGACTGCTCATGGCACAGGCGGATCACGTCTTCCCGCTTCATGCCCATCTCCTTCGAGAGTTCCTCGGGCGTCAGGTGATTGGCCATCCGGGCTCCTTCGTCGTTCGAGAACGAAAAAACCCACCGAGCGGGGCTCGATGGGCTTGTGTCCTACACAGGCTGGCGGAGATCGTCCATGTCAGGCCGTCTCCGCTCCGGTATCCATGCTCACAGGGTAGCCAGTCGGACGGACGTCGTCAACTGGTGAAGACGGCCCCAGGCGGCGTTTTCCGACGAGCCCTCAGACGGGGTTGGGAAGGTCGATGAACTCGTGCTCGATGCCGAACTCCCGGGCCACCAGCTCTCCCACGGCGCGCACCCCGAACACCTCCGTCGCGTAGTGGCCGGCGGCGATGAAATGCACTCCGAGCTCGCGTGCAAGGTGCAGCGACGGCTCGGCGGCCTCGCCGGTCAGGAACGCCTGCGCGCCACCCGCCGCCGCCGCGGCGACATCGCCCGCAGCGCCGCCGGACACGATCGCGATGCGATCGATCCGGGCCGGCCCCTCGGCGAACACGAGCGGATCCGGCGCCACCCGGTCGGTCACGCGTTGCACCAGCTCGTGGACCGTCACCGCAGGCTGCAGACGGCCCGCGAAGGCGATCGTGCGGCCGTGGTGCTCGCCGAACGGCTCTCGCTCCACAACGCCCAGCAGGTCGCACAGGATCGCGTTGTTGCCGAGGGTCGGATGGGCATCCAGGCAGAGGTGGTAGGCGAGCAGGGATAGGTCGGCGTCGAACAGCGCTCGCAGCCGGTCCCGCTCGAGTCGCCCGATCCGCCGCGGGTCGCGGTCCCAGAACAGCCCGTGGTGCACCACCAGCATCTGGGCGCCCGTCGCCCCAGCCCGGCGGAACAGCTCCAGCGACGAGGAGACGGCTGACGCGATCTTGCTGACCTCGGCGGCGCCGGTCACCTGCAGGCCGACCGGCAGCGCGTCCGGGTATCCGCCGGCATCCAACTGCTCGTCCAGAAAGCCCGCGATCGCGTCTCGGGAGGCCACCGAGGGCCAGCCTACCCGAAGGGGTGGACCTGCGAACCCCACCCTTGCGACGGGTATACCCGCGCGCCATGCTATTCCCATGAAGGGGTCGCCTCTCGACCGGCGTCTCGCGCCGTATGAGGTTGCGCAACGCGCAGGGGTCTCTCGCGCCTCGTTCGATCGTGTGCATCTGCGTGGGCTGCGCTCGCGCCTGACCGCGCGGCTGGACGAGGCCGTGGAGATCTTCGAGCTGGATCGGCTGCTGTTCGACATCGAGGTCGACGCCCAGCACGCCTGGCTGCGCAACCTGATGGCATTTGACGCCTATTGCGCTCGCCGCGACGCCGCTGCCGACCGGTAGGGCGACGCGCCTGTGCGATAATCCCGCCCGGCGCGGGGCGTGGCGCAGCCTGGTAGCGCGCACCGTTCGGGTCGGTGAGGTCCCGAGTTCAAATCTCGGCGCCCCGATAGCCGTCAGGCCGCTCCCTTAGCGGTCTTTCGGCGCTGCTCGGAATCCGCTGACGGGAGGGCGCATGGCGACCAACTGGAACGCGAACATCATCGACGAGTTCCGGGCGAACGAAGGACGTGTCGGCGGGATGTTCGAGGGTGCACCCATCGTGCTCCTCCACCACCGCGGCCGGCGGACCGGTCAGGAGCGGGTGAACCCGGTGATGTACCTGCCCGACGACCAGGACGCCGACACGATCTATGTGTTCGCCACCAGGGGCGGCTCGCCCGAAAACCCTGGCTGGTACTACAACCTGGTCTCCGCCGGCACCGCGACCATCGAGCGCGGGACGGATCAGTACGACGTGACGGTGCGCGCCCTGACCGGTGAGGAGCGCGACCGGGTATATGCGGAGCAGGCGCGACGGCGGCCGCAGTTCGCGGACTACGAGGAGAAGTCTGCCGGCATCCGCACCATTCCCGTGCTGGAGCTGCGCCGCGCGTGACTCTGCCGCGGTGTCCCGTCGCCCCGCTGGTAGGGTTTCGCCGTGCGGGCCAACGGCGATCGGCGAGTCCAGCGGGCACAGCGAAACGAGCAGGCGTTCCAGGACCACAACGAACGTCGGGCGAGCCTGGAGGAGATCGGCGGGGTGCCGCCGGACGAGCCCGTGCCGTTCGTGTGTGAATGTGACGACCCGGAGTGCGTGCAGCCGATCATGGTGTCGGTGGAGGAGTACGAACGGGCGGCCAGCCCGGACGACCAGTTCCTCGTCGCGCCCGGTCACGACGACCCGGCGGTCGAGCGGGTGGTGGAGATCCATCCCGCCTATGTGGTGGTCTCGAAGCCGAGCCTCAAGCGCCGCTGACGTAGGACACCCACAGCCAGCCGCCGTCGAGGCCGATCGACCGCGGCCGGCCGGGAAGGCTGCCCCGCCATTCTGGACGGCCGTCGTAGCCCAGCTGGGTGAGCCGGCGGGAATGGTCGAGCAGCCACACCGACCCGTTGCCGGCGGCCAGGGAGTCGATCACCCCGAACAGCCGTGTCTCGGTCACGGCGTCCGTCTGCGGGCTGACCGCACGCAGGATCCCCTGGTGGTCATCGGTCACCCACAGCCGGCCGCCGGCCCAGGCCAGCTCGAACTCGTCGTACCAGTTGAGCGCGGGCATGGGGATCTTGGCCATGATCGAGTGTGTGGCCGGGTCGATCCTGTACAGCACGCCGGGGTGCGCAAGGTCGAGCTCCGTGGAGTGCTCGTCGATTACCCACATCGACCCCGCCCCGAAGGCGATCACGCTCGAGTTGTGCCCCGCCTGCTCGGGCTGCACAGGGATGCGGGCGGCAATCCGTCCGCTGGTCGGATCGATCTGGGCGATAAAGGTGCGGCACGGCTCCCACACCCAGCCCACCCCGCTGAACAGGCGGCCGGACGGTTTGTCCGACGCTCGGATCCGGCTGGTGATCCTGAGCCGCCGGGGATCCAGCCGGTAGAGCAGCGCCTGATCCGTGCGGGACGTCGCCCACACGCTGTCTCCCGCCACGACCACACTGCGCGCGCCGCCTGGCAGCGGGATCAGGGACTCGCTGCCGCCGCCGACCCGCGTCACACCGGCCAGGTTGGGCACCCAGCGATCGCCGAATCCCTGGGCGGCACCCGGGACGAGGCCGCGGTAGGTCTGCGGGCTGACCACCTGGTGCGTCCGCGAGTCGATCTCCAGCAGGCCGTGGAGCGGTGCCGGGATCGCAGTCGACGCCGCGGCCCTCGGCGGCGGTGCCGGCCGGGGAGAGGGCGTCCCACGCAGCAGCAGCAGGCCGGCGGCGGCAGCGAGCACGATCGCGGCCACCAGCACCGCGACGCGGTCGACCGACTCCGTCCCAGCCGGGGGCGTATCCCCGGTGCCCTGCTGCATGCGTGAACCTTAACCCCGCGAAGTCGCCGGCCTAAACCCGGGTGAGCCGCCGGGGATCTGATAGGGGAGCGCCCCAACAGGGCGCTCCCCTCGGTCAGATCAGCAGTGCGTCGTTCGGGTAACGGGTCCCTCCAGGTTTCCGAAGAAGTACGCGGACGGGCCGCCGTACTGCGCTTCGTGGCCGAAGGTGTTCCCGTTCTGCATCTGCCCGAACTCCCATGTGCAGTCGCCGGCCACCCTGGCCTGCGTCCAGTATGGATAGAAGTTCCCCGGCGAGCCGGGAGCCGGCACCGCGCATCCCGTGCCGTCGGGCTGACACGTGGCCTCGCTGGCCGCCGCGTCGGTCTGGATCATCTGGGTGGTGTAGTCATTCCCGCGTGAGTGCGGGTTCGCCTGCTGGAAGGGGCTCGGGAACGGCCCTGTGCCCAGCTTGTTCGGCCAGTCGGTGCGATACGGCGTACCGTCGAAGTCCGTATCGCTGGACAGGCATCCCGAGACCAGGTTAGGCGGTGCGTCGAACACGCCGTGCGTGTCCCCCTTGGGGAAGCACGGAGCGTCCGACACCTCCGGGTTGTTGGGATCGGATGAGGTGTCGGTTTCGTACGGGCCGTGGCACACAGACCACGTCTTGTCGAACGTCCCGGGAAGCAGACCGGTGACGCGCGTGCAGGGCTCGAAGTGGCCGATCTCGTACTCGGTCGAGATGTTCGTCTCCAGCGCCGCCCACGGCACGATGTTGGCGAACTTGGCCGTGTTGTACTCGGGCTGGTAGTTGAACGGCGTTCCGCTGCAGTCCTTGAACGACGTGGCCATGTAGCCGTTCCTGGCCGAGGCGGTCATGAAGCCCGACTGCCCCGTGGTCAGGTCGTCCACGGTGACCCGCAGCGCTCGGCCTCCACCCGAGAGCTTGGCGTCGAAGATGTGCACCCTGAGCCTGTCGCCCGGGTTCATCAGCAGCGTCTTGCTGTTTGGGGTGACGGTGCTCAGGTTGGAAAGCTGCGGGCTGGGCGGGCCGGTCGGCACGCCGTCCCGCTGGATGAACGCGAAGTTCGTCGGCTCCTCGCAGCTGGTATTGCACGACCCGAACCCGAGCGTGCACTCCAGGTCGTTGATGTGCAGCGACGCGCACCAGTGGCTGTTGTCGCACGAGATGTTGTCCGCGAACGGCGCGAAGCCGGGTGGATAGAACTGCACCTCGAGGAACGAGCTGCCGCCTCCGCCCTTGTCGAAGGTCGGCGGATGCCTGGGAGCGTTGGAGTCGCTCATCGGCTTGCACGGAGTCAGCGGATACGACTTCGGATTGCACAGCGCCATGCTGAACCACGGGGCGACGGACAGCTCGAACCAGTGCGTCACGTCCTTGCCGGGCGTCTTCACCGTCGGCATGGCCCTGGGGTCGCGCGGCAACGTCTCGTTCCACGTCACATCGTTTCCCGACCCGGGCTGCGAGGACATGAACCGCAGATCCGGCTCGTCATGGCCGATGTAGACGTTGTTGTCCTCGAACCGAGCACCCTTTCCGTCGTAGATGCTCCGCGGGTCACTGCACACCATGCCCGATCGGAGCGTTTGCTGGATGGGGCTCAGACCGTTGCAGTCGAGCATGCCGAGCTTGTTCGGTTTGACCCCATGCGAGCTGGCCGTTGCCGACCCCGCCGGCACGACCAGAGCCGCAAGGCCTATGGCCGCGATCGTCGCTGCGCGCAGCGTGCGACGCGGCCGGCCGGCGCCTCCCCTCGCCTTGAACCACCGCATTCCAACCCCCTTCGGTCGGTGTGGCAAACGGCAAAGCTCTAGACGATTTGGCGCCTCGTGTCAATGCACGCGTGTTGCAGCTTTCAATTTCGTGCGTGATCGTCTCTGCCCGTCATGGGGCATCCTTCCAGGTGACATGAAGGCGAGTGAACGATTCGACCAGCTGAGCCGCCGTCTGGCGGATGCCACGGAGGCGGCCATCGGCCTCACGCTGGACCGCCGGCGGCTGGCCATCGAGCGCTCCGCTGCGCGGATCCGACGCGCCCACCCGGGGGCCCCGCCACACCGGCTGGCACGCGTGGCCGTGCGCCGGCGCAGCCGCCACGTGGCAGGCAGCGGCCTGCTCAGCGCCCTCCCGGCCACCGTTCCCGGCGCGGGCACGATGGTCAGCGTGGGTGCGGCCCTCGGCGATGTCTCGTACCTCACCGTCAGCCAGGTCGAGATGGTGCTGCTGCTGGCTCACCTGTACGGCCGGAACCTCGACGATCGCGACGCCAGGCGGCTGGACGTGCTGATCGCGCTCGGCGTGGAGGCGGGCCTGGTCAAGCTGAAGCGCGGCGGGGAGATCCACGTGGCCGGGGTCGGCTACAGCCGCGAGCAGCTTCGCGAGCTGGCGGCCGCCCAGCTCGCCCAGATCGTCAACGGCCGGCTGGCTGCACAGGTGGCGGCCAGGCTGGCGCGGCGGCGCACGCGAATCGTGCTCGGGCGGGAGATCCCGGTGCTCGGAATTGGCATCGCCGCCGGGTACAACCTGTGGTCGACCCGTCGCCTGGGCTCGGCGACGATCGACTACCTCGAGCACACCGGCTGAGCTGCGTCGCGCGTAGCGGTTGTGACAAGGCCGTTACGCGGATGCGACCGGGGCGACGCGCGCGGCGCCTAGCCTCGATGGATGAGGTCCCGGATCGCCGCCGCGGTTGCCCTGTTGGCCAGCCTCTGGCCGGCCGTCGCGTGCGGAGGTGCGGTGCCGGCCGCGCCGGCTGCCGGGGCAGCCGTCGTGCCCTGGGTCGACCGGCCGGCGCCGGCCTACACGCCTCCTCCGTTGCGCCTTCCCCCGCCCTATCCGGACTCGGCGCCTCCGTGCCGGGCGAGCCAATTGCGTGTGACCGGGCTTCGAGGCGGCGCCGCAGCTGGCAACGTGGTCGCCCGGTTCGCGATCACGAACACGAGCCGGTCGGCATGCCGGCTCGGCGGCTACCCAGCGTTGACCGGGATCGCAGCCGACGGCGTTCGGCGAACCATCTCCGTCCGCCGCCCGCGGGAGGGCACCATGTTCGGCCAGATGGTGGCCGCCGACATCGCACCGGGCCGGCGCGGCTATCTGGATCTGGCCACCACCGACATCTGCCCTGAGTACCCCCTCATCCTTGCCCGGCGGATCTCGATCCGGCTGCCCACGGGCGGCAGGCTGCCGACTGCATATCGTCTCCAACGCGGGTGTCACGGATGGAGCATGAGCCGGCTGGGGCTGTTCCAGCCCCAGCCCGAACCGCCGCCGCGGCGGCCGGGCTCGGCTGACACGCTCAGGGTCACTGGGTGGGGTCACCAGCCAGTGCGGGCCACGGCCGGCCGCGTTCTGCACTTCCAGGTCATCCTGAGCAATCCCACCTCGGCCGCGGTCAGATTGCGCCCGTGCCCCAGCTACACCGAGGGGCTGTATGCCGTCGGCCTCGTGGTCACCCGCGCCTACAGGCTCAACTGCTCAACGGTCCGCGTCATCCGCCCGCACGGACGGGTGCGCTACGCCATGCAGGTGGCCGTCCCAGCCGGTCTGTCCGGGGGCGCCACGATCAAGCTCGGCTGGCACCTGAACACCCCACGCGAGCCCGCCTGGGGGTGGGCCCTGATCATCAGCCGGTGACGGATTCCATCAGTTCATGGACGGATCGTCCGGCATGGTTGCGATCAGCCGGAAGTGCCCGCCCATCCGTCGCAGCACACGGTTCCACAGCGTCTCGTGGTCGTCGGTGAACACGTCTCCGGGGAGCGCCGGGGCCGTGAACCAGGCGTCCTCGTCGAGCTCGTCGTCGAGCTGGCCGCCCCCCCAGCCGGCGTACCCCGCGAACACCCGCACGCGGGCGACGTGCGCGGCGACGTCGTCCATCTCGGAGTCGACCTCCAGCGGCGCGATCGGCCCGACCACGGACCGCTCGTCGATCACGGTGTCGGTGTACTCCGCGAGCGCGATCACCGCCTGCGGCTGCACCGGCCCGCCGACCCACACGTGGTCGTCGCCGTCGACCAGCGGCTCGAGGTCGGGCACCGCCTCGCCGGCGGCCAGCTCGCTGGGCCGGTTGAGCACGAGCCCGACCGCGCCGTCAGGGGTGTGCTCCAGGATCAACACGACGGTGCGGCGGAAGTTGGGATCGAGCAGGCCCGGCGACGCGATCAGGACGTGTCCCTTCAGCGAGTCGCTCGGCATCGGCCAATTGTAAAGCCGCAGACCCGGGGTCTGACCCCGGTTTCTCGCTACAGCTTTCCGTGCCACACCAGCGCCGCGCCGTCCGGCCGCTGCTTGAGAAGCCCCGAGTGGTACATCCACATGCCGAACCGGTTCCAGGCCGCCGGGTCGAGCGACGACGTTCGCAGCAGCCGCAGCGTCGCCGGCACGCTGGCGCCGATGGTGTTCTTGTAGTCCTGGTAGCTCTCCTGCCGCATCACCGCCACGGCAGCCGCAGGGTGGGCGCGAGCCCACGCCGTGGCCTGCCCCAGCGCCCGCACGAAGCGGGCCACCATCCCGCGATACGCGGGATCGCTGTGCATCCGGTCCGGGTTGGCGATCAGCACCAGCTCGTCGTAGGAGGGGACGCCGTAGTGGTCAACCGGGAATACCGCCGTGTGCACGCCCTCCTGGGCGACCTGGATGCCCTCGATGTTCTGGAAGCCGCCGATGATCGCATCCACCCGGCCCGACAGCAGCGCCGGCACCAGGTTGAATCCCACGTTCACCCGGTTCACCGCCGTGTCCGGATTGAGGCCGGCCTTCCGCAGCACGGCCGTCAGGTAGGCGCTGGTCGAGGCGCTGCCGTCCATGCCGATCGTCTTCCCGCGGAGATCGGCCACGCTGTGGATCCCGTGGTCGGTGCGGGCGATGATCGAGTTGAGCGCGGTCGGCACCAGCGCCGCCACCGCGACCGCCGGGATGTGCTGCTGTTGCGCGAACAGCAGCTCGGGCTCGTAGCTGATACCGAGATCCACCCGCCCGGCGGCCACGAGCTTGATGGCGTCCGACACGTCGGACGGCGACACCGGGTCGACGTGCAGCCCCGCCCGTGAGAAGAATCCCCTGTCCATCCCGGTGTACAGCCCCACGTGGTCGGGATTCGGGTACCAGTCGAGCTGCACGCTGACGGTCTGCAGCGGCGCGGTCGATGCGGGTGAGGATGGGGACGTGGACGACGGGGACGCCTGCGAGCCGCCGCAGCCGGCGGCGACCAGGACGAGGCAGATGGCGAGTCGGCGCAACATTGGTCTGCATCCCTTCGCTGGAATGACCCAGATCAGGTTCGCGGGTCGGCGCTCGAAAGCACCCTCTCAGCCCCGCATGGGGCTCCCCGGCAAACGGTTCGCCCTCAGTCTACCCGGCGAGCCCAGGGCGCAATCACGCGCTCGGCCAGCGTCACAATGCCGAACAGCGCCAGCGCCATGGCCGCCAGCACGACCACGGCGGCGCCCACCAGAGGCGTGTCGAGGGGGTCGCGCATCGGCACGGCGAGCCCGCTGGAACCCCCCGCGTACTCGGCGAACAGCGCAGCCACGGCTGCGTAGGAGGCTGCCACCCGCATCCCGCTGAACACCCCGGGGAGCGCGCCGGGAAATTCGACCCGGCGGAAGATCGCCCAGCCGTCGGCGTGCAGTGTGCGCATCATCCGGCGGTACTCGTGGTCGACCGAGGCGAAGCCGTCGAGCGCGTTCACCGTGACCGGGAAAAAGCACACCAGGGCCACGATCACCACCTTCGAGGTGAGCCCGAAGCCGAGATAGATCACCAGCACCGGCGCGATCGCCACCACCGGCACGCTCTGGCTGGCCACCAGCAGCGGATACATCGCCCGCCGGGCCGTCGGCGACAGGTGCAGGCCGATCGCCGCCGCCAGGCCGCCGATCACTGCCGCCCCGTACCCGACCAGCATCTCGCGCAGGGTGACCAGGCCGTCGGAGGCCAGCCGGCCCCGCTCGTCCACCAGCGTGCGGGCGATCGCGCTGGGCGCGGGCAGCAGGTACTCGGGGATCCCGCGCAGCCGCACGAACGCCTGCCAGGCGCCCAGCAACCCCGCCAGCACCAGCACCCATCCGAACCGGCGCAGGACCATCACCGCAGCGCCTCCATCACCCGCTGCCGTGCGGCCGGCAGTTCCGGCGAGTCGCGCGGCAGGCCGCCCGGCAGCTCGAGCACGATCCGCGCCGGCCGCCGCGACAGCACCAGCAGCCGGTCGCACACCACCAGCGCCTCCTCGATGTCGTGCGTGACCAGGATCACGGTGCGCCGCTCAGTGTGCAGCGCGTCCAGCAGCCAGTCCTGCAGCTCGATGCGGGTGATCGCGTCGAGCGCGCCGAACGGCTCGTCCAGCAGCAGCACCGGCGTGTCGGCGAGCAGCGTGCGGATGAACGCGATGCGCTGCCGCATGCCTCCCGACAGCTCCCACGTGCGGGCGGAGCGGAACTCCTCCAGCTCGAACCGGGCGAACAGCTCGCCGGCCCGGGCGCGGGCCCGGCGGCGGCCGGCACCGGCGTTCTCGAGCGCGATCCCGGCGTTGTCGAGCGCGTTTCGCCACGGCATCAGCAGGTCCTTCTGGGGCATCAGCGCGGCCGGCTGCGAGCGGATGCTGCCGCTCTGCGGTTGCTCCAGCCCCGCGGCCAGACTGAGCAGCGTGGACTTGCCGCAGCCGCTGGGCCCGACCACGCCGACCGTCTCCCCGGCGGCCACCGTGAAGCTGATGTCCGCCAGCACGGGCAGCTCGCCATACGAGTGACGTAGCCTGCTGGCTGACACCGCCGCCGGCTCGGTGGCCGGTGCGGCCTGGGTGGTCGGAGCCGTACCCATTCTCGGATCGAGAGTACCCCAGGGTAACGACAGGCAGCCCCCTCCTCGTAGACTCCGCCGATGGCGACGGCCGTACTGGAGCGATTCGGGGACCGGCCGCTGGTGGCGGACGGCGGCATCGGGTCGCTTCTGTCCGCCGCAGTGCCCCGGGCGCGCTGCCCCGAGCACGCGAACCTGATCGCGCCCGAGCAGGTGGTCAAGCTGCATCTGGCCTTCATTGCGGCGGGGTCAGACCTGATCGAGACCAACACCTACGGCGCGAATCCGTTCAAGCTGGCGGCGCTGGGGCTGGAGGATCAGGCCGAGCGGATCGTGCAGGCCGGCGTCAAGCTGGCTCGTGAGGCGCGCGAGGTGAGTGGGCGAGAGGTCGTCGTGGCCGGGTCGATCGGGCCCACCGGCGATCCTCCGGGCTCACTCGACAGGGAGCGGGCCGGGCCGATGTTCGCGCACCAGGCCAGGCTGCTCGAGGGCCGCGGCGTGGATCTGCTGGTGCTGGAGACGTTCACCTCGCTGGAGGAGCTGCGGCTGGCGTTCGAGTCGGTGCGCGAGGTCACCCGGCTGCCGGTGATCGCCGAGGTCACGGTGGGCGACGACGCCGAGACTCCGGCGGGCGACCGAGCGGGGGACGTGGCGGCCGCCATGGAGCCGCTGGCGCCGCTCGCGGTCGGAGTCAACTGCAGCCTGGGTCCACACTCTGTGCTGGCGGCGCTGGAGGAGATGCGAGGCGCCACCAGCCTGCCGCTGACCGCCCTCGCCAACGCCGGTCTGCCCAACCTCTCCACCGGCCGCGTGATCTATCCCGACGCGTCGCCGGAGTACTTCGCGGAATACGCCGCGCATGCCGTGCGTCTGGGCGCGATGGTGATCGGCGGCTGCTGCGGTACCGGGCCTGTGCACGTGGCCGCGGTGCGCGACGCGGTGTCCGAGCAGCGGGCGCCGGCCACGGCGCTGGCGCTGGTCGAGCGGGACGTCCCGGCCTCGGCGCCGGGTGAGGCTGCGGAGTCCCCGCTTCAGGCCAGGCTGCGCCGCGGGGAATTCGTGGTGTCGGTCGAGCTCGACCCGCCCAAGGGCGCCAATGTCGAGCGCATGATCGCCACCGCCCGCCGGTTGGCGGAGGCAGGTGGGGTGGACTGCTTCGACGTCAACGACAGTCCCCTTGCTCGCGCGCGCATGAACGCGCTGGTCGCCTCCGCCCTGATCGAGCAGCAGGTCGGTGTGGAGACGATTCCCCACGTGACGCCCCGAGACGCCAGCGTGCGGGGCATCGAATCGATGCTTCTGGGCGCACACGCCGTGGGCATCCGCAACGTGCTGGCCGTCACCGGCGACCCACCGCCGTCGGGGGATCCGCGGTCGGGCGCCGTGTACGAGGTGGACGCGATCGGGCTGACCCGTCTGATCGCCGCCATGAACCACGGCACGGACGAGTCCGGTAAGGCGCTCGACGCCCCCACGGCCTTCCACATCGGGGTGGCGGTGAACCCCGCCGCCGACGACGTCGACGAGGAGCTCGTGAGGTTCGAGCGCAAGCTGGAGGCGGGCGCGCAGTTCGCGATGACGCAGGTGCTGTTCGAGCCGGCCACCCTGGAGAGGTTCCTGCAGCGGCTGGGGGGACGCTCACCGGTGCCGCTCCTGATCGGCGTGTGGCCGCTGTCCAGCCACTCACTGGCGCTTCGACTGCACAACGAGGTGCCGGGCATCGTGGTGGGCGATTCGGTGCTCGGCCGGCTCGAGCGCGCCGGCGCGGCGGCTGCCGTGGAGGGCATGGCGGTCGCCCGCGAGATGCTGGACGCGGCGCGGGCGCTGGCAGCGGGCGCCTACCTCGTGCCGCCGTTCAAGGAGCCGGAGGCGGTGCTGGAGCTCCTCGTTTGAGGGGTAGGTCGGCTCGGTCGGCCGTCCGCACCCGGTCAGGAGTCGAGCTGCTCGATCAGGCAGGACGCCGGATCGCGATCCTCGCGCCAGCGGAGCAGCCGCGCCCCGTGGCGGATCCGCCTCCGGCTGCGATGATCGAAGCTGACCTCGGCCACCAGCTCGGGGCGTAGCGAACGCCACTCCAGATCGCGTCCGGAGTCCCAGCGGCTGGGCGCGGTGGTGCCGGAATCACCCGATTCGAGCGGCGTCAGCTCGCCCACCAGCTCACGCGCACGGCGCGCGGTGAACCCGGAGGAGTGGCCGACCACGTGCAGCTCGCCGTCCGCGTCGTACAGCCCGAGGATCAGCGAGCCGACGGTGCCCTCGGCCTTGCCGGGCCGCCATCCGACCACCACGCAGTCGATCGTGCGCACCCGCTTGATCTTCTGCATGCCCTCCCGGCGCCCGGGCTGATAGGGAGCGTCGACCCGCTTGGCGATCACGCCCTCCGCCGTCTGCAACCACTTGTCCGCGCGGCTGGGGTCGTCCGTCGAGGGGGTCAGCTCGAGCGGGGGAGCGATCATCCGTTTCAGGGCCTCGCGCCGCTCCTGGTACGGCAGCTCGAGCAGCGAGCGGTCGTCCTCGGCCAGCAGGTCGAAGGCCGCGAACACTGCGGGCGAGCGCTCGGCCAGCATGGCCACCCGCGATGCCGCCGGATGGATGCGCTCCTGCAGGCCCTCGAAGTCCTCGCCGCCGTTCGGCCCCCGGATCAGCAGCTCACCATCCAGCACGTAGCGGCCGGCGGGAAATCGCAGCTCGGGGAAGTAGCGGCCCAGAGGACGGCCGTTGCGCGACTGCAGGAACACCTCGTCGCCGTCGACGAAGGCGATCGCGCGGAAGCCGTCGTACTTCGGCTCGAACGCCCAGCCGTCTCCCTCCGGCAACGAGCCGGCGGACTTGGCCAGCTGGGGAGGGAGCGGCGGGGAAAGCGGCAGGGCCACGCCCATCATGCTACGCGCTGGGCGTACGCGGGGCCGGCGTTTCCGCCGGCCCCGGATCGTCTGTCAGCGCCGCGCCTGGCCGAGCAGGTAGGCGAGCTGCATGATGGAGATCAGCGTCGCCACCACGTAGGTCATGGCCGCGGCCGTCAGCACCTTGCGGGCGACCGGTACCTGCGCCTGGCTGATCACGCCCTGGTTGGTCAGCATCGCCATGGCCTTGCGGCTCGCGCCCAGCTCCACGGGCAGCGTGACCAGCTGAAACAGGACGATCACCGCGAACATGGCGACGCCCACCAGGATCAGGTTGGTGAGGTTGGTGAACAGGCCCAGCAGCACCAGCGGGAACCAGGCGTTCGACACGAAGCCCGCCGCCGGGGCGATCGAGCCGCGGAACCGGAACCCCGCCTCGTGCTGGGCGTCCTGGAAGGCATGGCCGGTCTCGTGGGCGGCAACCGCCACCGCGGCCACCGAGTTCGACTGGCCGACCGGACCGGACAGCCGCATCACCTTGGCCCGAGGGTCGTAGTGATCCGACAGCGTCCCGGCGATGCCCTCGACGCCGACATTGCTCAGTCCTGCCGAGTCGAGCATGCGACGGCTGACCTCGGCGCCGGTCATGCCCGAAGCAGCCTGCACCTTGGATCCGTCTGCGAATGCCCGACGCACCCAGCCCTGTGCCGCCAGGCCGAGAACCATCGGGATGATCAGAAATACGAGGAAGTACATGAGAGGCGCCCTCCTTCAGGCGCGAACGTTTTCACCTCGTAGTGTAGGCGCGCCCCAAGCGGCCGGAGGGCCGCCGGCACACTGGGCGCTAATCTTCCCGCCGTGGTGCTGAAGGATCAGGTGCAGGATCTGCTCGAGGCAGCCTTTCCCGGCGGCCAGGTCAGCGTCGTCGACTTCGGCGGCGGCGACCACCTCGCGGCGCACATCCGTGCCCCGCAGTTCGCCGGCCTGCCGCTGATCGCGCAGCACAAGCTCGTGTACGCACCGGTACAGCATCTGCTGGACACCGGCGACATCCACGCGCTCAAGATCAAGACGGAGGCATCCACATGATCGTGACCGAAGAGCAGATCCGCGAGGAGCTCCTCGCGGCGATCCAGGGCAACCACGTGATGTTGTTCATGAAGGGCACGCCGGACATGCCCAGGTGCGGCTTCTCGGCGCAGACCGTGCGCTGCCTGGAGGCGGCGGGCGCGCCGTATGCAGCCATGGACATCCTGCCCGATCCGCGGATCCGGCAGGTACTGTCGGCGCACTCGGGCTGGCCGACGATCCCGCAGCTGTTCGTCGACGGCGAGCTGGTCGGCGGCTGCGACATCGTCACCGAGCTGTACGAGTCGGGCGAGCTGCAGCAGCTGGTTGCACCGGCAGCCTGACACTGCTGGCCGCGGTCGCACCGCGGCGGTGGTGGGCGGCGGCGTGATCGGGTTGTCGGCCGCGCATGCGCTGGCTGAGGACGGCTTCGAGGTGACGGTGTTCGAGCGGCACCGGGTGGGCACCCCGCTGGGCTCCTCACCCGGCCGCTCGCGCATCTACCGGCGGGCCTACCCGCAGCCCGACTACGTGGAGTTGTCGGCGCTGGCGATCGAGATGTGGCGGCAGATCGCGCCCCAGGCATTGCGGGGAAACGGGCTGATGATCCACGGCGCCGGGGTCGAGCGGTGGGGGGACGCGATGGAGGCCGCCGGGATCGCCCCGGAGTGGCTCCAGCCGGAACAGGCCCGCGAGCTGTTCCCGGAGGCGCGGGTGGACGGGCCGGTGCTGTGGGACGACGAGGCGGGCGCGGTGATGGCGGATGACGCCCTGCGCGCGCTCGCCCGTGGGCTCGACGTGCGCGAGGGTGTGGCCGTGGAGGATCCGCGGGCGCTGGAGGCGGATGTGGTCGTGGCGTGTCCCGGCGCGTGGCTGGGCCCGATGTTCGACCTGCCGCTGAAACCCTGGTTGGAGCAGGTCACCTACTTCGCAGGCGCACCCGACTCGCGTCCCTCGGTGATCGACCTGGGCCGGTCTGAGCGGTTGTTCTACGGGCTGGTGGCGCCCGGTGTCGGCTACAAGGTGGCGGAGGACGGCGTGGCCCGTCCTTGGGACCCCGATCGACCGGATCGCCCGGTCGACCCGGCGCAGGAGGTGCGGATCGCGGAGTACGTGCGCGACTGGTTCCCCGGGCTCGACCCGGAGCCAGTGCACGCGGAGGCGTGTCTGTACACCATGACCCCCGACTCAGACTTCGTGCTGGATGTGATCGACGGCGTGGTCGTGTGCGGCGGCGATTCTGGGCATGCCTTCAAGCTGGCGCCGCTGCTCGGCCGGATGGCTGCCGATCTGGCCCAGGGCGGAGAGCTGCCCCAACAGGCGAGGCGGTTCGCAGCCGGTAGGCTTGCGCGATTGTGAGCGATGTCCTGGACGGCGACGCCTGGGCGATGGCCGAGGCGGTGCGCGGGCGAACCGTCTCGGCGTCTGAACTGGCCGAGGCGGCGCTGGGGCGGCTGGCCGCCGACACGCTGGGCGCCGTGTGGCTGGTCACCGAGGAGCGCGCCCGGGCCGAGGCGGCGGCTGTGGACGCGGAGCTTGCAGCGGGCCGCGATCCCGGGCCTCTGGC
>JBQCGJ010000347.1:0-22992 GCA_051955775.1 Gaiellales bacterium | reverse complement strand
CGCTCGACGTGCTGAACCGGGTGTTCCCGTACCGGCCGTGCGAGGGGCCGCAGCCCGGCCGCCGGTCGGGCATCCCGTGCCTCGACTACCACATCGGCCGCTGCGCGGCCCCCTGCGTCGGCTACATCAGCCGTGAGGACTATGGGCAGGTGATCGACCACGTGATCGAGTTCCTGTCCGGCCGGGTGCGGCCGCTGGAGCGCCAGCTCGAGCAGGGCATGAAGGATGCCTCGAAGCGCCGGGAGTACGAGGAGGCGGCGCGGTTCCGCAACCGGCTGCTGGCCGTCCAGCACCTGTCGGAGCGCCAGGTGGCCGACAAGCGCAGCCTGGGCAGCGCGGACGTGCTGGGTGTCGCCGTGGCGGGAAACACCGCGAACGTGCAGCTGTTCCACCTGCGGGAGGGCCGGCTGACCGACCGCCACAGCTTCTATCTGGAGAACACCGAGGGCAGCGACGAGTCGGAGGTGCTGTGGGGGTTCGCGCTGGAGTACTACGGGGGACAGGTGGCGGTGCCCGGTCAGGTGATCGTGCCGTCGACGCTGGAGGACGCCGACCTTCTGGCCATGTTCCTGGGCGAGCGGCGGGGGACGTCGGTCGAGGTGCGCGCGGCCAAGCGCGGCGAGCGCCGGCGGCTGGCCGATCTGGCGGCCCGCAACGCCAGGCTGGCGCTCGACCACGACACGCTGCTGGCCGAGCGCACCCGGGCGCGCCGGATCGAGGCCCTGGAGGAGCTGCGCGAGCACCTGAACCTGGAGACGCTGCCGGTGCGCATCGAATGCTTCGACATCTCCAACCTGGGCGAGACCAACACCATGGCCTCGATGGTGGTGTTCGAGGACGCGGTGGCCCGGCGCTCGCACTACCGCTCGTTCGGCATCCGCCGCGAGCGTGGCCAGGACGACTTCGCGTCCATGCGGGAGGCGGTGTCGCGGCGGTTCGCGCGCATGCGCGCGGTGGACGCCGAGCGCTATGACCAGAGCTTCGCGGCCACCCCCAGCCTGGTCGTGATCGACGGCGGCAAGGGGCAGCTGAACGCCGCCCTGCAGGCGATGGCCGAGTACGACCTGCCGCGGGTGGCGGTGATCGCGCTGGCCAAGCGGGAGGAGGAGGTGTTCCTCCCCGGGCGCCCCGATCCGGTGGTGCTGGAGCGCGACTCCCCGGGGCTGCAGCTGTTGCAGCGGGTGCGTGACGAGGCCCACCGGTTCGCGCTGCGCCGCCACCGCGGGCGGCGGGCGAGAGGCGCCGTGGAGTCGATCTTCGACAGCCTGCCCGGGGTCGGGCCGGCGCGCAAGCGGCTGTTGCTGGAGCACTTCGGCACGCCGGAGCGGTTCGTCAGCGCCGAGCGGGCCGAGCTGGAGGCGGTGCCGGGGCTTCCGGCCAAGGTGGCATCCAGCATCTACGAATCGCTGCACAAGGCGGGGTAGGGTCCGGGAGTGAGCCTGTTCGGCGACCAATCGGGCGTGTCGTTCGAGCCGCCCCCTCCGCGCCGTCGCAGCGGCATCCGGGTGGTGTGCCTGGGTGGCGGCACCGGCCTGTCGATGATCCTCCGCGGGCTGAAGCACGTGGCCTCGCCGACGGCGGTCGTGACCACCACCGACGACGGCGGCAGCTCCGGCAGGCTGCGCCGCGACTTCGGCATGCCGGCCCCCGGCGATCTGCGCAGCTGCCTGGCCGCGCTGGCCGAGGACGAGTCGCTGGTCGGCCAGCTGTTCCAGCACCGGTTCACCACCGGCGAGCTTGCCGGCCACAGCTTCGGCAACCTGTTCCTGGCCGGCCTGACCGACCTCCTGGGCAGCTTCGACCAGGCCGTCTCGGAGTCGGCCCGGGTGCTGGCAGTGCACGGCCGGGTGGTGCCGTCGACGACCGAGCTGGTGGAGCTGGTGGCCCGCTTCGAGGACGGCCACGAGGTGCGCGGCGAGACGGCGGTGGCGGCGGACGGCGCCCTCTGCGAGCGGGTGCGGCTGGATCCCCTGGGCCCGGCCGCCCATCCCCGTGCGCTGCAGGCAATCGAGCGCGCGGAACTGATCGTGATGGGGCCGGGCAGCCTGTACACCAGCACGCTGCCGCCGCTCCTGGTGCCCGGCATCCAGGCCGCCGTACGGCGGGCCAAGGTGCCGCGCATCTACGTCTGCAACCTGCTCCAGCAGCCCGGCGAGACCGAGGGCTACCGCGCCTCCGACCATGTGGCCAGGATCTTCGACCACTGCGGCCCGGGGCTGGTGGACGGGGTCGTGGTCAGCCGCAACCGGGCGCTGCACGGCGTGCCCGTGCCGGTCGACCGCGGCGGCCTGCGGCGGCTGGGGGTGCGCGTGTTCGGCGCCCGCCTGGCCGAGGACTGGCAGCACGACACCGACCGCCTGGCCCGGGTGCTCGTGCGGCTCTCCCGCTGGGACCCGCAGGCTGAACGCGAGGCGCAGGCGGAGGCGGCCGGCTGAGCTTCGGCGAGCAGGTGCGACACGAGCTGGTGGCCCGGCCGCCCTCCCGTACGTGCTGCCGCACGGCCGTGCTCAGCGCCATCGTGCGCAGCGCGGGGGTGTTCCAGGTGCGGGCGGGCGGTGAGCTCGCGGTGCTGCTCGAGCACGTGGACGCCGCCACCGCCCGCCTGGTGTTCGGGCTGCTGCGGGATGCCGGCGCCGACAGCGAGATCGTGTCCTACCGGGAGCGGCGGTTCGCCCGCCGCTCGGTGGTGGCGCTGCGCCTGTACGGCGAGCGCAGCCTGCAGCTCCTGCACGAGCTCGGCGTGCTGTCTGCCGAGCTGCTGCCGCTGGAGCGTCCGCCGCGCAGGGTGGTGGGCAGGGCCTGCTGTCGCGCCGCCTACCTGCGCGGCGTGCTGGCTGCCGCCGGCTCGGTGTCCGGCCCGCGCGCCGCGGGCCACCTCGAGCTGCGCTCCGGCACGCGGGAGGGCGCGGAGGGGCTGGCCGCGGTGGCGGCCGAGGACGGCCTGCAGTTGCGCGTGGCGGAGCGGCGCGGACACGCGATCGCCTATGCCAAGGGCAAGCAGACCATCCGCGACCTCTTGGTATACGTCGGTGCCCACGACGCCGCGCTGTCGTTCGAGGAGGCCGAGGTGATGGCGGCCACGCGGGAGCGCGCGAACCGCCTGACCAACTGCGACGAGGCCAATCTGGCCAGGCAGGGATCGGCGGCCCGCCGCCAGCGCCACGCGATCGAGCGGCTGGAGCTGGACCGGCTGGCGCCGGAGCTGCGCGAGCTGGCGGAGCTGCGGCTGCGCCATCCGGACCTGTCACTGGCGGAGCTGGGGCGGCAGGCCCGGCCCGCCCTGCCCAAATCCACCGTCGCCAACAGAATGCGGCGACTGCTGGGGAACACGAGTTGAAAACCTTCCACTTACAATTTCATAAGATTTCACCCGTTCGGGGGTGGCGTCGGACACTCGTGTCGGCGAAGATACGAGTAGTGGTTCGCGGGTAGCCCGCATCCCCTGCGCGACGGAAACTGACCCCAACTGTCGCTGCCCGATTCTGCAGGCTACCCGCGAGCCCCCGGGACTCCTCTCCAGACGGCTTGCAGGCCGTTCGGTCGCCGTTAGACTCCGGCCGTCCGTGCAGTCAACGGCAGGGGGTTTCATGAGCGTTCGTGTGGGGATCAACGGGTTCGGCCGCATCGGCCGCAACGTGTTGCGCGCGGCGCGGGGCCGCGAATCCGAGTTCGAGATCGTGGCGGTGAACGACCTCATGGACATTCCGACCGCGGCGCATCTGCTGCGGTACGACTCCGTGCTGAGGCGCTTCCCGGGCACGGTCGAGGAGTCCGGCGACAGCCTGACGGTGGACGGCCGCAAGATCCGCGTGCTGTCCGAGCGCGACCCTGCCGCGCTGCCCTGGAAGGATCTCGGAGTCGACATCGTGGTCGAGTCGACCGGCCTGTTCAGCGACCGGGACTCCGCGTCCAAGCATCTGGCCGGCGGCGCGCGCAAGGTGCTCATCTCCGCGCCCGCGAAGGATCCTGACCTGACCGTGTGCATCGGCGTCAACGACAGCGAGTACGACGCGGGCCAGCACCACATCATCTCCAACGCGTCGTGCACGACCAACTGCCTGGCGCCGGTGGCCAAGGTGCTGGTCGACTCGTTCGGCGTCCAGCGCGGGTTCATGACGACGACGCACGCCTATACCAACGACCAGAATGTGCTCGACCTGCCGCACAAGGATCTGCGGCGGGCGCGGGCGGCGGCGGTCAACGTGATCCCCACGTCGACCGGTGCAGCGCGCGCGATCGGCCTGGTCATCCCGGATCTCAAGGGCAAGCTGGACGGCATGGCCATGCGGGTGCCGGTCAGCGACGGGTCGGCTGTCGATCTGGTGGCGGTGGTCGACCGCGAGACCACCAAGGACGAGGTCAATGAAGCGATGAAGGCCGCGGCCGAGGGGCCGATGTCCGCCGTCTTCCGCTACACCGACCACCCCATCGTGTCCAGCGACATCCTGGGCGATCCGGCCAGCTCGATCTTCGATTCCAAGCTGACCATGGTGAGCGGCAATCTTGTCAAGGTCATCTCCTGGTACGACAACGAGTGGGGCTACTCGTGCCGGCTGGCCGACCTGATCGCCAAGGTGGCGTAATGCGCACGGTGGCCGACCTCCCCGTCGAGGGGCGGCGGGTGCTGGTGCGGGCGGATCTGAACGTGCCGCTGCGCGACGGCAAGCTGGCGTCGGATGCCCGCATCCGGGCGTCGCTTCCGACCATCAAGCTGCTGCTCGAGCGCGGGGCCTCCCAGGTCGTGGTGTGCTCGCACCTGGGACGGCCCAAAGGCCAGGTCAACCCGGACCTGTCGCTGGCCCCGGTGGCGGCCCGCCTGCAGGAGCTGCTGGGCGAGCCGGTGGGCTTCGGCAACGGCGCCGATGCCCGTGTGCGGCTGCTCGAGAACCTGCGCTTCGATCCCCGCGAGGAGAAGAACGACCCGGCCATGGCGGCCGAGCTGGCGGAGCAGGCCGATGTGTACGTGGACGACGCGTTCGGCGCGGCCCACCGCGCGCACGCCTCCACGGAGGCCGTGGCGCATCTCCTGCCGCACGCCGCCGGTCTGCTGCTGGCCGCCGAGCTGGACGCCTTCCACAAGCTGCTGGAGGCGCCCGAGCACCCGTTCGTGGTCGTCGTCGGCGGGGTCAAGGTGGCCGACAAGATCGGCGTCATCGACCGCTTCACCCAGCTCGCGGACAGCGTGCTGATCGGCGGCGCCATGGCGTTCACGTTCCTGGCCGCGCAGGGCGTGCAGGTGGGCGACTCCAAGCACGAGGACGACGAGGGCCAGGCCGTCGCGCGCAAGGCCATGGACGAGGCGGAACAACGCGGCTGCGAGCTGTTGCTGCCGGTGGACGTGGTGGTGGCCGACCGGTTCGACGCCACCGCCAGCGTGCAGACGGTCGGGGTGGACACCATCCCGGACGACTGGATGGGGCTGGACATCGGGCCGCAGACCGCGAAGCTGTACGCCGAGCGGCTGGCGGCTGCCCGCACCATCTTCTGGAACGGCCCCATGGGCGTGTTCGAGATGGAGCCGTTCGCGGCCGGCACGCTGGCCGTGGCCAGGGCGGTGGCGGCGTCGCCGGCGACCTCGGTGGTGGGAGGGGGCGACTCGCTGGCGGCGGTCAACGCGGCCGGCGTGGTCGACCAGATCACGCACGTGTCCACCGGCGGCGGAGCCGCGCTGGAGCTGGTCGAGGGCCGCACGCTGCCGGGCGTGGCGGCGCTGGAGGAGACATGAGCCGCACGCCCTTCGTGGCCGGCAACTGGAAGATGCACCGCACCCCCTCGCGCACCGCGGGGTTCGTGCGCGAGCTGGTCGAGCGGGTGCCCGAGGGCATCGACGCCGCGGTGTGTGTGCCGTACACCTCGCTGGCGGCGGCCGTCGAGACCGCGTCCGGAACCCGGCTTCGGGTGTACGCCCAGAACATGCATGAGGCGCCCGAGGGAGCCTTCACGGGTGAGATATCGGCGCCCATGCTGAACGACATCGGCGTGCACGGGGTGCTGCTCGGCCACTCCGAGCGGCGCCAGTACTACAACGAGACCGACGCCGCGCTGGCCGAGAAGGTGCTGGTCGCGCACGAGTCGGGGCTGGAGGTGATCCTGGCAATCGGCGAGACGTATGAGCAGCGACAGGCCGGGGACACCGAGAACGTGCTGACCCGCCAGCTGGAGACGGTGTTCTCGGGGCTGGCCGACGACCGCGCCGCGATCACCACCATCGCCTACGAGCCGGTGTGGGCGATCGGCACGGGGCGCACTGCAACCCCGGAGCTGGCGCAGCAGGCGCACCTGTATATCCGGCGGCTGATGTCCCGGCTGTACGACGAGAACGTGGGCGCGGCCGTGCGCATCCAGTACGGCGGCAGCATGAAGCCGGACAACGCCGCCGGGCTGCCCGGCCAGCGCGATATCGACGGGGGGCTGATCGGCGGCGCCAGCCTGGACGTCGACCAGTTCGCCGCCATCCTCGAGGCGGCGGTCCCTGTGCCGGTGGAGGAGTGAGCGAGCCGCTCGTCTGCCTGGTCATCCTGGACGGCTGGGGGCTGGCCCCGGCGGGCCCGGGAAACGCGGTGGAGCTGGCGTCCACGCCGGTGTTCGACCACCTGTGGGCGCGCTACCCGCATACGCAGCTGGACGCCTCGGGGCGCGCCGTCGGGCTCCCGGTCGGCCAGATGGGGAACTCGGAGGTGGGGCACACCAACCTGGGCGCGGGCCGGGTGGTGCGCCAGGACCTGGTGCGCATCGACGACGACATCGAATCGGGCGCGTTCGCGGACAACCCGGTGCTGGCGGAGGCCTGTGACCGCGCCCGCGGATCGGCGCTGCACCTGCTGGGGCTGGTGTCGGACGGCGGTGTGCACAGCCATATCGAGCACCTGCAGGCACTGATCGCGATGGCCGGCGAGCGCGGCGTGGAGCACGTCCACGTGCACGCCTTCACCGACGGCCGGGACGTCTCGCCGACCTCTGGCGCGGGCTTCCTGGAGCAGGTGCCCGGGGTGGTCACCGTGTCCGGCCGCTACTTCGCCATGGACCGCGACAAGCGCTGGGACCGGGTCAAGCGCGCATACGACGCCATCGTGCACGGGCAGGGCGAGCGGGCGGACGACGCCGCAGCCGCCGTGCGCGCGTCGTACGAGCACGGGGTGACCGACGAGTTCGTGGAGCCGGTGGTGATCGGCGATCCCGCGGCCGGGCGGATCCGATCGGGCGACTCGGTGATCTTCTTCAACTTCCGGCCCGACCGCGCCCGCGAGATGACCCGAGCGCTGATCGAGCCTGACTTCGCCGAGTTCGACCGCGGACCCGACCCGCCGCTGCCCTGGTACGTGCAGATGACGGAGTACTCGGATGCCTTCCACGTGCCGGTCGCGTATCCGCCGGAGTCGATCACCGACGTGCTCGCGCAGACCCTGGCGGAGGCCGGCATGGATCAGCTGCACGTGGCCGAGACCGAGAAGTACGCGCACGTCACGTACTTCTTCGACGGCGGCAACGAGCACCCCAACCGGGGCGAGAGCTGGGAGCTGGTCGACTCGCCGCGGGACGTGCCCACCTACGACAAGAAGCCGTCGATGAGCGCGGAGGGGGTGGCCCGCACGCTGTGCGACGACCTCACCGAGGGCCACCGGTTCGCGCTGATCAACTTCGCCAACCCGGACATGGTGGGGCACACCGGCGTGATCCCCGCCGCCGTGTCGGCGGTGGAGACCGTGGACGGCTGCCTGGGGCGGGTGGCCGACCGGGTGGACGAGCTGGGCGGGGTGATGCTGGTCACCGCCGACCACGGCAACGCCGAGCTGATGCTGAATCCGGACGGCAGCCCGAACACCGCGCACACGACCAATCCAGTGCCGTTGATCGTCACCCGCCAGGGCGTGACGCTGCGCGACGGAGGCCGCCTGGCCGATATCGCGCCCACGGTGCTGGACATGCTGGACGTGCCGCAGCCCGCGGTCATGACCGGTCGGTCGCTGCTGGCGTAGGGTTCTTGGCCGGTCCGGCGTAGCGGCGGCTCACATCTACGCCGAACTGGCAAAAGTGTATAGTCATTCACGGTTCCTTGTAACCACACCGACACACTTGGCCCTTCCGCAGCCAGATCCAGACGTTCTGAGGCGTGCCAGGCGGGGGGATGAGCGCGCGTTCGCGCTCATCGTCCGCCAGTACGAGACCCCGCTCTACAACTATGTCTTGCGGGTGCTTTGCGGTGACCGGGCACTGGCCGAGGACATGTGCCAAGAGGTGTTCATGCGGGTCTACCAGGCGCTGCCGTCGTTCGACCACCGGTGCCAGTTCTCGACCTGGCTGTTCCAGGTGGCCAAGCACCGGGTGGTGGACGAGCTGCGCGCTCGCGAGAGGCGCGGCAAGGCCCCGCTGGAGCTGGATGCCGTGCCGCAGCTGCACATGGCAGTGGCGCCGACGGAGTCGGTGGAGTCCATGGATGCGGTGTGGCGGGCGATCGGCCACCTCAACCTGGACCTCAAGATGGCGCTGCTGCTGCGTGACGTGGTGGGGCTGTCGTACGCCGAGATCGCAGACGCGCTGGAGACCACGCTGACCACGGTCAAGTGGCGGATCTACAAGGCCCGGGAGACGGTGGTCGCCGAGCTGCAGGCCGAGGGCTTCGAGTTCGGCTCCGTGCGCCCCGCCAAGCACGCCTGACCGGCAGATACCGGGGCCTGGCCCCCGCCTGGCCAAGGAGGCTTAACCGGTACCGGGTACACCAGCCAGGGGCGGGTAGCCCGGGCGGGGGCTCGGCGGGGGCAGGCGGGCCTCCGCCACCCCCTCGGGGTGGGGCGCCGCCTGAGGCCGGCCCGCTCGAGGTTCCGCTGGCTGGCGGAGCCGGGCGCCGCCAGCGCGCAGGCGATGTCGCAGCCCGCGTCACGGCCGTCCCGCAGCCGCCGGTGCAAGAGCGCCGTCTGGCAGCCCTGCCGGCGATGCTCGGGGCGCGTCGCGGCATTGGCGAGGTAGGCCGCCCCGTCGTCGATGGTGAGCACCGCAGCCGCCGCCGGCTCCCCGTCGACGCACGCCAGATACAGCCGCCAGCCGGGTCGCGCGAGCCACCCCTCGAGGTCGGCGCCGGCCTCCGCCCGCTCCTCCTCCGGCACGTCGTGCCCCGCCAGCAGCGCCGCGGCAAAATCGCCCAGCTGGGCGGCACGGTTCACCGGTCGCACCTCGACGTGCGGCGACTCGGACCCGTCCGCAGACAGCGGACCCGCGAATGACGCGTGCGCGCTGGCCTCGCTCCAGCCCGCGCGGGTCAGCGCCTCGTAGACGATCTCCGCTCCCGGCCCGGGCGGCAGCTCGACCCACCCGCGCACGCCGTGTGCGCGGTAGAAGGCGGTGATGTCGTCGGCGCGGCCGGCGTCCACCGCGTCCAGCAGCACGAGGTAGTTCATGAAGTCCAGGTCGGGCTGCGCTCCGCACAGGGTCGCGGTTGCCGACCCGAACCGCTGGATGTGCACGTCGCGGGGGTTTCCGGGGCGGTCGCGGATGGCCTGCATGCGGCCGATGGTGAAGTCGGCCGCCGCCCGCGTGACGCGCTCGCTGGGGGTCACCGCCCCTCGTACAGGCGCAGGGCCAGCCGCCGGGGCAGGCCGGCCGCCTCGATGGCGTCACGGGTGCGGTCGATGTCGTACTCGGCGCGACGCCAGGTCGCCACGCCGCCCTCCAGGTCGAGCAGCAGGTAGGCGGCCCTGGGGTCGCCGTCGCGCGGCTGCCCGACCGACCCCGGGTTGAGCAGGAACGGCCCCTCGCCCAGCTCCATGCTGGTGTCGGCGGGTGTGATGCCGGCCACGAACGTGTCGCCAGAGTAGCCGTACACGAGGGCCACGTGGCTGTGTCCGATCAGCGCCAGCGACGACGACTGGAGCTCCAGACAGGTTGCCGCCGTGCGGTCGTCGATCACGTACTCCCACACCGGGTCGCGGATGCTGCCGTGGTACAGCTCGACGTCGTGGCGCTCCCCGGACGGGCTCAGCCTCTTCAGCTTCTCCAGCAGGGCGGGCGCGATGGTCTGCCGCGTCCATTCCGCGGCCGCAGCCGCATCGGACGCGAACACGTTGGCGGAGATCTCGCCGGACACCACCATGTCGTGATTCCCGCACAGGCTCACGGCCGAACGCGCGAGCACGGCCTCCGCGCAGCGGTCGGGCTCCGGGCCATAGCCGACCAGGTCGCCCAGGCACCAGATCTCGTCCACGCCGGCCTGGTCGATCTCGCCCAGCACAGCTTCCAGGGCCGCCAGGTTGGCGTGCACGTCGGAGATGACCGCAACCTTCACCGGGCAAGGCTATAACGGCGCGATGCGACGCACCGCCGCCTGGCCGCTGCTGCTGCTGGCCCTGATCCCGCTGGCATGGTGGCTGTGGCAGGCGCAGCTTCCGGGATCCGTGCCCAGCGTGCCGGCCCGGGAGATCTTCACGCCGGCCCAGATCGCCCGCGCCCGCGACTATCGCGGTCCCAGCTACATGCTCGATGTACTGGCCCTGGTGCTGCCGGCCGTGGCCGGCGTCGGCCTTGCGATCCGCGGCGGCGAGCGGCTGGCCATCGGCCGGCGGCCGGCCCTCGCGGGTGCGATCGCGGCGTTCCTGTTCACGGCCATCACCGCCGCCGCCGCGCTGCCCGTGGAGTACGTGCTGCACGTACGGGCGCACAATCGCGGCATCGACCTGCAGTCCGACCCGGCCTGGCTGGGGTCGGCGCTGGCCGCCATCGTGGTGTTCTCGGCCGGGGTGGCCGTGGTGTACGTGATCGGCCGTGCACTCGCCCGCCGGGCGCAGCCGCCGTGGCTGGTCGTCGGCCTCGCGGCCTGGGCGGGAGTGGCGCTGCTGACGGCGATTCAGCCCATCGCCGTCGATCCCCTGTTCATGTCCACCCACCGCATCGCCTCGCCCTCGACCGTGGCGCTTGTGTCCGGGCTCGAGCGGCGGATGGACGCGCATCCGGCGTCGGTCACCGTGTCCGATGCGTCCAGCCGCACGACTGCCGAGAACGCGTTCGTCGACGGGCTGGGGCCGACCGTGCGGATGGTGATCGACGACACCACCCTGCGCGAATCGACTCCGGCCGAGTTACAGGCGGTGGTGGCCCACGAGCTGGGGCACGTGAAGCGGATGCACACGCTGAAGGGCGTGCTGTGGTTCGGCGTGCTGGCGCTGCCGGCGCTGTGGATCATCTGGTACCTGCTGGAGCCGGTGGCCCGCCGCCGTTACGCCGGCGGGCTGCTCGATCCCAGGGCCGCCGCGCTGCTGCTGGCCGGCGTGCTGGTGGCGTCCACGCTGCTCACGCCCGTGGAGAACCTGATCTCGCGCCGCTACGAGGCCGAGGCCGACTGGGCGGCGCTGCGGGCGACCCACAACGGAGCCGGGATGGCGGCCCTGCAGCGCCAGCTCGCGCTGTCGGGGATCGAGAGCCTGCAGCCGCCCGGGTGGGCGGTCGACCTGCTGTTCGACCATCCGCCGGTGATGAGCCGGATCGCTGTGGCACGATCGGTGCAGCGGCAGACGCCACGAACCGAGTAGCCACGCCGTTCTTGGAAGGCGCATATTCTGTGGATCGTGTTGGATGCTAAGTGGCGTCCCTCGGGCGTCCCTCGAAAGCGATTCCGGGAACGTCAGACGGGAAGGTTCGAGCGACCGAAATCTCGGCGGCATAAAACGGACGATTCGTGGGTAGGGGCGACACGGCCCTCGGCGCGCCGCGACGTGGGGGCGTGGGTTTTCCCGCGTATGCGCCGAGGGCCGTCGACTATCGCTGCAGTCTCGAGAACCACCTCAAGCCCTTCCCCCCGGCGCTGCGCCCTCCAAAACGACTTGGACCTCCTGTTCGTGACCCGGACACCCGAACCCATCGAACCAGTCAACCTCATCCGTGACATCCACGACCCCGCGATGAAACGAGCAGGCCTCCGCCGAAGCACGTTCCACTCGCTGCGCCACTCATTCGTCACATACCGCGCAGCCGCTGGCGTGCCTCTCGCGAAGGTTGGCGATTGGGTTGGCCATTCGGACTGCCGGGTCACCGAGATCTATCGGCATGCCTCCGCGGACTCAGAGAGTTCGCGCTCGGCCTGTTGAACAGTTCGACGAGACGCGCCGATGAGCCTGGGGACTGCTGATCGGTCGGGGGCTGGCTACGACGCGGTGAGCGTGGCAGCGGGAGACCACCCGCTAACGGCGGTCGTGCCGGCTTTCAGAAGCCGAGCGCGGAACGTGTACGTACCGGTGCCTGCGTCTGGCTGGAACGCTGCATGAGTGGCGGTCGTAGACGGGATCCAGTCGACGAAGGTCGTGGTTCCGGGTCGACGCACCTGGACTTCCTCGGCATACCCGGATGGCACTGCGTCGCCCCATGTGATGGTTGCCGAAGACGAGCTGGACACAGATGCTGGGGCAATCTTCAGGGCGACTGTGATCCTCATCGAGGACGTCGTTGTCACGTCCCGGGCGGTGTACGTGCCGGCCGTGTCGAGTTGCGCGCTGTATGACGACCCTGGGGGAAGGCTTCCGGAGCCGAACGCTCCCAAGCCGCTCGGGTCGGTGATGGTGTGCGTCACCGTGCCGTTGGGATCGGCCTCGAAGATCGCGTCGTTGCCCTGCTGTACCGACGCCGTCGGCTCGGAGAACCCAGAATCGTTCAGCTCCGCCGGACAGAGTCGCTCGGCGATTGTCCGCTCTCCGAGGCGTATGCGCTGGAGCGTTCCCACCAGCCACAGTCCATGGTGGCCGTCGGTGGCCACACTTGTGAACTGCGATCCGGGGGCGCTGGTCGCGGCTGTAGATGCCAAAGACCACGCCGACCCGTCGTAGTGGGCGAGCAGTCCGCTCGTGACGCCGCTGGAAGCGCTGAGGGTCGGGCCAGCCAGCATCGACGCCCCCACCGCCCACACGTCACCGCCGGCTGACGCCGCCACGGACATCAGCCGACCGTTCGCAACGCCGGGGAAGCTGGACGCGGACACACTCCATGAGTTGCCGTCCCAATGCTCCACCAAGGGCTGCAATGCGTTCGTGGTGTCATACTCGCCGACGGCCCAGATGTCGGACTGATCGATCTCTGCCACTCCGTACAGCATGTTGTCCAGGTTGCCGACGTTAGGCGCTGGGACGACCGACCAGGTGGAGCCGTTCCAATGCTCGATCAAGGCCGCGAGACGTCCTGTCTCGTCCTGAGCACCGACCGCCCAGACGTCGTCCGCTGACACAGCGACGGCCGAGTAGAAGAATCCATCGGTTACACCGATATCGGTCGGTGATTGGGACCAGGACGTCCCGCCAAAGTGCAGCGCAAGCGGAAGCGTCCCAAACCCGCCGCGCACGCCGTACTGGCCAACCGCCCACTCATCTGCACTATGCACGCCCGTGATCCCGTAGAGGGACGTGTTGATCGCGCTAGGGTCGGGGGAGGCGACGATCGTCCACTGCGAGCCGTCCCAGTGCAAGGTGAGGCTTTGACGGGCCGAGGCAGTCGAACTCCACCCAACGGCGTCGGCAACATTGTTGAAAGAGGCCACCGCAGCGACGTTCGCGTTCGGGGAGACCGTGGGTACGCCAACCGATGAGAACGCGGACCCGTTCCACCGCTCCAGGAGTGATTTGCCGTTCAGGGGTGCTCCGGAAGCTGTGGTGGAGGTGTGCCCGCCGGCCCAGATGGCCCCTGCTGTGGGGTCGACGCCCACGGAGAGCAGGGCGTCGGCTGGAGAGTAGATACCACTCGGAACGGTGGTCCATGCGGCGTGGCTGCACTCCGACACGGCTCCGGTGGCAACTGCCACGGGAAGGGCGCGGGAGTGGAGTGAGGGTAACCCCAGAGCCGTCGCCGACATGATTGCTCTGAACGCGGTTCCGGCTCTCACGGCTAGTCCTGCGGCTCGGACGCTGCCATGCGTCGCTCCGTCGCTGTCAACGGCTTGCAGGTACGCGTCGCCAGAATCGTCGACGGCCGCGGCGCGGCCGAGAAATCGAACATGTCCGCCACCGAGTTCGCTGAGGCGATTTTCGGTGTGAGATACGGGAGTGACCAGTTGTCGTCGATGAATTTGAGGATCGAGACCTGGGAGTACAGGGTGTGGCTGATGGATCCGCCGTGAAGACTCGACCCGACCCGGGTAAATGGCGAGATCACGATCAACGGCACGCGAAAGCCGTACGAGATGTTGTCGACCTGTGGCGGTGCGACGTGGTCGTAGAAGCCGCCCCAGTCGTCCCAGAAGATGAAGATCGCGGTTGATCCCCAGTCTGGGCCGGACATGACCGCGTTGACCGCGTTGACGGTTTCATTTTCCCCGGCGCACGCCGACTGCGGTGGGTGTTCCGCCTGGCTGCTGACGTACCACGACACCGCCGGAAGCGCTCCACTCGTCGCGTCCTTCGTGAATTGCTCGATCGGCTGGTTCGTGCTCGAGCTCCAAATTTGCGGGTTGTACCTGTCCGGTCTGAGTGCGTCGAGCACATCGCGCGAGGCCAGTGTCGCGGAGTACACCCCCCAGCGCACGCCGGCCTGATTCAGGACATTCGGCTCCGCGCTGTAGTCGAAACACGGAAAGGCGAGGCTATGCGTGCTGTCTGGAGCGAGCATCACCTCCAGCGAGTCCGGAGGGCTGTCACAGCCCCAGGGATGAGGGTCCTCTGGGGAGAGGAGGCTTGCCGGCAGGTCGTACAATGCGCGATCTCCCATCGACGAGTCGTACTGGCCGTCCTGACCGGCGAAGGTGAACATGTTGTTCCCGAAGCTCGCCCCACGGGCATCTGAGAACATGTCGTCGGCCAGCGCGTAGGTCTCAGCGTAGTTCCAGTAGTTCGGAATCTCCGATTGCGTCATCTGGGTGTAGGCGAGCTTCGTAGACGTATCCTCCAAGTTGAAGCCATCCATCTTTCCCCCGTCATAGGCCTTCAGCCAATCCGAATAGGTGTGGCCGATGTCTCCTCCCGGCGGATCCGGTGTGGCGGTCAGGGGAACCACCGTGCCGTCGCTCTTGACGCCAGTCGTTGCGCCATTCGCGCCGGGGAACTGCCCGAAGTACTCGTCGAATGACCGGTTCTCCTTCATGATCAGGACGACATGCTGGATGGGAGTTGTTGGGGCGGTACTTCCCGGCGCGGCTTGAGCCCACTCGCGGGGGGCACCACTGTGGTCGAGGTGGGCGACGACTGCACCCAACCCAACCAACCACAGGGCGGCGTACCTTCTCTTACGGCGATGACCATCGGCGAGTCGCCTAAGCCAAGCATCTCCAGGCGGCTCAGCCCGGCTATGGCGGCGTTTCATTGTGGTCTGCCAGACGGGGCTCATGGAGGAACCGGGATTACCGAATCCCTGCCTTCAGCGCACGAAACCACCGCCGGATTTGGCCGTAGCTCGGTGCCGGCGTACGATGGCTATGTGGGGTCATGTGGGTTCCCGGGGTGTGCTTTGATGTATCGCTGCTCGGCTCGAGGGATCGTCGTGTAGACCATGCGCGGCCCCGCGCGCGGGGTCTGGGCGTAGTTGAACGCATGCTCATATGCGTAGGAGTTGGCGTCTCGTGAAGCGAGCGCCGGGAGAGAAAAGACATGCTCCGTGTATGCAAGCATGGACGAGAACGTTGCCGTCGTGGTGTCGGTGTAACCGGCCCGGGCGTAGGGACTGACGATGACCATCGGCACGCGGATCCCTGCGCCGGTCGGCGGTGGTACGTGATCGTAGAAGCAGCCGCAGTCGTCATAGGTGATGAAGATCGCCGTGGTTGGCCAGTCCGGCCCGTTCTCAATGGCCGAGACGACCTCTCCGATCCAATTGTCGCCCTGGGCCATAGAGTCGGTGTTGTGCTGCGAGTTCGGCCCTGACGGGAGAACGATGGAGAAGTTAGGGAGTGCGCCAGCCGTGGCGTCGCTCACCACCTGCGTGCTTGCAACTTGGTTCTTGTGCTGCGGGGTATCCAGGCACTCGGCGAAGGTAGGGCAGATCGCCCATCCATAGGGAAGTAGAGTTGATCCCCCGGTCGCGTACAACTTCCAAGAGAGGTGCGCGTAGTTGAGTTCGTCCATAATCGTGGGGATGTGTGCGACCGGCGTCGCTCGGTACGCACCGCCGAAGGGGTAGCGCGATGACGGCAGCCTGTAGTCCGGGACGCAGCTTGGCTCGAAGAGCGGCGCCGCGGTCGGACTCGACCTCCATTGCGCGTCGCGATAGCTGTCACAACCCCAGCCCGGTCCAGTATTCCCACTCGTGCCAGGTAGCGGGTTATCGCCGGTAAAGCCATCCAGGGCCTGGGACACCAACTCCAGATGCGCGCCCCAACTCGGCACCGTCTGCATCTCGAAGGTGCGGTCGGACAACGCGAACCTCCGCGCCAGTGCTGTCAGGTTGGGGATCTGCGACGGCGCGAACTGGCTGTAACACGCCTAACCTGCCGACTGTTGACACCCCTACAGGCTCCCGAACCCGTCCATTGCCCCCCCGGCGATCGCCACCTGCTGTGCATCAACAGAGTGGCCGACCGGAGGAACGACGTCGGTCGCCTGCTTCAGCGCGATCGCAGTGCCTCCGGGAAGCTTGCCGACCGTCACACCATTGCAGCGACGATCAAGGACACAAAGTCGCCCGAGCACGTTGTCGAACGAGTGGTTCTCCTGGTAGAGGATCACGACGTGCCGGATCGGCGTCGTAGACGCCGGCCGCCTTGGACTTGCCCGGGCACCGACACCAACACCCATCGCCAAAGCGCAAGCTGCCAGTACCGCGAAGGCCACTAGCTCGGTTACCCACGTTCGTCGCAACGAGATGACCAACTCCTTGCCCGAGGCGCCGCCGACACGGCGTCAACGCGTAGCGAGTGACCCGGCATCGTCCCATCAGGAACCACGTACGTCAACGGCGAAATGGCTCGCGTACTTCGAGAGTAGCTCGCCTCCAGCGCGCAGCCGCTTGACCTCATCGGGTGTCGGTGCTCTGTGTTCGGTGTGCCCTTGCCGCGCCCTGCGGAACGATGCTCAGTCGCGCCCTCGGCGTTGGCGTGGCACGCGACGAGGCTTGTCCCGGTTCGGGCCAGCGAAGGCTCCGCATCGCGCGCATCGGTCACCCACCGCCGGATCCCTGTGCGGCCCTGCACCGCCCGGTGCGCTTGACGACCTGCTTTTGGGGGAGCATGTGTTCAATGAGCGCGCAAGCGCACCCCCCGCGCTCAGCCCCAGCGCGGGATCCGGACGGACAATGCCGGGCTTGCACTTCGGCCAGGGTCCGACCTGCCGAGCATCGTCCTGGACGACGCGTTCGCGACCTGCCTCCTGCTCCGGACCGACCGAGCTCGATATGAAGCGCGCCTGTCCGCGTTAGCTGGTGGTGAAGGCGTGGAGCCCATTCGGATCGCTGTGGCCCGGTCGGCCCAGCGGCCGTCGCACAGATCCGAGTGACACGCATGTGATCGGACCTCCAGTGTGAGCGGCGATACGTTCGCCGGTCAACCGAACGGGGCAGCCCCTGGGCATGGCAGTGGCCCGGAAGGAGGACGATCATGGCACGTCTCGAGACCGGTGAACATGTCGCCTGGGGGGCGGTGACTGCTCGGGCTCTGACCGCGGCGCTGGTCGTGGCGACCGGAGCGATCCACCTCTACCTGTACCACCTGTACTTCTCGGCTGTGCCCACGATCGGCAGGCTGTTTCTCGTGAACTTCGCATCGTCGCTCGTGCTCGGTGCGCTGATCCTGCTGCGCCGCGGGCCGTGGTGGGGCCTGATCGGAGCCGGATTCTGCCTGGTGACGCTGGGAGCGTTCCTGGTCAGCGTGCACTGGGGGCTGTTCGGCTACCGGGAGACGCTGAGCGGACAATGGCAGGAGCGGGCGGCTGCTGTCGAGGTGGCGGGCGCCGTGGCCGGCGTGGTCGCTGCGCTGCTTGCCGCGCGCCAGGGTCATGGCGCCGGCTGATGCGCCCGGCGTCCGCTGGGCGACGCCGGTGTGTCCGTCGTCACCTATGTGATGAGCCTCCCAAACCGCCGACGACCAGCAGGCGTAGCCGGATCGTTACCAGGCGTCCGCGAAGGAGGGAAACATGAGCAAGTCGCTTGGACACGAGTCGGTGGCAACGAGTCGGCGGTCGTTTCTGCTGACGGGCGCCGCGGTCGGGGCGGGGGCCGTGAGCGCGGGGCTGCTGACCGAGGAGTCGGCCAAGGCCATGGCGAGCAGTGGCGGGCTGACCTCCGGCGACGCGGCCATCCTGCGGTTCCTGGCCGCGCTGGAGATCCTGGAGACCGATGCGTGGCAGCAGTACAACGAGCTCGCCGGCATCCAGGACTCAGAGGTCCCCGGCGGGAGCGGGAACCCGGCCTACACCGCGGCGGTCGCGGTTCTCGACACGGACATGGCGCAGTACATCCACGACAACACGGAGGACGAGTTCACCCACTTCACCTTCCTCAACGCCTACCTCGAGGCGAAGGGGGAGAAGCCGGCCAACCTGGACAAGTTCCGTACGCTGCCCAGCAGCAAGGCCAGCGGTGCCCAGCAGATCGGCCGGCTGACGAATCTGATGCGGCTGAGCGTGGACACGAGCTGGTTCACGCGGTATCGCAGCCCCACCAAGAACCCGGACTTCGGGGACACCCTTCCGCAGGCGATACCCGATCTCGTCAAGGGCGAGTTTCCGGGCATCCCGCGGTCCGACGCCGACCTGATGCCGAAGAAGCATCTGCAGGCGATCGCGAATACGGCCGGGTTCCACTTCGCGATGATCGAGCAGGGCGGCAACAGCCTCTACCCGTCGCTCGCGCAGCGGGTGTCCAGCCCTGAGGTGCTGCGGATTCTGCTCAGCATCGGCCCCACCGAGACCATGCACTTCCAGACCTGGCAGGACAAGGCCGGCAACGCCCCGCCGCTGACCGACCCCACGAACGGGCTCACGTTCCCCGATCTCAACGCGCCCCCACACGGGGAGCTGTTCCAGACCAACCTGATCATGCCGGAGCCCACGGTCTTCCTGCGCCGGAAGTTCCCGCCGTGCTCCATCATCAGGCCCACCAACACCGAGGGCGCCGCGAACGGCGCCCGCATGTTCCTGACCAGGACGGGGCTGTTCCGCGGCCAGTCAGCGGGGTTCCACGCCACCCTCAAGAAGCTCGCCGACGCCGCCGACGCGGCCATGCCACGCCGCTGACCATCGGCCCTTCCGGGCGGCCGGCGTCTCCACGTGCGCCGGTCGCCCGGCCAACCACACGCATCCGCGGCCGAGCTGGGCTACGCGCCGGAAAGCGTGTCGTCGCCGCCGTCGAATTCGGGCAGGTTCTTGATGCCCTCCCGGGTCTGCCACTTGGAGTAGTTCTCCGTCATGGCTTCGATCAGCTCGGCCATGAACTTGGGCGACAGGTTGACGCGGGCGACGACGACGCCCGGCACCTCGTCCTCCTCGACCTCGTGATCGACCCGCGCGAAGGTCAGCGTGAACTCGTACTCCGAGTGGCTGACGTTGGCGAAGTTCGAGTACACGCCGGCCATGATCTCGGGCGAGAAGTGGATGTTGAGATGGCGATCCGGCTGGTCGTCTTCCACGCTGGCACCCTACCACCCGGCCTGCGCATGGCCCGCCGCGAGGCGGCGAACAGCAAGCCGCACGTCGGTAGGATCCGCCCATGACTCGAAGCCCGCTCAGTGAGCTGGCTGCGCCGCTTGCGCAGGCGATCGCCGACGTGGGCGGAGACGGCGCTCCGGTGCGGCTCGAGCGCCCGGCCGACGCGGATCACGGCGACTACGCGAGCGCGGTGGCGTTGGGCCTCGCGCGCTCCCTGCGGGCCGCCCCGCGGGAGATCGCCGGGCGCATCGGCGAGCGGGTGCAGTCGCCGTGGATCGCGTCGGTGGAGATCGCCGGTCCGGGCTTCATCAACCTCAGGGTCGCACCGTCGTTCCACCGCCACGTGGTGCAGCGCGTGCTGGACGAGGGGGACAGCTACGGATCGGGCGCGGCAGCGCATCCGCAGCGCATCCAGGTGGAGTACGTGAGCGGCAACCCCACCGGCCCGGTGACCGCCTCCACCGCCCGCAACGCGGCCTACGGCGACTCGCTGGCCAGGCTGTTCGCGTTCGCCGGCAACGAGGTGCAGCGCGAGTACTACTTCAACGACGCGGGACGGCAGATGGATCTGTTCGGGGCGTCGCTGTGGGCCCGCGCCCACGGCGAGCCTGTGCCCGAGGGCGGGTACCAGGGGGCGTATCTGGAGGAGATCGTGGAGCAGCTGCAGTTGCCGGAGGATGCCATTCCCGACGACTGGCGGCAGCGCGGCGGGCAGTTCATGACCGAGGACATCAAGCGCACGCTGGAGCGGTTTCGGGCCTCCTTCGACTGCTGGTTCCTGGAGCGCTCGCTGTACGAGGACGGCTCGCTGGAGCGGGCCATCGAGCGGGTCAAGGGCGCCGGACACACGTTCGAAAAGGACGGGGCGCTGTGGCTTCGCTCGACGGAGTTCGGCGACGACAAGGACCGGGTGATCGTGCGCTCCAACGGCTCGCCGACGTACATCGCCGGCGACCTGGCGTACATCGAATCGAAGCTCGAGCGCGTGGACGTGGCCGTGTACGTGCTTGGCTCCGACCACCACGGCTACATCGGCCGCCTGAAGGCGGGCGCGCAGGCGCTGGGCTACGACCCCGACCGGGTCGACGTGCAGATCTACCAGCTGGTCAAGATCATCGAGGGCGGGCAGGCGGTCAAGGTGTCGAAGCGCCGCGGCAACGTGCTGATGCTGGACGAGCTGCTGGACATGATCGGGGTGGACGCCGCGCGGTACGCGCTCGTACAGCGCTCCCACGACCAGGTGATCGAGCTGGATCTCGACCGCTGGGTCGAACAGAACGACGAGAACCCGGTCTACTACTGCCAGTACGCGCACGCCCGGATTGCGGCCATCCTGCGCAACGCCGGGCCGGCGGCGGAGGGGGCGGCGCCGGATCCCGAGTGGGTGCCCGAGCCGCCTGAGGCGGAGCTGATCAAGGCACTGGCCGACTTCCCGGATCTGGTGGCAGAGGCGTCCGAGCGGCGCGGGCCGCACCGCATCGCGGGGTACACCCAGGACACCGCCAAGGCGTTCCACCAGTTCTACCGCCAGTGCCGGGTGCTGGGCTCGCCGCCGGCGGTGGAGCGCAGCCGGCTGGCGCTGTGCATGGCGGCCATGCAGGTGATCCGCACCGCGCTCGATCTGATCGGAGTGGAGGCGCCGGAGTCGATGTGAGCCGCGGGCGGGCGGCTCTTGCAGCGAAGACGCCTCCTGCTACCCTGGGCGCGTGAGCATGTTGCCGGAAGCACCAACCGTCTACGAGATCGACGAGCTCACCGACGAGCTGGCAGGGCGTGACGACGGAGCCACCGGTGACGGTGACTGGTTCGCGATCCGCACCGATCCGTGGCCGTGTCCGACGTGCGGGGTGGCGGAGGACTACGTGACCGCGTGCCATCACGTGGTGGTGGCGCCGGTCAAGGACGACCTGATCGATCACGCGGCCCGGGCCGCCCAGGTCGGCCGGAATCCGCGCATCGTCTCCTACGACGACACCAAGCCGACGATCACGCTGTTCCAGTGGCGGGCGCTGGGGCGGCCCGTGCACGGGATCAAGAAGATCGCCTGAGGCGGGTCAGGCCAGGCGGGTGAGCACGCCGCCCGCGGCGTCGACCGCGACCGCGGTGGGCACGACGCCGATGCCGTACTTGCGCGCCAGCTCGGGGCGCCGTCGCACGTCGATGGTGATCACGTTCAGACCCTCTCCGCGCAGCCGCCGCTCGAGCGCGTGGCACTCGGAGCACAGGGGATGGGTGAACTGGACGATGGTGTTGGGCGTGAGGGCTGCCGATCCCACATCAGACGGCTCGATGCGCTCGATGTGCCCATGGCCGCGGCCGAGGCCGCGCAGGCGCGCGCCCAGGCGGTAGATCTGGCAGCCGGTGCAGAAGCCGGTGGCTGCCGAGAGCAGGGCCAGCCCGGCCACCAGCAGGCCGAGCACCGCACCGACGGTGGGGACGCCCAGCAGGTAGGCAGCGGCCGCGGGCGTGAGCACGGCGACGCCCATCATGTTCGCGAAGCGCGGCGGCCGGGCGTCCTCCAGCGGGCCCTCGCCGAAGCGGGGCTGGATGAGCTCGAAGTAGGCCAGGCAGGCCAGGCACCAGCGGCGGCCCCTGGTCAGGCCCAGTGCGAGCTGCAGGGCGACCAGGGCGAGCAGCCACCACTGGCCGGTGGCGACCCCGAGCAGGCTGACCAGGCCGACGACGGTCTGGTTCGCGCGCGGCGCGCGGGCATCGATGACGTCGGTGTCGCGGTAGGGGTCGGCGGTTCGGATGGCGGCGGTGGCGGTGCGGCGAAAGGACATGTTTGGATCCAAAGTCTACTGGATGTGGTTGGAACTGGGGTGTGGGTAAAGGCCGTATGAAGCCGTGTTGCGGTTCGGTTCAGCGGCTTGCGGACAGGGCAGAGGCGCGGTAGTCTGGATTCTCCAGCAGGTCAGTTGAGAAATCGCCAGATCCCGCCGTCATGCGCACCCACTCCCGACGGCGACCAGCCCCGCTCATCCGGTTGCAGACGCCGGGTGAGCGGGGTTTCCGCTTGTGGGGAGCTGACCGAACCTCTCATTGCGGCCCGACTCCGTGTCGATGAGTGGGAGATGGCAGCTTCCAAGAAGCATCGGCGTGGGCCGTGCCGCGATTGCGACGGCCAGGGTGTCGTCGAGGACCGCATATGCACAGTCTGCGCCGGCTGGGGCGTGCTGCCGATTCCCCAGTCCGGCAAGCGCCGCGCCACCCGCCCGGGTGCGGTTCCGCATGTGAGTCCGACCAAGCAAACGACCAAGCTCGGAGTGCTGCCGGTCGGCGGCAGGCAGGGCCTCGAACGCTGGCGCCATGCTCCGCGTGAGCGCATCCCGCGCCCGGTCGAAGTCAGCTTCCTGTCGCCTGAGCAACTCGCTGAGCTGAGGAGGCAGGCCGGCCTCGACCGGTAGACCCTGAGCCGCCGCGAGCCAGGCCACTGGAGCCCGGATCGAGGGTAAGATCA
>JBQCGJ010000346.1:0-3582 GCA_051955775.1 Gaiellales bacterium | reverse complement strand
ACGGGCCCGGGACGCGGCCTCGGCCAGCCGCACGGTTCGCTCGTCGATAACGGCGCCGGCCAGGCCCGCCCGCGCCTCGTCCAGCACGGTGACCATGAGGGTGATCGCGGCGAGCCGGTCCTGCTGGCCGGTGTGCGCCAGATGCGCGGCCACCATGGCGGCGATGATGCCGCCCGAGCAGGCCCCCATGAGCGTTGTCTGCTCGCTTCCGGTGATCCGCTCCGCCGCGTCCATGGCGTCCAGGACGGCCTGCCCGTAAGTGCCGAAGTCCCAGTTCGCGTGGCGGGCATCCGGGTTGCGCCAGGAGATCATGAACACCTGCAGGCCGCTGCCGGCCAGGTACTCGGCCAGGCTCCGCCCTGGCGCCAGGTCCATGACGTAGTACTTGTTGATCGTCGGCGGCACGATCAGCAACGGAATCTGCCGCACCGCTGGTGTGGCGGGGCGGTACTGGATCAGCTCGAACACTGGGGTCCGCAGGATCACTGACCCTGGCGTGACAGCCAGGTCCACCCCGACCTCGAACGCGTCCGGCTCGACCATCGATGGCACCCGCGGCGCCGTCGCCATGTCGGTGACGAAATGCCGCAGGCCCGCTGCGGCGCTGCCGCCACCGCTGTCGACGGCGGCCTTCACCGCCGCCGGGTTCAGCAGCGGATTATTGCTCGGGGCCAGCGCGTCGATCAGGTTCGTCACCACGAAGCCAACGCGCTGCGAGTCCGCCCAGTCCAGGCCGGCCTCGGCCACCAGGCCCTCCGCGCTTCCCGCGGCAGCCAAATACGCCTGCATCGCCCGGCGCAGCAGCGGATTGCCCGCCCACCCCGGATCGGCGAACCGGCGGTCCCGCCGGGACGGCTGCACCTGCGAGGTGCCCACCACGATGCGGCCCAGCTCACCCACCAGCTGACGCCCTCGCCCGGCGACCAGCCGCGGCCTGCCAGCCAGCGCCGCAGCCAGGCGCAGGCCGGAACCGCCCGGGTTCATCCGGCGCAGCACGCCCATGGCCGCATCGGTGAGCAGCAGGTCCAGTGGCGCCGCCGCAGCGTCCGCTGCTGCTGATCTGGTGTTGTCGCTGTCGGGGCTCATGATCTCCGTCCTCCACCCCGAGCGTAAGCAGCGGGACGCCTACTTCCATTGGGCGCTGGTCACAAACTCGGGATCAGGCATGGTTCCACGGGCACAGGCGTGCGGTTGGCCACCGCACAACCGAGGTATCCCCACATGAATGTGTAAGAATCCGCAGGTGGACACCGATCGTCCCGCGGTCGCCGAGCTGATGGCCGGCGTGGCGGCGGCGGTGGCCGGCCGGGCCGCCGCGGTGCACGAGGACGTCTATGAGGTGATACTCCGGGACATCCCGGAACTCCGCGAGGACAGGGCGGTGCTGGCCCTGCTCCAGTCGAGCGTCCAAGCCAATGTCGATACCTGCCTTCAGGTCCTGCAGCACCAGATCGACCTGGCTGACGTGCAGGCCCCGGCCATGGCCGTGGAATACGCGCGCCGGCAGGCGCAGCGCGGCATGCCGCTGACCGTGCTGTTGCGGGCCTACCGGGTCGGGCACACGTGCTTCGCCGACTGGCTGCTCAGAGAGCTGGCCACGCAGACAGACGATGCCCACATGATCACCGCCACCACGCTGGGCCTGTCCAGCATCGTGGCCGGTTACGTCGACCAGACCTCCGAGGAGATCGTCGCGGCGTACACGCGCGAGCGGGAGAGCTGGCTGCGCAGCCGCAGCGCCGCTCGGGCCGCCCGGATCCGCGACCTGCTGTCGGGTACGCGGATTGATCTGCGCGCGGCGGAGGCCACCCTCGGCTACCGGCTACGCCAGTATCACGTGGGCGTGGTGTGCTGGACGGACGAGACGCCGGGCGCTGTCGACAACATCACCAGGCTCGAGCGTGCGATCAGGCAGATAGCGGAACTGGTGGCCACCTCCAGCGATGCCGTGTTCATCCTGCGCGACGAATCGAGCGCCTGGGCGTGGCTGCCGCTGGGGATCCGGGACACGTTCACCTGCCCGGCGGCTGGCGCGGCCGGCGTGGACGGCGACATCCATTTCGCCTTCGGCGACGCGGCCAAGGGCACGGCGGGGTTCCGCCTCACCCACGAGCAGGCCGTCGCCGCCCAGGCGGTGGCGCTGGCCAGCGGCTCTGCCGTGCCGCGGGCGGTGACGTTCGGCGAGGTCGCCCCCGTAGCGATGATGCTCGGATCCGCCGAACTGCTGCGGGCATGGGTGCTCAGCACGCTGGCAGGGCTGGCCGTCGATGACGAGCACCATGCCCGCCTTCGCGAAACTCTGCTGGTCTTCCTGGAAAGCGGGGGCAGCTGCAAGACGGCCGCGGAACGGCTGATGCTGCACAAGAACACGGTCCAGTACAGGATCCGTAAGGCGCAGGAGAGTCTCGGCCGGCCCGTCGGTGGGAACCGCCACGACGTGGAACTGGCGCTGCAGGCGAGCCACTGGCTCGGCGCGTCCGTGCTCCAGCCGGTCATCGAGGGCCACAACCGGGAGCGAACGCCCTGATCCTGACCGTCCCGGACTACGACCTCAGAAGGGGACCACGAACGCCATGACGCAAAGCACCAGCCTGGCCCGGAAGTTCAGCCGTTCTGAGTTGGTCGCCCGCCTGGTTCGTGCCGGCGAGCTGGAGGTGTCGGGTGAAGATCAAGCCGAGGTTGACACCTACTTCGACCAGGAGAACTTCCGCTTCCACGGTCCCGACGGCTTCGAAACCGACTACGCGGGGCTTACCGCATACTTCGCATCGATTCGCGCGGCCTTCGACGACCGGAAGATCACCCGGGGCATCATCGTGGCCGAGGGCAACACCATGGCGTGCCAGACGTGGATCGAGGGCACGTTCGCGCGCGAGTTCACCCACTCGCCGGCCGACCGCTTCCCCCGACCGGCACAAGGGTTGTCTGGGACCTGATCAACATCTTCCGGTTCGACGATGACGGGCGGCTGATCGAGGAGTTCGTGCGCACCGGATACCGCAGCTTCCTGCGCCAGCTTGGCGCCGAAGGCCGGTAACGGGCGCTTGAAGGTGCAGAACCCGACTCCGCTGCCTTGAAACACTTTTGAAACCCCGCCGGGCGACGCTTACTCCCATGCTGTACGTGGCCCCACGTCACGAGCCCGCGTCACCGGTGTTGGTCTCGAACACGTCGTCTCGGATCGACGAGTAGGGGTAGCGATGCGATGGCTGATTAACCGTGCCGCGGTGGCTACCGGTGCAGCGGTGGCGCTGCTAGGACCCGCGGTAGTGGCCGCAGCGCAGGCGCACATGACTTCCGTGGCATCGGCCAGCGCTTCGAGGCCGGGGTGGTCGGTGACGCCGAGCCCGAACCCTCGCGCCGGGAACGGCGTGCTCAACGCGGTGTCCTGCCCCACGACTTCGGTGTGCATGGCCGTTGGCCTGCATGTGAGGCAGTCCGGGCTGGGGGTGTCGCTGGCCGAGCATCGACGCGGCGGTAGTTGGACCGTCCAGTCCACCCCGGACCCCCGCGGGGCTGCGGCCAGTGCCCTCAACGGCGTGTCCTGCCCGTCCGGTTCGGCGTGCACCGCGGTCGGGCAGT
>JBQCGJ010000345.1:0-25036 GCA_051955775.1 Gaiellales bacterium | reverse complement strand
CAGGTCATCATCGCGGTCATCGTGGCCGCTATCACCGGTGTCCTGGCGGCGGTGTTCCCGGCCCGCCGGGCGTCCCGGCTGAACGTCCTGGAGGCGCTCCAGTACGAGTGATCCGGCGGCCGGGCTGATGTTTCGCGGCCGGCGCTGGTACACCTCGTTCGCGGGCGTTGCCCACAGCCTGTCGGCGAAAAACCATCCTGCCGGTCGGCGCGCCGCTGTGGCGGGATCGAGAGACCTCCCGGCCCAGCTCTCCGATTGATCATCGCGGAGCCCAGCCGGCGTAGGCAAACACGCATCGCGGAGACACAAACGGCCGGCCACGGCGTTGTGCCGCGACCGGCCGTCGTTCCTCACACCCCTAGCAGGGGTTGTTCATCACCTTGGTCGAGAAGTTGTCCGTCTTGATATCCCCAGCTCCATAGTTGGTGAACAGCAGCTTGCCCCATGCCTTGCGCATGCCGCCGAAGTTGGAGATCTGGTTGGGCAGGTTGTCCGAGACCGCCCACATGCAACCGCCGGACGTCCTGGCGGTGTGCACGAACGGATAGAACTGCGCTCCGTCCGGTGGGACCTTGCAGCCCGCGCCGGTGAGCCGGTTACACGTGCCGCCGAGGTCGGTGGCCGTAATCCGCGGGATGTCGGTCTCGAACTTGGTCATCGAGTAGCCGACTCCGTCGCTCGTCGGGCTTTGCACGTACCACGGTGTCGGCACCCGCGAGGTGCCGTTGGGCCAGGTGCCTCGGTGATACCCATAGCCGTCGAAGTCCAGGTCGGTCCCGGTGCAGCCCGGGATGACCGGACCCGGCTGGCACGAGCCCGGATCGTCGGAGTCAGAGTCGGGCTTCTGGAAATGCCCGATCTCGCTGGTGTACGACACGTTATAGGTGTGAGCCGTCCACTCCGCCCACGCTCGCGGCTGCCCCGACGCGGTCGGCCGGGCGGCGGTCGAGAACATGGGATGGAATGCGTACGGCGCACCGTTGCACGTGAAGTTGGTCGGATCCCACACGATGTGCCGGAACCCGTTGGCCACACTGGCCGTCATGGACCCCGTCTGGCCGCTGGTGAGGTCGGTGATCGTCGTCACCAGGCCTGCCTGCGAGTCGTGGATGCGGACGTGCAGCCTGTCGCCGCCGTTCATCAGCAGCACATTGGGCGTCACGGTGAACGTGGCAGCCGTCTGCTGGTCTGGCCCGGGCGGCCCGACGGGCACACCGTTATGGGTCAGGAACGCGAAGTTGACCGGCTCCTCGCAGTTCGCATTGACGTTTCCGGCGAAGTCGCCCTGGAAGCTGTCGATGGTCAGCGCGGCGCACCACTTGGTGCCGGCGTTCTGACAGGAGATCGACGTGTTCCAGCCTGGCGGATACAGCTGGAGCTCCATGTACGCGGCTCCAGCGTGATGGGCCGTGGGCACCGCCTGCAGGTTGCTGTTGCTGTCTCGCTTGCAGACGTGCGTGCCCTCTGGGTAGCTCTGCGTGTCGCACATGACCATCCCGAACCAGTCCGTCGGGCGCAGCATGTAGTCCCAGATCGGGCCGTCGTACTCCCCGTTGGGCTTCGCCTTCGGCTCGCGCGGCAGCGTCGTGTTCCATGTCACGTCGTTGCCCGAGCCGTTCTTGCCTGAGTAAAAGAGGATCGACGGCTCGTCGTGACCGATGTAGTGGCCGTTGTCCTCGAACGCGGAGTCCCCGCCGCCACGTGCGGAAACCTCCGTGCACAGCAGATGCTTATAGGTCTTCTGCAGCGGGCTGAACCCGTTGCAGTCAAGCCCGCCGCGAGCCGAGACGTGCTGCTGCGATGTCGCAGCGCCGGCTCCCGCCGGGACCATCAAGACCAGCGCGGCCACCCCCAGTGCCGCGATTCGACCGAGTGTGCGTCCCACGCCGAAACCCCCTTCCCGAAGATCCACAGCATGAACGTGACCCCACCCGCGGCGCGACACTACCAGCCCGGGAGGAGGCCGACAAGACGCCGGGTTTTCCCTGATTAACCCGACTGAAATGCATCCATGGGGGCTGGTCAATCGGGATCCCGGCGGTGCCCTCGCGCGAGCAGCACCCTCCCGAGATGGGCGCAACAGGGCTCGAACCTGTGACCTTCCGCGCGTGAAGCGGACGCTCTCCCAGCTGAGCTATGCGCCCCGGGAAAGGCACGGTACCACGACGGGGGATCCCCGAGAGCACGCGTCGAGACCCAGTGTGAGATGGTCCGGGCGTGAGCAGGGAGCTTGGGCTGTCGCGGGTCGTGACCGGCGGATCGCTGGCTGATCCGTCGCGGCTGACCCGCAGGCAGATGGCCGACATCCTCGGCGACGTACCGTTGTTCGCCGGGCTGTCGCGCCGGCACCTGAACCGCGTCGCGGACCTCGCCACCACCCGCTGGGTCACCCGCGGCTCGGCGATCGTCAAGGCCGGGTCACCGGGCGAGTCGTTCTTCGTGATCCTGAACGGCCGGGCCGGGGTGCGCGCCGGCGGGCGGCGGGTGAGCATGCAGAGTGGTGACTTCTTCGGCGAGATGTCGCTGATCGACGGCCAGCCGAGGTCGGCCACCGTGACCGCCCAGACGGACGTGCTGGTCATGGTGTTGCCCCGGAGCAGGTTCCTCAAGCTCCTGCACAGCGAGCCGAAGGTGGCCCTGGCCCTGATGACCGCGCTCTCGCAGCGGGTGCGCGCGCTGCAGGCCGCCGCCAGCGTCTAACCACGACCCCGTGTAGCGTGCGGGCATGAGCGAACCGGTCGAGCTGTGGACTGATGGCGCCTGTTCCGGCAACCCCGGGCCGGGTGGGTGGGCCGCGGTGCTGCGCTGGAACGGCCACCTCAAGGAACTCTCCGGCGGCGATCCCGTGACCACCAACAACCGCATGGAGCTGACCTCCGTGATCGAGGGCCTGAAGGCGCTGACCAGGCCGGTCGACGTGGTCGTGCACGTGGACTCGGCGTACGTCGAGAGCGCCTTCACTCTGGGTTGGCTGGAACGCTGGCAGCAGAACGGCTGGCGGACATCGGACAAGAAGCCGGTCAAGAACCGCGACCTGTGGGAGCAGTTGGCCGAGCAGGTGGACCGGCACCGGGTGACGTGGAAGCGCGTCCGCGGCCACGCCGGGGTGGAGTGGAACGAGCGCGCCGACCAACTCGCGGTGGAGCAGCGCGACCGCGCGGCAGGGGTCGCGCCGGTGTGAGCATCGAGGCCGACGTCCCGGGCCTGGGGCCGATCCGGCTGGAGCATGTGGTGCTGGACGTGAACGGCACGCTGGCGGTGGAGGGCGTGCTGGTGGCCGGCGTCGAGCAGCGGTTGCGCGACCTCGCCCCAAGACTCACCGTGCACCTGCTGTCGGGCGATACCTACGGCCGCACCGGCGAGATCGCCGAGGCGCTCGGGCTGCGCGCGACGATCGTCGGCGGACCGGACGAGGCCGGCGCCAAACGGGACCACGTGCGCGGACTCGGCGCAGGCTCGGTGGCCGCGATCGGAAACGGCGCCAACGATGCGGGCATGCTCGAGGAGGCAGCGGTCGGCATCGCCGTGATCGGCGCCGAGGGCACGGCAGGCACCGCGATACGGGCGGCCGACCTCGTCGTCACGGGCCCGCTCGACGCCCTCGACCTGCTGCTTCGGCCGGCCCGCCTGGTGGCCGGACTGCGGCGCTAGATGATTGGGCCACGCCGGCAGCGGCGTGGCACCAATCATCTCCCGGCCTTCCGCCCTGCGAGAATACGCACATGGCCGCCACCGACGCCGACCGCCGGGCCGCCGCCACCGCGGCAGGCGGACGTCGCGCCCGCGTGCGCGCACTGCGCGGGCCCGCCGTCCGGGCGTTCGCGCTGTCGGCCGGCCTGGTGGCCCTGTGCACCGTCCTGGTCGACCTGCTCACGCCCTCGGTGCCCGTGGAGGCCGCGGGGGTCTTCTATCTGGTCGCCGTGCTGGGGGTCTCGACGCTGCTTGGTCTGGGCTGGGGCCTGGCCACGAGCCTGGCGTCCGCGCTGGCGTACAACTTCTTCTTCCTGCCCCCCAAGCACACCCTCAACGTCCACTCGTCCAGCGACTGGCTCGCGCTGGCCGCCTTCGTGGTCACCGCCCTGGTCACATCGAACCTGGCCGCCCGCGAGCACCGCGAACGCGAGGAGGCGTCCCGGCGGGCCGCCGAGGCGAGGCTTGGCGAGGCCTTCGCCACCCAGGTCGCGACAGCCCCCGACCTGGAGAGCGTGCTGCCGGGGCTCGCCGGCCAGGCCGCACACGCCATCGGCGCAGCCGACGGCGTGATCGTGCGCGGAGCAGCCTCCGGGCGAGAGGACGCGCTGCTGCTCGAGCTGAGAGGTCAGGTGCTCGGCGAGCTTCGACTGTCCGGCGTGCCCCCGCATGCGCTCGAGTCGGCCCCGGCCCACCGCATCGCCCGCAGCCTGGCCGGCCTGATCGCGCTCGGCGAGGAGCGCGAGCGGCGGCTGCGCGAGCAGGTGCACGCCGAGGCGCTGGCACGCTCAGACGAGTTGAAGACGGCGCTCCTGCGGGCCGTGTCCCACGACCTGCGCTCGCCGCTGGCCGCCATCACCACCTCCGCCGGCGGGCTTCGATATGCGCAGCTCGACGACGACGAGCGGGAGCTCTTGGAGACGATCTCCGAGCAGGGCGAGCGGATGAGCCGGATGGTCGAGAACCTGCTCGACCTGTCGCGTCTGCAGGCCGGCGCGATGTCTGCGTCCGCGGACTGGCTGGACATCCGCGATGTGGTCGAATCGGCCGTCGAGGAGCTCGGCGCCGGCGAGCCCAACCCGCGCATCGCCCTGGCCCTCGACCACGACCTGCCCCTTGTGCGCGCCGACGGCGCCCAGCTCCAGCGGGTGGTGGTGAACCTGGTCGAGAACGCGCTCAAGTTCTCGCCGGCGGAGCGGCCGGTGCGGGTGTCGGTGGCGGATCGCGAGGATGCCGTCGAGATCGCCGTGGAGGACGACGGCCCCGGCGTCGCCGAGCAGGATGCCGAGCGCATTTTCGAAGCCTTCTACCGGTCCCGGCCGCAGCCCGGGGTGACCGGGTCGGGCCTCGGCCTGGCCATCGCGCAAGGACTGGCGGCCGCCAACGAGTGCCGTCTGACGGTCGGCCGTGCCGCGTCCGGCGGCGCGCGGTTCGTGCTCGCGATCCCGCACACGCACGTATGAGCGACGACGCCAGCATCCTGGTCGTCGACGACGAACGCCCGATCCGCCGGGCGCTGGAGGTCACGCTGTCCAAGGCCGGCTACCAGGTGCGCACGGCAACCACCGGCGAGGAGACGCTGACCGCCGCGGCGCTGGAGCCGCCCGACCTGGTCATCCTCGACCTCATGCTGCCCGACGCCGACGGCGCCGCGGTGTGCCGGCAGCTGCGCGACTGGCTGCGGGCGCCGATCCTGCTGATCTCGGCTGTCGGCGACGAGCCCGACAAGATCCGCGCGCTGGACGCGGGCGCCGACGACTATCTGACGAAGCCGTTCGGTATCGGCGAGCTGCTGGCCCGGGTGCGGGCGCTGCTGCGGCGGGCGTCCGGGGCGTCCGCCCGTGAGCAGGTGATCGAGGCGGCCGGGCTGGAGATCGACGTGGCCCGGCGGCTCGTCACCGCGCCCGGGGGCGAGATCAGCCTCACCCCCACCGAGTTCGATCTGCTGAAGGAACTGGCGCTCGCCCAGGGCCGCCCGCTGACCCACCAGATGCTGCTGCGCAACGTGTGGGGCCCCGGATACGCGCAGGAGACCCAGCTCCTGCGCACGCACATGGGCCGGCTGCGCGACAAGCTCGAGGCCGGCGGAGTGCCGCGAAAGGCGATCGAGACGCTGACCGGCGTCGGCTACCGGCTGCGCAGCGCGTCGTAACACACGCGTGACATCGAAGTGACGCGATCGGCATCCCGCCGGATGCAATCGACACACCGTCGCGATGCGGATGCAGCGACAGTGAGTGTGAACCATGCGCTACCTGATCCTGATCAGCGACACCCGGGTCAAGCGAGAGCTGCTCGACCGCGCGGCCGCGCTCGTGCCCACGGAGGCGTGGGTGGATGCGGTGGTGCCTGCCGTGCTTCCGGCGACCCTGCCGGCATCGGCCGTGCCGCCGCGGCTGGCGGCTCGCCTGCGGGACGTGTCCGAGGCGACGCATGACGCCCTGCGCAGCCGCGACCTACGCGGCCGGGTGCAGATCAGCCCGTGCCGGGACGCCGCCGCGTTGCTGCGTGCCTCACATGCGCACTTCCACCCTGACCGAACGCTGGTGGTCGGGCCGGCCGGATGGGCGCTGCGGCGAGCGGCTCACGGGCTGCCCGGCACCGCCGTGCTGCGGCCCCGGGAGCTGCCGCCGGTGGCACCGCGCGCGACCCCCGGCCGGGTCGCCACGTCCGCGCCGTAGCTGCCACTACCCACCCGACCAGCAGCGGAGAGGGCGGGATTCGAACCCGCGAAGCAGGGATTTACCCCACTTACGCGATTTCCAGTCGCGCTCCTTAAGCCAACTCGGACACCTCTCCGGGCGAGTGCAGTATGCCAGCCGAGGCGGCGTTCGCCGGGACTGCCAAAGGTCACCGGGGCAACCCACTTGCCAGATCGCCTCAGGTTCGGGAGACTAGATCGGCACCCCGGCACGTTCTCCAGCGAAAGAGGTCACATGTCCGACGAGCGAACCCAGATCATGCGCCGAGTGGCTCTGTTCGAAGGCCTGACGGACAAGGAGCTAACGGCCGTGGCCGGGGCAGCGAAGGAACGCCGCTACGACACCGGCGACACCATCGTCAGCGAGGGGGAGAGCGGTGTCGGGTTCTTCGTCATCGCGGACGGCACGGCGCGCGTCGAGGCGCACGGCGAGCGACTGGCAACGCTCAACCCGGGGGGATCCTTCGGCGAGGTCGCGCTGCTGGACGAGAGCGGCCGGCGCAGTGCGTCCGTGGTGGCCGAGTCGCCGATGCGGGTGTTCGGCATCACCGCCTGGCAGTTCACGCCGCTGCTGGAGCAGCACCCGGCCCTGGCGGTGAAGATCGCCAAGAGCCTGGCCCGCAAGCTGCGCGAGACCGAGGAGCGGGTCGCCGCCCTGCAGTGACCCGGGGGCGGTCCCGCTGGTAGCATGCTCGCGACCGTGCTAAGCGGGGAGCTAGCGGTACCCTGTTCCGGCAATCCGCTCTAGCCGGGCCGAATTCCCGCCCGAGGGGTGGAGGGTTCGGGAGCGGGTCTGCGCGTTCGGTGTCGATCGCCAGGTCCCACGCAACGACGGCTTGCGAACCGCGTCAGGTCCGGAAGGAAGCAGCGCTAAGCAAACTCAGTCGGGTGCCGTGGGCTAGCCTGGCAGGAGCCGGCGACGCTGACACCACCCGAGTCCCTCGCCACGGAGGCGGGTGCACGGTCGCTTTGATGCCCCCCCATCGCCGAACCTCCCACCCGATAAGCTGACAAGGTGAGCGCCCTCTATCGCACGCACAGGCCGCGCGACTTCGACGAGTTCTGGCCGGCCCAGCCGCACGTGGTGCGCACGCTGCGCAACGCGATCGAGATGGACAAGGTCGCGCACGCGTACCTGTTCGCAGGGCCGCGCGGCACCGGCAAGACCTCGATGGCCAAGATCCTGGCCAAGGCGCTGAACTGCGAGCACGGCCCGACCACCACACCGTGCAAGGTGTGCGAGGCCTGCCGGTCGATCCACGATGCCACCTCGATCGACGTCATCGAGCTGGACGCGGCCTCGAACCGCGGGATCGACGACATCCGCGAGATCCGCGACAAGGTCGCGCTGCGGCCCGCCAAGGGGCGCCGCAAGGTGTACATCGTGGACGAGGCGCACATGCTCACCAAGGAGGCCTCGAACGCGGTTCTGAAAACGCTCGAGGAGCCGCCCGACCACGTCGTGTTCGTGCTCTGCACGACCGAGATGCAGGCCATGCTGCCGACCATCCGCAGCCGCTGTCAGCGGTTCGTGTTCTCGCGGCCCGGGCTTCCCGAGATCGGCACGGTGCTGCACCGGGTGGCCGACGCCGAGGGCATCGAGATCGACCCCGCGGCCATCACCATGGTCGCGCGGGTCGCCTCCGGCAGTTTCCGCGACGCCGTCTCCACACTGGACCAGCTGGCCATCGCCTGCCAGAACCGGATCGGCGTGGCCGACGTGCGCGAACTGCTCGGCGCCACCGACGGTGAGGTGCTGTTCCGAACGCTCGATCTGGTCGCCGCCGCCGACGCCGCCGGCTGCCTGCGCCTGGTGTCCGAGCAGGTGGACGCGGGCGCCGATCTGGGCACGCTGGTGACCGACCTGCTGGGACATCTGCGGTCGCTGTTCCTGTGCCAGCAACTGGGCGAGCTGCCCGCCGAGATCGCGGCGACCGACGACGAGCGGGCGCGCCTGGCCGACCAGGCGGGCCGGCTGACGCCGGCCACGGTGCACCGTCTGGTCGACCTGCTGCGCGACGTGCTCGACCAGGTCAAGGAGGGAGCCGATCCCCGCCTGCCGCTCGAGCTGGCGCTGGTGCGGATCTGCCGCCCGCAGGGCGAGCTGTCGCTGGAATCGCTCGAGCAGCGGCTGTCCCGGCTGGAGTCGGGGTCACCGCAGCCGCCCGTCGCCCCGCGCCCCGCACCGGCTGCAGCGCCGGCGGCCCCCGCGTCGGCTGCGCCGCCGCCCGCGCCGCCGGCGGCCACGCCCTCTCCACCGCCGCCCCCAGCCGCGTCCAACGGGGCTCCCGCTCCGTCGCTGGAGTCCGTCGCCGAGCGCTGGAACGATTCGGTGCTGCCCGAGCTCGCGCGGCGCTCGTCCCGGCTGGCGGCCCTGCTCCAGGAGGCGACGGTCGAGGCGGACTCCGACGCCATCGTGCTGCGATTCCCGCAGTCCAAGCAGTTCGCCCGCGCCGGGGCGGACTCGCCGCCGAACCGGGAGCTGATCTCGCAGGTGCTGGAGATGGCAGCCGGCCGGCCGGTCAGGCTGACCCTGGCCACCAGCGAGCATGCAGAGCAGCCGGCGGCCGAGGAGCCGGCACCGGCGCCGCTGGACGAGGAGGAGCTCGTGTCCCACCTGAAGCAGACGTTCGACGCCCGCGAGATCGAGGAGCCGAAGCCATGACCAAGATCGATCCCAACAAGATGATGGCCCAGCTCGGCCAGATGCAGAAGCAGATGGAGCAGGCGCAGGAGGAGCTGAAGACCCAGCACGTCGAGCACAGCGCCGGCGGTGGCGCGGTGACGGTCAAGATCTCGGGAGCGCTGGAGGTGGTGGACATCACCATCAAGCCGCAGGCGATCGACCCGGACGACCCCGAGATGCTGCAGGACCTGCTGGTCAGCGCCGTCAACGGAGCCATCGCATCAGCTCAGCAGATGCAGCAGCAGAAGATGATGTCGGGCATGGGGGGCCTGGGCGGCCTCGGCCTACCCGGCATGTAGCGCTGGTCAGAAGCGGTACCGGTGGGCGGCTGCGACGGTCACCGCCGACCATCGCCCGGTGCCAGGTACCGGTGGGCGGTTGTGACGGTCACCATTGTCACGGCCGGTCGACGGTACCTGGCACCTGAACTGCTCCATCTCCACCAGCTCGCAATATCCTCCACGCCGTGTACGCACCGTCCGTCGAGAACCTGATCACCCAGCTGTCACGGCTGCCGGGGATCGGTCAGCGCACCGCCCAGCGGCTCACGTTTCACCTGCTGCGGGTGAGCGAGGACGAGGCCAACGCGCTGGCCGCCGCGATCACCGAGGTGAAGCAGCGGATCGGCTTCTGTGAGCGCTGCTTCAACCTGGCCGAGGGGCCGCTGTGCGCGATCTGCTCCGACGCCCGGCGCGACCCATCGCTGATCTGCGTGGTCGAGGACCCGTCCGACGTGATCGCGCTCGAGCGCACCCACGAATACCGCGGCCTGTACCACGTGCTGGGCGGCGCGCTGTCGCCGATCGACGGCATCGACCCCGAGCACCTGAGGAGCGCCGAGCTGCTCGAGCGCGTGCGCAGCGGCGAGGTGGCCGAGGTGCTGCTGGCCACGAATCCGACCATGACCGGCGAGGCCACCGCCGCCTTCATCGCCGACCGCCTGCGGGACACCACCCGCGTCACCCGGCTGGCCAGCGGGCTCCCGGTGGGCGGCGATCTGGAGTACGCCGACGAGGTCACGCTGGGCCGCGCGCTGGCCGGCCGCCGGGAGATGTAGCCGTGAGCGCGACTGACCCGGCGGCCATGCACCGCTTCGACGAGCACGCCGAGCGCCTGGCCGAAGCGGTCAGGGACTACGCCCGCCGCCGCCTGCGAATGGACCCCGTGCCGCTCGACCGGCCTCGCCCGTACGCCGAGCTGGCGGCGGCAGCCGGGCAGACGGTGACCGCGGAGGGCCTCGGCTGGGAGGAGGCGCTGCGGATCTACGCCCAGGTGCTCGCCCCGGCCACGGTGTCGGTCGACAACCCGCGCTACCTGGCGTTCATCCCGTCCGCACCGACCGAGGCGGCCACCCTGTTCGACCTCGTGGTGGGCGCATCCTCGATCTACGGCGGGAGCTGGCTGGAGGGCGCCGGTGGTGTGTACGCCGAGAACCAGGCCCTGCGCTGGGTGTGCGACCTGGCCGGGCTGCCGGCGGGCGCCGGCGGCTGCTTCGTGTCCGGCGGCACCTCCGGCAACCTGGCGGCGCTGGTGACGGCCCGGCACACGTTCCGCGCCTCCCATCCCGGCGCCGGCCGGCTGGCTGTTGCAGCCACCGCCGAGACGCACTCGTCGATCGCCAGCGCCGCCGGCGTGATGGATGTGGAGCTGCTGCCGGTGCCCGGGGACGAGCGTGGCCGCATGACGGGCGACGCGCAGGAGCGCGCGATCGCCGACCGCGACCATCCGGGCCTGTTCGCGGTGGCCGCCACCGCCGGCACGACCAACGCCGGGATCGTGGACGACCTGGAGGGCGTCGCCCGGGTCTGCCGGAAGCACGGGCTGTGGATGCACGTCGACGGCGCCTATGGCGCCGCCGCCCTGGCGGCGCCCACGGCGCGCGGGCTGTTCGCCGGCATCGAGCACGCCGACAGCCTGATCGTCGACCCGCACAAATGGCTGTACGCGCCGTTCGACTGCTGCGCGCTCGTGTACCGCGCTCCGGAGCTCGCCCGCACCGCCCACGCGCAGTCGGCGGACTACCTCGAGCCGATGCGCGTGGACGGCGCGTGGGACCCCTCCGACTACGCCGTCCACCTCTCCCGCCGCGCGCGCGGCCTGCCGTTCTGGTTCTCGCTGGCCGCCCACGGCAGCGACGCCTACCAGCGCGCCATCGAGTGCACTCTCGACGTCGCCCGGGCGGGCGCCGAGGAGATCAAGCGGCGCGCCGAGCTGGAGCTGCTGATCGAGCCGGAGCTGTCGGTGCTGGTGTTCCGGCGGGTCGGCTGGACGGCCGATGACTACAACGAGTGGAGCGGCCGGCTGCTGGCCGAGGGGGTGGCGTTCGTGATGCCGACCATCTTCCGGGGCGAGACGGCGACCCGGTTTGCCATCGTGAACCCGCGCACCACCGTCGCCGACCTGACCACCGTCCTGGATACCATGGCCTGATGGCCACGACGTCCGCCTCCCCCGCGACGGCTGCCGAGCGCGTGCTGGTGATGAAGTTCGGGGGCACCTCCGTTGCCGATCCAGACAAGATCCGCAAGGTCGCGCAGCGCCTGGTGGCGGCGCGTCAGCATGGCCGCAGCGTGGTCGGCGTGGTATCGGCGATGGGCCGCTCGACCGATCAGCTGACCGCGCTGGCCCGGGAGGTGTCGCCGCGCCCGCACCCGCGTGAGATGGACATGCTGTTGTCCACCGGGGAGCGGATCTCGGCCGCCCTGACGGCCATGGCGATCGAGGACCTCGGCCACCGGGCGGTGTCGCTGACCGGATCGCAGGCCGGGATCGTGACCGACACTGCGCACACCAAGGCGAAGATCGTCGAGATCCGGCCGCGCCGCATCGAGGAGGCGCTGGCGCGCGGCGAGATCGTGCTGGTGGCCGGGTTCCAGGGCGTGTCGACCGCATATGACGTGACCACCCTGGGTCGCGGTGCATCCGATCTGACCGCGGTCGCGCTGGCCGCCGCGCTGGGCGGCGACTGCGAGATCTACACCGATGTCGAGGGGGTGTTCACCGCCGACCCGCGGATCGTGCCGCACGCCCGCAAGCTGGCGGAGCTGTCGACCACCGAGATGCTCGAGATGGCCGGCTCGGGCGCGCGGGTGCTCCAGCTGCGCTCGGTCGAATTCGCCAGAAACCACGGTGTTGCCATCCATGTGCGCTCGAGCTTCTCCGACGCCGGCGGGACGTGGATCAGGGAGGACTCAACCATGGAAGACGCAATCATCTCGGGTGTGACCCACACCATCGACGAGGCCTACGTGACGCTGACCGACGTGCCCGACAAGCCGGGCACCGCGGCCGGCATCTTCAACGCCGTGGCCGACGCGCACATCAACGTGGACACGATCATCCAGAACGCCGTCACCCACGGCGACGCCGACATCACGTTCTCGGTGCCGATGGACGACCTGCCGCTGATGACCGACACCATCGAGGGGCTGTGCCGCGACCTGGGCCTGCACTGGCGCGTGGACGACACGGCCGCCAAGGTGAGCCTGATCGGCGCCGGCATGAAGAGCCATCCCGGGGTGGCGGCGCGCATGTTCCAGACGCTGGCCGACCACGGCATCAACGTGCGCATGATCGCCACCTCCCCGATCAAGGTGTCGTGCGTGATCGCCCGCGAGAAGGTCGAGGAGGCGGTGTCGGCGCTGCACACGGCGTTCGACGCCGAGATCGCCTCCAGCCACGGAGCGGCCCGTGTCTGAGGCCCGCTACCGAGTCGCGGTGGTCGGGGCCACCGGCGCCGTCGGACCCGAGGTGCTGCGCCTGCTCGAGCAGCGGCGGTTCCCGGCGTCGGAGGTGGGCGCATTCGCGTCGGCCCGCTCCGCCGGACGACGGGTGCCGTTCGCCGGCGACGAGCTCGAGGTGCGGGAACTCACCGAGGACGCGCTCGAAGGCTACGATCTGGCGCTGTTCTCGGCCGGCGGCGGGACGTCCAGGCGGTACGCGCCGGAGGCGGTGCGCCGGGGCTGTGTGGTGGTCGACAAGTCAAGCGCGTTCCGGCTCGACCCGCAGGTGCCGCTGGTCGTGCCCGAGGTGAACCCCGAGGACGCGGCTGCCCACCGGGGCATCGTGTCCAACCCCAACTGCTCGACCATCCAGCTGGTGGCCGCGCTGAAGCCGCTGTACGACGCGGCCGGCATCAGCCATCTCACGATCGCCACCTACCAGGCCGTGTCGGGCACCGGCGCCGCTGCCATGCAGGAGCTGCGCGACCAGAGCAGGGAGCTGCTCGCCGGGCACGACGCCCGGCCCGACGTGTACCCTCACCCGATTGCGTTCAACGTGCTGCCGCACTGCGACAGCTTCGATGGGCCGGAGACCACCGAGGAGACCAAGCTGGTCAACGAGACGCACAAGATCCTGGGCGACCCTGATATCGGCATCTCGGCCACCTGCGTGCGGGTGCCGGTGTGGCGCGGGCACTCGGAAGCGGTGTGGATCGAGACGCGGCGACCGCTGGGCGCCGACCAGGCACGGGACATCCTGTCCGGCGCGCCGGGCATCAAGGTGGTCGACGACCCCGCGTCCAACGCCTACCCGCTGCCGTCGGATGCCGCCGGCACCGACGACGTGCTGGTCGGCCGCATCCGGGCCGACCACTCCCGTCGCAACGGGCTGGCGCTGTGGGTGGTGGCCGACAACCTGCGCAAGGGCGCCGCAACCAACGGCATCCAGATCGCCGAGCTGCTGGCCGAGCGCGGCCTCGTCCGTGTCCCCGATCTGGAGGCTGCGTGAGCCAGGGCGGCCGAGGCAGGCCGGACGCGCGCGTCGACAGGCGCCGCCGGCCAGACCGACCCCACGGCCACCTGTGCCCGGTGTGCATGCGCCCCACGCGGGCGGGGCTGTGCCGTGACCACGGCCCGTGGCAGGCCCACCAGCTCGCCAGCTCGCTCGACCGCCGCCGCGCGTGCCGCACGTCGTGGTTGCCCTGGGAGCCGATGCTGCACGCCTGCCCGCGCTGTCTGGGCACGGTCGCCGAGAGCCGGGACGGGTATGAGTGTCTCGAGCATGCTCACGGGACAGACGCGCATGGACCGTTCCGCACGGATGAGCTGCTGGGGCCGACCGCGCAGCGCGAGGCCGCGATCGCCCGCGAACGGGTGAGCCGCGACCGGCGCCGGCGCTCGCAGCCCCCGATCTCCATCTCGCTGCCGTCGCTGGCCGACCTCGCCCACGTCACCCGGATCACGGTGGCCGCGGTGCTGGTCGCGGCCACGCTCGCGTTCCTGGCGCACTGACGGCGTCAGATCTTGGTCACCTTGGCGCTCGAGATCGGCTTCCGGGTGGGCTGAGGGCTGCCGCCGGCCGGCTCGATGGTGATCGCGATGGTGTCCCCTGGACGCACGTTGAGTGTCAGCGTGAGGTGGTTTGTGCCGCCCGCGAACAGGCCGGCGGGGCTGACGGAGTTGCTCGAGATCACCCACGCCTCGTACGTCTTGCCGTCCGGAACCGCCGGCGCGCTGGAGTACAGGGTGACCGAGCCGGCGTTGTCGGCCACCGCGTTGCCGACCCCGGGCAGGCTGAGCGTGACGCCTGTGGCGAACCCCTTGCGGGTGCTGTCGAGCTGGTCGCGCAGCGAGAAGTTCCAGATCACCAGCCCCACCACGCCTGCTGCCAGCACGGGCACGGCAACCGCGGCAAACCGCGGCCACCAGCGCCACGAGCGCCGGGCGCGCACGGGCGGCCTGGCGGCGGGCGCCGCCTGCGCCGGTGCGGCGACCGGGACCACGGCCCCCAGCACCCGCTGACGCAGCTCGGGCGGCGGCGCGGCCGGCGGGACCGCGTAGGCGAGCGCGCCGGACACCGCCTCCAGCTCCCGCAGCTTGGCGCGGCACGCGGCGCACTCGGCCACGTGCGACTCGACCCGCTGCGCATCCTGCGGGTCGAGCGCATGCAGCGCGTGGGCTGCCATCAGCTCATCGACGTGTTCCACTCACCCTCCGTATTCAATCCGGCTGCCTGCAGCGCCTCCCGCAGGGCCGTCATGGCCGCGAACGTGCGGCTCTTCACCGTGCCCAGCGGCAGCGACAACCGCTCCGCCAGCTCGGACTGGGTGTAGCCGGCGAAGTACGCCAGCTCGATCACCTCGCGGTGCGGATCGGGCAGCGTGCGCAGAGCGGCCGCGATCTGCGTACGCGCGACTCCCAGCCAGGCCCGCTCCTCCACCGGCGGTGCAGGATCTGCCGCCTGGCTCGCCTGATCGAGGGATTCGCTTCGCCGCCGCTGCTCGCGGCGCACGATATCGACTGCACGGTGGTGGGTCATGGTCAAGATCCAGGTCGACGGCCGGCCGCGGCTGGGATCGAACTTGGCGGCCTGATTCCACACGGTCATGAACGCCTCCTGGACCACGTCCGCCGCCAAGTCGCGGTCGCGCACGATGCGCAGCGCGAGCGAGTACGCGACCTCGCCATACATGTCGTACAGGCGGGCGAATGCGTCACCGTCTCCCCGCGCCACCAGCGCGAGCAGGCCGTGGTCCGACAGGTGCTCCGTATGTCCTTCCTTGGGTGCCTCTCGCTCGGTCATTCGTCGGGCATCGGGTGACGGTTCAGCGGACCCCGGCCGGCTGAGCGTTGAGCACCGAGAGCCGGGCCTTCAGGCGGGCCAGCCGGCTCTCCTCCGGCGCCAGCTCGATCCCTCGCAGGTCGAGTCTCATAAGCTCGATGCGACCGGAGCTGCGGCGAGGCTGGAACCCGAAGCCGAGCAGGAAGTCCGCCGGGAAGATGGTGCGGTGGCTGAGGAACCGGTCAGGCCGCGGCTGGCCGCTCGAATACCGGTAGGAGAAGGTCTCCAGCGCGGGGATCCCGCGGTCCTTGCATTCGCCGATGGCGGCCAGGAACAGGCTCTGCAGCACCCACGGCGTGTGCACGTCGAGCATGTACGCGCAGGTCACGATCACTGCATCCCGGCTGGGCGGGCCGCCCGGCATCCCGGCGGCCCGCGGGAACGCCGTGGCCGGGCCGTACTGGATCATGCCGATCACGCGCCCCTCGTCGCGGTACAGCTTCCCCCAGGGCCCGAATTCGTCCTCGATCTGCTCGGCGAAGCGGCGTCGATCACCGGGTTCCCGGCCCGGCTTGGTCTGCCACCACATGCACGACCGGCAGGGGGGCGGGGCGTCCTCGATGGTGGCGCCTGTCAGGTGGTCGACCGGGGACATCAGGCCGGCGGCGCCACATCGTCGATGACCACCGCCACGTCACGCACATCCAGCTCGATCATGGCCGTCAGGTACTCCCGAACGGCCTTCTGGAGCGCGGCAGCGACATCGGGCAGCCTGGCTCCCCACTCCGCCACCACGTGCAGCTCCAGGCCGATGCGGTCGCCGTCGGCCACCACGCGGACTCCCCGCGGCGCCCGGTCCGGCTCGGCCCTCCGCTCCAGGAGCCCGAGGTGACCATCCGCGATCCCCCGCACACCCGGCACCTCACGCGCAGCCGCCGCCGCGTAGGTGGCGATCACGGCATGCGAGATGTGGGCGGACACCGACGGCGAGTGCACCGACTCGACCGGTGCCCCGGTGGGCGGTTCGGCCATCAGTCCGAGTATACGACCTCCTGTCAGCCGGGCCGCAGACGCAGGAGGCAGGCCTCTGGCCGCGCCAGCACGCGAAACGGGAGCAGCGTCGTGCCCGTCCCGCGGGACACCACGACCGTCATCTCGCCGCGCAGGAACACCCCCTCGTCGAACTCGTTGCGGGCGTGCCCGAACCTGATCTTGCCGCGCGGGCCGGGAAGGCAGATCTGGCCGCCGTGCAGGTGGCCGGAGAGCACCAGCGAGCAGCTCCCCTGAGGCAGGTCTGCGGCCACGTCGGGGAAGTGCGCGAGCAGGATCCGAAAGGCGTCTGTGCCCTGGAACAGCGACTCGGGCCGAGCGCGCGGGACGGACACGTCGGCGTCCGCGCCGGCCACCTGGATCCGCACGCCGTCGCGCTCGACCTCGACCATGCGGTCGCGCAGGAGCTCCATCGCCGCCGGCCGCCAGTCCTCCACCACGACGCCGCGCGAAAGCGGGTCAATGGTCTCCCGCACGTCGTGGTTTCCGGTCACGGCGTACATGCCCAGCGGCGGCCCGAGGCGGGCGAGTTCGCGGGCCACCGACGGTATCGCCCGCGGATGGTTGACCAGATCGCCGGTGACGGCAACCAGGTCGGGGTGCATGCGGACCCCGAAATCCACCGCCCGCCGCAGCGTGCGCATGTTCATGGCCGGAGCGCCGGCGTGGAAGTCCGACAGATGCAGCACCCCGAGCCCGTCGAGCGCACGCGGCAGGCCGCGCACCGGCACCTCCAGCGTGCGGGTCGACAGCCACTGCGACTCGTACAGCCCCCAGCCCGCCAGCCCGGCCGCCACGGCGGCCAGCGCGCCGACCGCTCTATTCGCCACGCACGCTGTCGAACTCGTCGCGCAGCCGGCGACGAACGGCGTCGATGCGCGCGCGCAGGGCGGCTGTGCGCTCCTCGTCCGACGAGTGGCCGTTGCCCTCCGACGGTACCGGGCGGTCCCGGTGCCACAGGCGGTGGGCGACCGCCGCGCCCGCGAACGTGATGACGGCGATTGTGGCCAACCGGCGCATGGGGGGCAGTCTACCCGCCGGGATGGCTGGTCCCGTGGGGTGCAGGATCTCTCACTCGCACGCTTGCCACAGCCCCCGCCCGTCCAGCGCAGCCTGCTGCTCGAGACGGGTGAAGAGCGCGGCGTGCCGGGTGTTCGGCGGGATGGACAGCGTCCGCGCGTAGCCCAGCGCGACCAGGCGCGCGTCGACGAATACCGCTGGATGCCCCTCGAGGTAGACGTATGCCAGGTAACGCCCATATTTGTCCCGCGTCACCCGGTCATACACCAGTTCCACCCTCCGGCCCGTCAGCAGGTGCTTGGTGTAGGCGGACGCCTCCGGCCCGTAGCACCCCACCGGGCGGTTGGGATCGACCGTCTCCGGTGTGTCGATGCCGAGCAGGCGCACGTCCTCGGTGCGCCCTCCGGATGACACGTACACCGTGTCGCCGTCGACCACGCGGATCACCACCCCGTGGGTGATCAGCCCGGCCGGGCGCGACCGCTCCCAGGTGACGCCTGCGGCGAGGATTGTAAGAACGAGCGCGATTGCAAGGACGTGTATTCGCATGCCGGCCAGCCTACGAACACCTCTACGCACGTGTCAGCACCTGGATCGTGCCGAAACAGCGCCGGAACGCGCGCCGAGGCCGCGACGCCTGAATGCCGACCGATGCCGTTCCTAGACTGAAAGGTCCGACATGAAGCTTCTCCATCTCGCAGACATCCACCTCGATCGGGCCTTCACCAGCGCCGGTGCACGCGACGGAGACCGCCGCCGGGCGGAGCTGCGCGAGGCGTTCGTGCGCGCGCTGAATGTGGGCGTTGAGCGAGGCGTGGACGCCGTTTGCCTGGCCGGCGACGTGTACGAGCACGAGACGGTGCGGGAGGACACCGCCGCCTTCCTGCGGACGCGATTGTCTGAGATCGAGGTGCCCGTGCTGGTCACGCCCGGGAACCACGACCCATACGTTCCGGGATCGGTGTGGCAGCGTACGGCGTGGCCGGAGTCGGTCCATCTGTTCACACGCGACAGCCCGCAGCCGTTCGAGCTCGGCGACGTGACCGTGTGGGGGGCCGCGTTCACCGCCCGCCACTGCTCGACCAGCTGCCTCGACGGCTGGCATACCCCGGCCGACGGCCGCACGCACCTGCTCCTGCTGCACGCCGCCCTGACCGGCGAGCAGTGGGCCGACGATCCCGCCCACCGCCCGGTCACCCGCGCGGGAATCCGCGCCACGGGCATCGCCTACGCCATGCTCGGGCACTTCCACGCCGGCCGCGCCGACGAGCTGATCTGCTACCCGGGGTCACCCGAGCCGCTTGGTTTCGGAGAGCGATCCGGGCGGCACGCCGCCGCCATCCTGGAGGTGACTGAAGCAGGCGTCGGCTGCGAGCTGGTCGACGTCGCACGCCGGGTGTACTCGGTGGCCACCGTGAGGGTGGATGGGGCACACGGCTCGGACGAGATCGAGACGGCCGTGGCCTCCGAGGTCGCCGTGCACGCCGGCGAATCACTCGAGATCACGCTGGAGGGCGAGGTGGCCGCGGGATGCGAGGTCGCGCCGCGCGCGCTCGAGGAGCGATTCGCGGACGGGCTCCGGGAGCTGCGGATACGCGATCGCACCCGCCCGGCGTACGACCTGCGATCGCTGGCTGAGGAGCCGTCGGTACGCGGACGGTTCGTGGCCCGCCTGCTGGACTCCGACGAGCCGCACGCGCGAGAGGCGCTGCTGGCAGGTCTGCGGGCGCTCGACGGGCGAGAGGATCTGGTGGCCTGATGCGCGCCCGAACCCTTCGCATCCACGGATTCGGCAGATTGACGGAGCGCGAGTTCGAGCTGGGCGATGGGCTGACCATCGTGCACGGCCCCAACGAGGCGGGCAAGAGCACGCTGCACGCGGCGCTCACCGCATCGCTCGTGGGCCTGGCGCCGGGCGGCCGGCGCACCCCGCGGTTGGCGGCCGCGGTCGAGCGCCACCGGCCGTGGACGCATGATCGCTACGCCAGCCGGCTCGACCTCGAGCTCGCCACCGGCCGCCGGCTGCGGCTCGACTGGGACTTCGCACGCTGGGCATTCACCGTCACCGACGCCAGCACGGGAGACGACATCACATCTGACCTCGGCGCCGGCACCGACACCGATGCGCTGTGCCGGAAGCTGTACGGCGCGTCCCGCGACGCCTACCTCAAGGTCGCCAGCATCCCGCAGGGCGAGCTGACGGCGATCGGCGAGTCGGCCGATGTCCGGCAGGCGCTGGAGCGAGTCGCGAGTCAGAGCGGCGAGGCGGACGGAGCGGCGGGCGCCACCGCGGTGATCCGCAGCCGGCGCTCCCGGCTGGTGGGCCTCAACCGCAGCCGTACGAACCCGCTTCCGCAGGCCATCGAACGCGTCGAGAGCCTGGAAGCGGAACTCGCGGCTGTGCAGCGGGAGCGGGCCGACGCCGAGCAGGAGGCTGCCGAGCGTGATCGGCTGGGCGAGCTGGCGGCGGGGTTCGAGCGCCGTCAGAACGAGCTGGAGATGGCGCACGCGGCGGCGCGGGCGAGGGTGCTGCGGCGCCGGGTGGAGCGAGCGGCGGCGGTCGATCGCGAGCGGCAGAGCGCGGTGGCGATCATGGACGCTGCGCCGGTGAACGGCTGGCACCCGGTCTCGGGGCTGGCCGGCGCCCGCGAGCGGGTCGTCGAGCTGGAGGGGCGCGCCGTGGATGCCCAGCCGGCGCTGGACGAGGCCCGCGCCCGTCTGGATGGCCTGAACGCGGAGCCGATGCCAGCGAACGTCGATCCACCACGGCCCCACGCGGCCGGAGTCGCACTGCTTCTCGCGGGCGCCGGTGTGGCAGCCGTCGGCGCCGGGCTGGGGCAGACGGCGCTGCTCGCAGCTGGCATTGCGATCGCCGCGCTGGGCGGAGGGCTGTGGGCGTCCGCGGCACGGACGGCGGGGCGCCGGCGCCGGCAAGCGACGGCGGAGCGAGAGCTCCTGCTCGAGCAGCGGAGGTCGGAGCGGGCACGGCTGACCGCGGACATCGCCAGGCTGGAGGTCGTCTCGAGTGAGCTCGCCTCGGCACGCGGACGGATCGCCGAGCTGCTGGGCATCGAGCCGGACCCGGTGTTGGTCGCGGAATCGCTCGAGACCTATGACCTGCTGGCCGACCGCCACCGCGCCCACGAGCTGGCCGCCCATCGCCGGGAGGTGGCGGATGCGGAGCTGCGAAGCCTGCTCGGCGACCACGGCCTGGATCAGCTGAGCCTGACGCTGGCAGAGATGGAGGGCGAGCTGAACGGTCACCGAAACGCGCCCGGGGCGGATCGCGACCCCGACCAGATCGAGCAGGAGCTGGCCGACCTACGCCGCCGCCGCGAGCAGGCGCTGGTACAGGGGGAGTCGTCCGCGGCGCGCGTGGCGGAGCGTCTGCGCACGCTTCCCGATGCGGCCGGCCTGGTCGAGCGGCTGGCCGCGGCCCGGGCCGAGGTCGAGCGGCTGGAACGCATGGACGCCGTGCTGCGGCTGGCCGAGCTCGAGCTGGAGCAGGCCGCCGCCGAGACGTACCGCGACTTCGCGCCGCGGCTGAATGCCGCTCTCCAGCAGCAGCTGTCCCGGGTCACCCGCGGCCGTTACCACACCGCATACGTGGCCGATGACCTGTCGGTGCGGCTGGAAGCTCCCGAGACGGGCGCGCCGATCGACCTCGGCCAGACGTCGCTGGGCACTCAGAAGCTGGCCTACCTCGTTCAGCGGCTGGAGCTGACCCGGCTCCTGGCGCCGGCCGGCGAACCGCTGCCGGTGCTGCTCGACGACCCCTTCGCCCACCTCGACCGCACTCGGTTGGGCGACGCCCTGGCGCTGCTCGCCGACCTGGCCGGGGAGCGCCAGCTGGTCGTCTTCACCACCCAGCCTGAGGTGGTCGAACTGGCGCCCGCTGGCACGGTCCTGATCGAACTCTGAACGCGGCGAGGCGCAGGCCAGCCTCAGGCGGCGATGCGATCCGGCGCAGCCACTGCCGGCTGCTCGGCACGGCCGGTGCGCAGCCAGCGGCACGCCACCAGACCGCCAAGCCCGATCACGGCCACCGCCAGGTACGACAGCCGGGCTGCGTGGACAACCGCCGGGACATGCGCTCCGGCGTGTTGGGCGGCCGCCATCTGCCCCGCGCTGAGGGTCGCGGCAACCACGATCCCGGCCACCGCGGCGCCGACGCCTGATCCCACCTGACGGGCCAGCGGAATGCTCGAGGTGGCCTGCCCCTCGCGGCCCTCGGTGCCGTCCTGCAGCACCGACGCGAAAAGGGCCGGGCTGGCGACCCCCATGCCCAGGCCCGACACGGTGTACGCGACGATCGGCAGGATCGCCCCGCCGCGCGGAATCGCCATGGCAAGGGTCGCGGCGCAGGTCAGCGCCGTGCCCAGGATGATCTGCGACCTGGCCGAGGAGTTGATACGGGCTGCGCCCATCGAGCCCGTTGTCCACCCTGCGGTGCACAGAAGCAGTGCCACCCCGACCACGGCCACACTGTGCCCGAACCCCACCTGGAGCTGCAGCGGCAGGTAGGTCTCACCGCCCAGAAAGGCGGCGCCGGCCGCGAACGCGGTGGCGTTCGTGGCCAGGGAGTTCGCCGTGTGCGTGAACACGGGCGCGCTGGTCCGCCGCTCGTGCGCCACGAACGCCGCCGCCGACACGATCGCGAGCCCCACCAGCAGCGCCGGCGGCAGCGCCTGCCTGGCCATGGCCAGCAACAGGGCGACCATCAGTCCGAGCAGAGCCGGCCCGATCAGGTTCAGCTGCGCCGCCTGCGAGTGCGCCGCCGGCCGCGCCCGGCCGCGCAGCGCGAGCCTGCCCGCCCACGCCACACCGGCGATCATCGGCAGGTTGATCCAGAACACCCACCGCCAGCCCACGGTGCCGGTCAGGATCGCGCCAAGCGCCGGCCCGATCAGCGCGGATACCCCCCACATCGCCGCGTTGGCACCGAACGCCCGCGGCCGCAGGACGTCCGGGATGGAGACGGCGAACAGCCCCAGCGGCACCGCGAACATGAATCCGGCGCCGAGCCCCAGGATCGCGCGCGACACCGCCACCACGGCCATCGATGTTGCCAGCCCGCCGATCACGTTGGCCAGCGAGAACAGCACGCAGGCGATCGCGAAGGCCCGCCCGACGCCGTAGCGATCGATCACGGTGCCGGCCAGTGGGAACGTCATGGCCACTGTCACCGTGGTGGCGCCCACCGTGACCGCGATCAGGTCGACGCCGCCGATGTCCTGGGCCGCCGTGGGCAGCGCGGTGGTCACCATCAGGGCGTCCAGCGAGCCCAGGAAGGTGGCCCCCAGCGCCGCAACCATCAGCGCCCGGTACCGGGAGCTGAAGAGCGCCGCGTAGCTGGCTGTCACGAGATCGAGTGCCCGGCCTGCTGCTACGCCTGCGCGTAGACCTTGTCGGTGAACGGGTACGTCTTGACCACGTGCCGCTTGAACAGCAGCTCGTCGTACGACAGGCCGGCGGCCGCCCCCACCAGCTGCGCCAGATGGAGAATTGGCAGGCCCAGCTCCATGTCCGCCTCGCGGGCCGCCTTGCCCTGCCAGGCGTCGAGCGACAGGTGGCACAGCGGGCACGGAGTGACCATCGCGTCCGCGCCCGCCAGCTTGGCCTCGACCAGCGGCTGGATCAGCTCGCCCAGCGCCACCTCCTCGCGGGCCAGCACGATCGGGAAGCCGCAGCACTTGATCTTGGATGGGTAGTCGACGGGCTCCGCTCCGCAGGCTTCGATGATCCGCTCCAGCGACTGCGGCCGGTCAGGATCCTCGAAGCCCAGCAGCTTCGACGGACGCAGGATCTGGCAGCCGTAGAACGGCGCGATGCGAACGCCGGTGAGCGGCTTCTCGGCGATCTGCTTCAGCTTCTCGTAGCCCTCGCCCTCGGCGATCTCCCACAGCAGGTGCCGCACATCAACGCCTCCCGAGTACGAGGCAGCACCGACCTCGCGCAGATTGGCGTTGACCCGCTCCAGCAGCTCCGGGTCGGCCTTCAGCTTCGCGTTGGCCTGGCGCAGGTTGAGCGTGCACACGTTGCAGATGGTCATGATCGTGTCCTGCTCGAGCTGCTCCGCCTGGCCGAGGATGCGCGCATTCAGGTGCAGGTAGTACTCGGGCCGTGCCTCGTGGATGTCCCCGGCGCCGCAGCAGGTGAAGCCGGGGATCTCGACCAGCTCGAAGCCCAGCTTCTGGGCGATCGCGCGGGTCGAGGTGTCCAGCTCCTTCTGCGACAGGCTGGCCAGGCAGCCCGGGTAGTAGGCGTAGCTCTGCTTCACGATGCGGCCTCCCGATCCTTTGACACGCCGGCCCGCTTGGCCTCGCGCGACTCCTCCTCCTGGCTCTTCAACAGCTTGTGCAGCTTGCGCACCTCGTCCAGCTTCTTGGCCCTGTGCGGCTTCACCGGGTTGGGCACCTTGCCGGCCCGCGCCAGGCGCATCGCGAACTTCACGTCCAGCGCCTTCATGGGGTCGGTGTACGGCACCAGCGCCGTCTCCAGCAGATACCCGGTGCGGTGCGAGGAGAAGTCGAACACCTGGGCGTGCCGCGCTCCCTTGTCCGAGTAGATGCCCTCGGAGTAGATCTCCGCGCCCACCTTGGCGATCGCATCGCGAGGGTCGACGCCCTTCGGGCAGCGCTCATTGCAGAAGTAGCAGCGCGTGCAGTCCCACACCCCATGCGGGCCGTTCAGCATCTTCAGCCGCTTCATTCGCCCGCGGTCGCGGGCGTCTCCCACGAACCGCGCGGCCTTGGCCAGCGCGGCCGGGCCCATGAAGTCGGGATCGGCCTCCATCGAGTTGCACTCAGAGACGCAGCACCCGCACTGGATGCACAGCGCCTCCTTGAAGATCCGGTCCAGCTCCTGCTGCTGCACCCGCCACTCCTTGGCCGGCGGGTCGCCGTCCTCCTCCAGCCACGGCTGCACTGACTGGAACTTCTGCCAGAACGGGTTCATGTCGACGACCAGGTCCTTGATCACCGGCAGGTTGCCCATCGGCGAGATGACCGGCGTCGCGCCGCTGGCGGCGACCTCGGCCATCGGCGTCTTGCAGGCCAGCACCGCCGCCCCGTCCATGCGCATCCCACACGAGCCGCAGACCGCCATCCGGCAACTCTTGCGGTAGGTCAGCGAGCCGTCCTGCTCGTCCTTGATCTGGTCGAGCACATCGAGCAGCGTGGACGTCTCAGGCGCGTCCACGGTGAAGCTGTCGAGCCGCTCGACCTCGTCGTCGGGCAGGTAGCGCTGGATCTTCAGGGTGACTTCCACAGGCTCCTCGTCAGTAGGTGCGAACCGCCGGCTGATGCTCGGTGATCGTGACCGGCTTGTAGTCGAGGCGGACCGCGCCGCCGTCGTACCAGGTCATCGTGTGCCGCAGCCAGTTC
>JBQCGJ010000344.1:0-7948 GCA_051955775.1 Gaiellales bacterium | reverse complement strand
GCGGCGTGCGCGCCGGCGGCCTGTAACGCGCCGGTGTCGGGGGCGACCTGGGGTGCACCCATGAAGGTGGCGATGCCGCCCACCAGCACCGAGTGCCAGCCCTGGCGGGTCTGTTGCGCTGCAGCCGAGGTCATGCCGTCTCCTTCCTCATTCGGGTGGGATCTCTGCGAACACCTTGTTCACGGAGACACCGCGCTGCTTGCTGGTGTACCAGGCGATCAGGTAGATGGCGGTGGCCACCGGGACGATGCCGACCAGCATCACGACCTTCAGCGTGTGGCTCCACGTGTCGTACCCCTGGATCGGGTCGTACCAGAACCAGTACTCGCAGAAGACCAGGCAGATGGTCGAGACCACGCCCAGGATCGTGATGTTGGGGATCCCGGCGGTGATGCCGTTCCAGGGCGACGCCTGCCACAGCTCACGCCGGCGGTAGGGGAAGAGCGCGGCGGCGATCGAGCACAGGATGAACGAGAAGATCCACACGAAGATCCCGTTCAGCGTGTTGAAGATGTGCGCGACGTACAGGTACAGGCATACCTCCGAGGCGATCCAGATCAGCACGATGGCATAGATGGGGGTGTGGAAACGCTCCGACACGTTGGACAGCTGACGTGGGAAAAGGCCGTCCACCGCCCAGGCCAGGATGGCCCGCGTGGCGGCCAGGAAGTTGATCGGAAGCCACACGTATGTCCAGAACACAAAGGACGCGCCGAGAACGATCATCAGCCAACCCTGGTTGTGCACCATGGCCGCCGTCAGCTCGTTGTACGTGGGGATGGACCCGAAGCCGTAGGAGGCAGGGTCGGCGAATCCCATCTGGCCGAGGAAGGTCGTGCCGGCCGCGTGCCCGAGTCCCACCACCAGCAGGATCATCAGAATCGTGACATACACGATCGAGCCGGGCATGGCGATGAACTGTGATCGCCTGGCGTTTCGCACCTCGCCGCCGATGAAGCTCGAGGTGATGGCGTACAACGTGATGAACAGCGGCCACACCATCGCGTACATCGTCTGCTTCCAGTCGAACGACGACTGCTGCAGGTTCCCAGACGATTTGACCACTGCGGCCGTTGCGTGCTGGTGGCCGCTCACCCCCGCCACGTAGGAGTTGAACCCGTTCACCGTGTCGGAGTGGCTCGTGAACGCCATCACGATCAGGCCGGCGATCACGCCGACCATGGCGATGCCGAAGCACACAAGCTGCACGCGGAAGTAGAGCCGCGTGCCCAGGGAGAAGATGACTGCAAACAGGATCAGCAGCAGGGAGCCGGCGACGAAGATCCACCACTTTCTTGAGAAGTTGTCGCCGTCGCTGACCAGGCGCGGGCTGTTGAACACGTACCCCAGCTCTCGGAACAGCCCTGACAATCCGTACTGCGCGAGATAGGCGGCCGGGATGCCGGTGTAGGTGACCAGCCACACCATCCAGTTCCATGACGACAGAAAGCCCAGATATGGATGGAGCGTGCGGCTGATATAGACGTAGTCGCCGCCGGACCGTGGCATCGCGGCTGCGAAGTATGCGTACACACACGCCATTGGAAGCGCCAGCAGGCCTGCCAGCAGCGTCGCGACCAGCATGCTGCCGCCGGCGTACAGCGGCGGGATCAGCAGCACCATGAACGCGACGCCGATGCCGACGTTCTGGTTGTTCGTGTTGTAGATGAAAACGTCTCGGGCCGATGCCTCACGCCGCAGGCCGGTCGCCTGTCTGGCGAATGCCTGTGGCGTGGAGCTGCCGACGTCTTGATCCATCGCTGAAACCTCCTATCCGGTTACGAGCTGGCAGGACTTGACCTTGTCGCCGCGCAGGTTGACCACCGCGCCGTCGATCACACCCTCCGAGTAGGCGCTGCCCGGGTTGACGCAGGTCGTGCGGCCGATCCTGGCGATGGCCTTGGATTCATGGATATGGCCGTGCAGCGACAGCGCCGGTTGCACGTCCTCGATCAACGAGCGCACGGCCGTGGAGCCCACCGACACGATCCGAGGCTCTCCACCGTCGGTGATCACGCGCAGGTCGGTGGTGAGCTGGGGCGCCTTGTCGAGGGTGGTGCCGTGCGGTGGGCAGTGCAGGTTGAAGATGGTGGGCACGCCCGGCTCGAGCTGCGCGGCCAGGTCACGCAGGCGTCCGCCGAGGGCGTCCTCGTCCTCCTCCCGCGGGCTGTCCCAGGGCGTGCGGTTCGTCCACGACGAGGACAACATCTGGTGGTCGCCGACCCGCACCACCTTGTTGTCGGGATTGATTACGTAGTCCGACTCCAGCGCCTCGTCGATTGCGAACTCGTCGTCGTTTCCCGGCATCACGTAGCAGCGGATGCCGGTGTCGTGCAGCCGCTCCTCGGCCAGCTTCACCCACCGCCGCACCTCGTCGACCATGAGCTGCGTGAACACCTCGTCGCGATACGCCGTGTCGGACTCCAGCCGCTGGTACTCGTCGCGGTCGCAGCGGTACGGATAGAAGCCGTTGAAGCGGATCCGCTTCTCGAGCTCCTCGAGCTCATCAGCAGGCACGGTCTCGGCTCGCCCCAGGACGTGCGCCTGGTGGCTGCCGTTGCCCGCGGCCACCACCGGCACCATCACCTTGCCGGTGATGTCACCCCCCATGATCAGGGTGTCGACCTCGTAGAAGCGGGCGGCGTTCAGGAACTTGCGCCAGCACTTCTCGGAGCCGTGGACGTCGCCTGCGTAGTAGAGCTTCACGTCCCCGCCTCCGCGCGTGCGGGCGACCGTGCAAGCGCCCGCAGCGAGATCGCCTCCCAGGCGATGTTGGCGCCCAGAAGCGCCGTGATCTGCCCGGCCGAGTCGTACGGCGGCGCGACCTCGACCACGTCCGCTCCGACCAGGTCGACCCCGGCCAGCGCGCGCACGAACCGCGCGGCCTCTGCCGAGCTGGGCCCGCCGATCTCGGGGGTTCCGGTGCCCGGAGCAACCGACGGATCGCAGAAGTCGACGTCGAAGCTGAGGAACACCGGGCGTCCGGCCGTGCGGGAGCGCACCAGCGCGCCGAAGGCATCAGGCCCCAGCTCGCGCAGCTCCCTCGTGGACAGCACCGTGAACCCCATGCCGCGGGCGTCTTCGATGTCGGCGGCGCCGTACAGCGAGCCGCGCATCCCGGCCTGCACCGAGCACGACGGGTCGATCACGCCCTCCTCGGCGGCGCGCCGGAACGTGGTGCCGTGGAAGTAGCGCTGGCCGAAGTACTCGTGCCAGGTGTCACCGTGGGCATCCAGGTGCACCAGCGCCAGTGGCCCGTGGATCTCGTGAAGCGCCCGCAGCTCGGCCAGCGTGATGGCGTGATCGCCGCCCAGGACAACGGTGAACACCCCCGCGGCGACGTACGGCCGCAACCCCTCGGCGGCCAGCTCGTAGGTGGCCACGGTGTCGCCCGGCGCGACCGGCAGATCTCCCCCGTCCACCCCGGACAGGTGCTCGAAGATGTCCACCTCGAGCTCCGGGTTGTACGGACGCAGCAGGTGCGACATTGCCCGGATCGCCTCCGGCCCGAACCGCGCGCCGGAGCGGAAGCTGGTCGCGGTGTCGAACGGCAGTCCGAGCACCACGAAGTCGATGCCGTCCGTGCCCTCCACGTGCGGCAGCCGCATGAAGGTGCGCAGCCCGGCGAAACGGGGGCTGCGGAACGCGTCCGCGGGGCGGTAGGGGCCGCTCACCGGGTGGTGCCTCCGTTGACGGCCAGCACCTGGCCGGTGATGGTGGCGGCGCCGTCAGAGATCAGGTGGGCGACGGCGGCGGCCACTTCGGCGGGACCCCCGATACGGCCCAGCGGCACCGCCTCCGCGTACTGCGCCTTCATCCGCTCCAGCGGCATGCCCGCGTCCTCGGCGTCCACCTCGAGCTGGGGTGTGTCGATGACGCCGGGTGCGACGGCGTTGACGGTGATGCCGGCCGGCCCCAGCTCCCGCGCCAGCGCCCTGGTCAGCGAGATCAGGCCGGCCTTGGAGGCGCTGTAGGCGCTGGCACGCGGCCAGCCGGTCTGGCCCCACTCCGAGCTGACGCTGACAATGCGGCCGAAGCGGCTCGCCAGCATGTGCGGCAGGCATGCCCGGATGCACCAGAAGGCGCCGCTCAGGTTCGTGTGCACGACGCGCCAGAAGGCGCTCTCGGGAACGTCGTCGACCGCTCCCATGACCATGGCCGCGGCGTTTGCGACCAGCACCTCGACGGGTCCCAGGCGGGCGGCCACGTCGCTCACCATGGCTGCCACCTGCGCCGGGTCGCTGACGTCGGCCGGCGCAGCATGGCCGTCCACGCGCTGCCCCGGGAGATGGTTGCGGGCCACCGTGTACCCACGCCGCTCGAGCTCGTCGGCGGTGGCCAGCCCGATCCCGGTGGCCGCTCCGGTGACCAGCGCCACGCGGCTCATATGACCGCTCCCGAGTTGGGCGACAGCACCTGGCCGGTGATGTACGACGCGCCCTCGGAGGCCAGGAAGGCGATGCTGGCGGCGATCTCTGCGGGCGTCGACAGGCGCCGCAGGGGCAGGCTGTCGAGGTACTCCGGGGTGCGCCAGAGATCGGTCAGAAGCGCGGTGTCGGTGGCGCCCGGGGCGACCGCGTTCACGCGCACGCCGGCGCCGGCCAGCTCGGCGGCCAGCGACTTCGTGAGGCCGAGCACGGCGCCCTTGGCGGCGCAGTAGTGGGCGTGCAGCTCGGCCCCGCACAGGGCGAGCTCGCTGGACACGTTGACGATCGCGCCGCGGCCGCGGGCGGCCATCCGCGGGGCGACCTCGCGGCAGGTGTGCCAGGTGCCGCCGAGGTGAACCCGCAGCATGCGCTCCCATGCCTCGTCGGTGATGTCGGCCGCAGGCGTCTCCTCGACGTAGCCGGCGCAGTTCACCAGCACCTCGATCGAGCCCATGCGCGCCTCGGTGTCGGCGACCAGTTGCGCCACCGCCCGGGCGTCGCCCACGTCCAGCGGCAGGTCGGTGCGGGCCACCGTCATGCCGTTCGCCTCCAGGGCGTCGGCGGCGGCGCCGCCGATGCCGCCGGCGGCGCCGGTGACCAGGGCCACCCCGTCACTCAACCGGGATCTCCGCGAACCGCTTGTCGAGGTCGATGCCGCGGCTGCGGTTGATCCAGCGGGCGATGAAGTAGATCACGAACCCGGACAGGAAGATCGCCACGTTGTAGATGATGCGCTTCCAGTACCAGCTGCCGTTGAGATGGTGGAAGCCGGCGTACGGGTCCTTGAGGAAGATCACACCCGACGCGATGCATGCCGCCAGCGAGATGACCCCGACGATTGTGATCACCGGCACGCCGCCCCACCGCCAGCGCACCGGCGAGGACTCGAACACGTCCGGCAGCCGGTAGGGGAACGCGATGGCCGCCACCGACACGACGCAGAAGCTGAGGATGAATCCGAAGATCCCGGTCAGGGTGGCGAAGAAGCTGGTGTACACGTACAGCGCGAGCGCCCCGATCGACCCGGCGCCGACCAGCGCGATGGCCGTCACCGGCGTGTGCGTGGTCTCGCTGACGTTCGCGAGCTGGTGCGGCATCACACCGTCCATGGCGTAGGCCACCAGGTTGCGGGAGGCGTTCAGGATCTGCCCCGGAAGCCAGGTGTAGCTCCAGAACACGAACCCGCCCAGGATCAGCACCGCCACCCAGGTCTGGCCGCTGGTCGCGGCCGCGATCTCGGTGTACACCGGCGTCGAGCTGAGCCCGAGGCCCGTGGCGCCGTTGAGGCCCAGCGCACCCCACAGTGAGAAGCCGACCGAGTGCAGAGCCGCCCACGTGAGCAGCATCAGCACGCCGACCGCGATCACCGCCGCAGCGGGCATCGACCACAGCTGTACCCGGCTGGCCCGCCGCACCTCGCCCCCGATGTACGCGCTGGACTGGTTGAAGACCAGCTCCAGGTACAGCCAGGTCATGGGCAGGATGGTGTTGCGCAGGTTGAACGAGCTCTCGCTGAAGTTCGCGCCGCTGACGGTCTTGTCCACGCTGCCCGCGCCGAAGGTGGCGTTGATGCCATTGACGACGTCGCCGTGGCTGGCGACGGCGAATACGATGATCGAGATGGCGATGCTGGCCATGGCGAACAGGAAAAGCAGGTTCTGGACTCGCAGGTAGAGACGCAGGCTGCGGGCGAAGATGGCCACCAGGACGACGATCAGGATCGTGCCCGCGACCATCGTGCCGCTCTTGCCGACCAGTGTGTTGCCCCAGCTGACCATGGTGCTGGAGCCCGACATCTCGCCGACGGTGCGGAAGAACGGCCCCAGCCCGTAGCGGGCGAAGAACGCAGACGGCACCCCGCCGTACAGGAACCACCACACCGTGTTGTTGAACGACGACATCATGCCCAGCGACGGGTGCAGCGTGCGCGACACGTACACGTAGTCGCCGCCGGATCGCGGGAGGGCCGCCGCGAACATCGCGAACACGAACGACAGCGGGATCACCAGGCCGAACGCGATCAGCTCGTTCAGGTACACGTTGACGCCCGGGTAGAACGGGATCGTGGTGTTGAACAGGAACGCGGCCATGAGGCCGATCGAGATGAAGTTCACGTTGTAGACCAGCACGTCCCACCAGCCCGCCTCGCGGACGAGCCCGGTGGCCTGGCGCTGGAAGGCCTGCGGTGCTGTGGAGTCAGCGGCCATAGACGTCCTCCTCGATGGTCACGACGGGCACCGGGCGGGCCTCGCCCTCCGGCACCGAGTCGAGGGTGTGGCGGGCGATCTCGCCCAGCGGCGCCACCCACAGCCCCTCCAGCCCCCGGGCGTGCACGGCCAGCCTTTCCAGCGTGGCAACGCGCGACGCCCGCCCGGACAGGAAGGGGTGGCTGGTGGACACGAACAGCCCGCCATCGTCGGTCAGCGCGTCCAGCTCGCTGCGCCACAGGTCGAGCACCTTGGCGGGCGACTCGATCACGGCTCCCACGTTGGGCTCGGGCAGGAACGCGTACTGCTCCCAGTCGTCCAGCATCCAGTGCACCGGCAGCTCGGCCAGGACGCCGTGGCCCGTGTCCATCAGATAGGGCCGGTCATCGTCCATCATGCTCGAGTCCCAGCGGATACCGTGCTCGGCGAGCAGTCGCGGCGAGTCGTCGGTGAGCTCCCACCAGGGCGCCCGGAAGCCCTCGGGACGGCGGCCGGTGATCCGCTCCAGCGACGCGCTTGCGCGGTCCAGCTCGCGCCGGCGCCCGTCCGCGTCCATGGCGTGGAAGGGGACGTGCGAATACCCGTGGTGGCCGACCTCGTGCCCCGCCTCCACGATCGCCTCCACCATGTGGGGGTAGCGGTCGGCGGTCAGCCCGGGCACGAAGAAGGTGGCCACGATGCCGTTCCGCTCGAGCATGCGGAGCAGCCGCGGCACGCCCACCCTGGGCCCGTAGGCCTGGTGGCTCATGGTCGACAGCCGGCCGGCATACGCGGGATCGACGGCCAGGATGGCCGACTCGGCGTCCACGTCAAAGGTCAGCGCGAAGGCTGCCCGGTTTCCGTCGGGCCAGGAAAACCCTGCCATGGCGGCGAGTGTGGATGATTGCCACGTCCCGCACAAGGGTGCGACCTCGCAAACATCTACGATCGCCGTTGTAGGATCATCCAATGGCGCTCACCGGCCGGGATCTGCTCGAGCTGCCGGGCCTCGAGCTGGAGGTGGTCGTCGACGGCGACCTCGACCGCCCTGTGCAGTGGGTGCACACGACGGAGCTGGCCGACCCCTCCCGCTACCTGCAGGGCGACGAGGTGATCCTGACCACGGGCGTGTGGCGGGCCGCGGGCATCACCAGCGAGCAGTTCGTGGCGCCGCTGGCGCGGGCGGGGGTGGCGGCTCTCGGATACGGGATACCCGAGCCGGACGCGGTGGTGCCTCCCGACCTCATCGACGCCTGCCGGGCGGCCGGGCTGCCGCTGTTCGCGGTGCCGTTCGAGATGCCGTTCATCGCGGTCAGCCGGGCGTTCGTGGAGGAC
>JBQCGJ010000343.1:0-14446 GCA_051955775.1 Gaiellales bacterium | reverse complement strand
CTTGCCGGTGCCCGTGCCGCCAGACACCAGCACGTTCAGCTTGCCCTGGACGCAGGCCTCGAGGAACGCCGCGGCCTGGTGCGACAGCGTCCCGAAGGTGACCAGGTCGTCCAGGGTCAGGGGGTTTCGGGAGAACTTGCGGATGGTCAGCGAGGGGCCGGTGATGGCCAGCGGCGGGATGATCGCGTTGACGCGGGAGCCATCCGGCAGGCGGGCGTCCACGTACGGCGACGACTCGTCGATCCGCCGCCCGGTCTGGGCGACGATGCGGTCGATCACCTGCAGCAGGTGGATCTCCGAGCCGAAGCGCACATCCGTCTCCTCGATCAGGCCCTCGCGCTCGACGTACACCGTGTAGTGGTTGTTCACCATCACCTCGCTCACGGTGTCGTCGGCCAGGAACGGCTCGATCGGCCCGTAGCCGAGGATGTTGTGGCTGATCTCGCGCACCAGCCGGGCGCGGTCGGCCATGCTGAGCGGCGTCCCCGCCTCGGCCAGGGCCGAGTCGATCGCCTTCTGCACCTGCTCCTGCATCTCGTCCTCGGGCACCTCGCCGGAGGCCAGCGCGGTGCCCAGCTCGTGCACCGCCTCGGCCTGCGCCGCCGCCTTGATATCGGCGAACGGATCGACGACGCCGTCGTGCTCGTGGCCGCCCTCGGCGGCGACGCTGTCGGGCTCGATGCGCCGCATGCGACCACCGAGGGTGCGCCGGCGCTGCGTGCTCATCGCCGGCTCCCCACCGTGGCCTCGAGCGAACGCGCCATGTCGGACAGCGAGCGTGCGACCCGCGAGCGGGGGTTGTCCAGGATCACCGGCTGGCCGCGGTTGACCGAGATCGGGATGGCCTTGTCGGAGGGCAGGGTGTAGGTGATCTCACGCCGCAGCGTGCGCTCCACGTCGCGATCCTCGAGTCCCACCTTGGCGCCCGAGCGGTTCATCACGATGCGCACGTCGACCAGGTTCACCTCGAGCAGCTCGAGGGTCTCCAGCGCGATCTTGAGGCTCTTGATGGTGGGCACGTCGGAGGCGCCGACCAGCACCAGGGTGTCGGTGTGGTCGATGGCCAGCAGGGTGGCCGGGGCGAACTGCGACGAGGTGTCGAGGACGACCACGTCGTAGGTCGAGCGGGCCACCTCCAGCAGCGGCTCGAGGCGGTCGATGGCGACCAGCTCCTCCTCGTCCGGGCGCGTGGGCGCGGGCAGCAGGTCGACGCCGGAGCTGTGCTTGGTCACGAAACCGGCCAGCTTCTCGGCGTCGAGATCGCCCGGGGACTGCACCAGGTCGAGCACCGTCCAGCGGGGCGACAGGCCGAGCACCAGCGCGTCGTCGCCCGAGTGCAGGTCGAAGTCGACCAGCAGCGTGCGCATGTCCTGCCGCGCGAATGACACGGCGAGGTTGGTGGCGATCACCGTCTTGCCGGATCCGCCCTTGGTCGAGAACACGGTGACCACGTGGGCGTCCCGGTGTTTGCGTGAGCTCTGCATGAGGGGAGCGCCGCGGCGTCCGCGCTGGGCGCGGGCGGCGGCCACCGCCATGCCGAGGGCGCCGGGCGACGCGGGCAGGCACACCACCTGGTCGACGCCCAGCCGCATGGCCTCATCGAACCACCGGCTGGGATGGGTGTCGGTCAGGGCCATCACGGCGGGGCCCTGCGGATCGGCCAGGGCGGCGTGCAGGTCGGCGGGCAGGGCGTCGGCGTCGTGCGGGACGTGCCACACGGCCACCTGAGGCTCGGAATCGACGATCTCGACGACGCCTGAGCGCTCGAACTCGTCACGCAGCCCGGCGTCGTCGCCGTGCACTGTCACGCGGATGAGGTCGTTCAGCATCGGGATCTGTCTCCTTGCTAGCGGCTGACTGGGACGGGGGCCAGGTGCGGGTCGGTGAGGGCGTTGTGGCGCCCCTGGATGGCCATCCAGATGTTGTTGTCGGAGTGGCCGGAGCTGTCGCCGGCAAGCGCGGCTGCGATCAGGGCGGCCTGCTGCTCGGTCACCGACAGGAGCAGCGAGCCCTGCTCGCCGGACGTGCCGTCCACGGGCTGGGAGATCTCGACCACCAGGGCGCCGGGCACCAGGAGCTGCTCCCAGTGCTTGGAGCCGTCGGCGTTGGAGGTGAGCCCGAACACGTCGACGCGATCATGCGTCTGGACGTCCTCGAGCAGCCCCTGAGTCTGGAACACGGGCACCCGGATCAGCCGGTAGATGCCGGTCACCCGGTTGCCGGCGCTCAGCCCGCTGGCGGAGCCGAGCCGCGTGGTGGTCACGGTGTCGCCGGCGAACAGCGTCTGCGTCACGACCTGGCCCTGGATCGAGGTCAGGCTGGTGACCGCCTGGCTGGGCACATCTGCCTGACGCATCGTGCGCACGCCGAAGTCGTTCGCGGCGATCGCGTCGTCGACGGTCGTGCCGGCTGTGATGTCGTGGGTGGCGACGACGACCGCCACGGTCTGCTGGCCGGAGGTGGCCTGATCGCGGACCTGCCCGACGTACAGCACGAGGGCCGCAGCTGCGGCCAGGGCGAGGGCGACCGAGATAATGATGTTCTTGCTCAGCGTTGGCATGGCGGGATGTCTCTCCTTGTCGTGCTGCGCAATGCGGCGTTCCAGCGAGCGCGGGGCGGATGCAGCGAGCCGGTCCGGCCGCGGGCCGGACGTGTCGCAGGGCGGGGGGGCATGTGCGGGTCACCCATTCCGGGGGCATGGCATGCCCCGTATCGGCCAGGCCGACATCGACCTTTACGGCGATCGCCGGAGGGCTGCCAGGTGTCCCGCGGGTCAGGTTATTGCGGGACTATTCTCGTGGTAGCGCAGGACCAGCGAACTGTCCAGCATGATCGTGGTGGCGTGCCTGCGGCGCTGCAACATCCCGCGGGGTACGCTGCTTGACGACGTGTTCGTGCTCTCGATCCCCAGCCCCGGCGATCCGTTCGTGTTCCGCTGGGGCACCCTCCAGCCGCGCTGGTACGGGGTGCTGCTGGCGGTCGGGGTGCTGGTCGCGGGATGGATCGCCCGGCGCGAGTTCCGGCGCCGCAACATCGACCCCGAGCTGGCCTACACGATCGCGGTGTGGTGTGTGCCGCTGGGGCTGATCGGCGCCCGCCTCTACCACGTGATCACCGACTGGTCGGCGTTCTCGAACAACTACACGGAGATGATCAAGATCTGGCACGGCGGCCTGGGCATCTGGGGCGCGGTGCTGGGGGGCATGCTGGGGGTGCTGATCGGGTGCTGGCGGGCCGGCCTGCGGTTCTGGGTGGTTGCGGACTGCATCGCGCCCGGGCTGGTGCTGGCGCAGGCCATCGGCCGCTGGGGCAACTACTTCAACCAGGAGCTGTACGGCAAGCCGAGCAGCCTGCCGTGGGCGGTCAAGATCGATCCCGCCCACCGCTATGCGCCGTACCAGGCCGACTCGACCTTCCAGCCGATGTTCCTGTACGAGTCGATCTGGGACCTGGCCACCTTCTTCATCCTGCTGTGGTTCACCCGCCGCTACTACCGGCGCGTGCCGGCAGGCACCGTGTTCGCGCTGTACGTGGCGCTGTACAGCCTGGTGCGGCTGCCGCTGGAGACGATGAAGATCGATCCCGCCGACCACGTGCTGGGGCAGCGCATCAACGTGTGGGTGGCGGCGCTGACGCTGATCCTGGGCATCGTCTTCTTCATCGTCCTGTTCCGCAGGCGAACGCCGGAGAGCGAGCTGCCGATCTCGGGGCAGCCGGCGGCTGCCGCCGCAATCCCGGGCCACACACCGACAGCCCGGCCTGAGGCGGCGATCGCCTCGCGGCGCCAGCAGCAGCACCGCCGAAGAAAACCCTGACGGCGGAAAACCGGTGCAAGAAAAACCGGTACCGGGTACAGAGCACGGCCTTTACAAATCTCCTCGGCTGCGAGGTGCCTCGGCGGCTTTGGATTTGTAAGGGCCGTGCTCGTGTACCCGGTACCTAGGTCACGGAACGGTGACCGGCGAAGGTGGGGTGTCAGGCACCGTCACGCGAGCGTGACGGATGCCAGACACCTATCTGACGACATCGGGCACCTGGTCGGCGAGCAGGCTCTCCAGCGCGCGAACCACCGTCAGGTCATATGTGTCGGGCGACTGCCAGAGCTGCGCCAGCGCCCGGCCGGCGCCTGCCGAGCCGAGGTGCCCTCCGGCCGCGCAGAACGCCGCCGCCACGGCGATGATCCGCGACTCGATCGGCGCCTCGTCCGCCCCCGCCGGCGCCAGCAGCCACTCCGCCGCCTCCGCGTCCATCGCGTTCGCCGCCACCCGCGCGGCCAGCCGCGCGCGCTCCCGCGGCTCTCCGGTCGGCGTGGTGGTGTCGTACACGAACGCGGCCAGCCGTAGCCGGTCCGCCCGCTCCGGCGGCAGCCCCAGCTCGGCTGCCAGGAACCCGGCGTAGTCGGACACGGCGCGGGCCGTGGCCGACCTGCCGCCCGCGGCCTCCAGCGCGCGCATCGTGCGCTGATAGGTGTCACGCTCCAGCTGGTCTGCCCGCTCGCGTGCCGACAGCGCCTCCACCACCGCCGGGTCGTACGCCACGACGCGCCCACCGCCTCCGCGCTGCGCCCAGTACAGAGATCCCGTCGCCAGCCGCTGTAGCTCACCGAGCGTGCCGCCGTCCGCCGGGAAGCCGGCCACGCCACCGGACGCGGTGACGCCGTCCGTCGAGGTGGAGAACGCGTCGACCAGTCGCGACAGCAGCGACGCCGCGGCCGACGCGGCCATCCCGGCCAGCACCAGGCCGAACTCGTCGTCGCCCAGCCGGCACACGCTGTCGTACGGCCGCACGCCGTCCGTGAAGCAGCGCGCCGCGGTGCGCAGCAGCGCGTCCCCGGCCTGGTGGCTGTGCACGTCGTTGTAGGAGCCGAACCCGTCCAGATCGATCACGGCCACGGATGCCACGGAGCCTGTGCGCTTCGCCCGCGCCAGCTCGCGCGAGGCGCGGTCGGCGAAGCCGCGGTGATTGGGCAGGCCGGTCAGCAGATCGAGCGTGCCCGCCCCGGCGCCCGCGGTCCACAGGCGGGCCGTCTCGACCGCCTGGGCGGCCACACCCGCCACCAGCCGGGCCGAGTCCGCCGGCCGCCGCGGCCGCTCCGCCACGATGCAGCCCAGCACGCGGCGCGCGCTGACCAGCGGCAGATGCAGCGCGGCGCCCTCCTGGAACGGCTCGGTGGTCGCCCGGTGCGGCAGCTGCTCGGGCCCGGCGCCACAGGCCAGGACCAGCGCGGCCCCGTCCTCCGACAGCGTGTAGGCGGCCACCCGGGGCGCCTCGAGCTGGTCGGCCACCGCCCGGCAGGCGATGGCCAGGATGGCCGGCAGGTCGCGGCCCGCCTCGCACGCCTCGACCAGCTCCGCCAACCCGCGATCGGGCCCCGGCCTACGCCACATCCGACGTCTTCCCGGGCACGTTGACGCTGACCGTGGTGCCCGACCCTGGGACCGAATCCACCCGCAGCTCGGCCGACAGGATCGCCGCCCGCTCTCGCATGGACGCCATCCCGTGATGCGGCAGGCCGTCATCGGGGCCGCTGGTGAACCCCGCACCGTCGTCCTGCACGACGACCTGGAAGCCCTCGTCGACGCTGCCCAGCACCGTCACCTCGATGGTGGCGGGGCGGCCGTGCTTGACGGCGTTGGTGACCGCCTCGCGGACGATCTGGTACAGGCACACCTGGTCGTCGGGCGAAAGCTCCGCCGCGGCCTCCACGTCGAGATCGATGGACACCGTGTGAGCGCGTTCGAACTCGTCCGCCAGTGCCTTGACTGCGGTCACGAAGCCCTGATCGCGCAGCACCCACGGTTCCAGGGCGAAGCACAGCTCGCGCAGCGAGCGGATCACCCCGCGCTGCCGCTCGCGGGCCGTCTCCAGCACCGCCATCGCCGGAGTGTTGTCGCCGGCTGCCACGTCCTCGGCGGCGGCGTCCAGCATCATGCCGACGCCGGACAGGGTCTGCAGTGGGCCGTCGTGCAGGTACAGCGACAGCTTGCGCCGCTCGTCCTGCTCGGCCGACACCACGCGCCGGGACAGCTCGGAGCGCTCCGCCTCGCGGATCCGCGCCTGCGCCAGCAGCGACTCCACCCGCTCGAACAGCAGTGCGTTCTCGGCAGACTGGGCGGCGAAGTCCGCGAACACCGCGGCCCGCGCCAGGTCGTCCGGCCCGAAGCTCTGCCCGGGCTCGAGCCGGGCCAGCACCAGCACCGCGTACAGCTCACCCATCACGACCAGGGGCGCGGCCAGCAGGCAGCTCGGCTGGAGGTGGCGGATCACGGGATCTGCGACGTCGCCGGAGATCGTGCCGGCAGCCGCCGTGCGGCTGCGGGCGGCCTCGGCGATCAGCGATTCCGGCGTGTCGGCCGGCACCGCCAGGCTCGCCATCGGGCCCAGCGCCACGCCCCGTGCAGCGGCCGGGCGCAGGTGGCGGCTGTCGGCGTCAGGCACCAGCACCACGGCGGCGTCGACGGCCAGAAGCTGGTGCGCCTGGTCAGCCGCACGCTCCAGCACGCGGCTGGAGTCGAGGCTGCCGGAGACCGCCCCGATGCTGGCCACCAGGCCGTCCAGGAAGCTGGACTGGGACATCAGCTCGCCGCGCAGCCGTCGCTGCCAGCGTTCCGCGGCAGCCAGCCGGGCCGTGTCCCTGCGCTGGGCCCACACCGCCAGCGCTGCGGCGGCGCCTGCCGCGACCAGGCCGGCGACCAGCGAGGCCTCGATCTCGGGCAGGAACAGGTCGGCGATCACGAATCCGATCGCCGTCAGCACGATCGCCGCCGCCCCGGCCAGAACCGGGCGGGTCAGCGAGCCGGCTGTGTCAGTCGATGATGGCCTGTCTGAGGGCGATGGCGACGGCATGCGTGCGGGTATCAGCCTCCAACTTGGAGAGGATATGCCGCACGTGGCTCTTGACGGTCTCCTGGCTGATGAACAGCTTGGCCGCCACGTCCGCGTTGGACATCCCGTCAGCCAGCAGCTGCAGGATCTCCCGCTCGCGAGCGGTCAGCATGTTCTCGCGCTCCTTGGTCAGGAACGCGGGCATCAGCGCGGGATCGACGTAGCCGTCGCCGCCGGCAACCTTCTGGATGGCGCGAACCAGCGTCTGCTGGGGCGCCTCCTTCAGGATGTAGCCCTTGGCGCCCGCCTCCAGCCCTCGGGTGAGCAGGCTGCGCTCGCCGTACGCGGTGAACATCAGCACCGCCGTCTCGGGGACCTCGGACGAGATCTCCCGGGCCGCCTGCAGCCCGTCGGTGCCGGGCATGCGGACATCCATGATGACGACGTTCGGCCGCCGGCGCTTGGCCAGCGACACCGCCGCACCGCCGTCGGCTGCCTCGCCGACGACCCGGATGTTGTCTGCCCGCGAGAGTGCCAGGCGCAGGCCCTCGCGCACCACCTCCTGGTCATCAACGATCAGACAGCTTATGGATTCGGCCACGTGTGCTCCACTCGTCGCAAGGCTTGCCACCGACAAGGGATATCGGCAGAACCGCGCGCGGTCGTTAGCCCCATTCACTGCAACAGGATGCCAACTTCCATCTCGGGTTCGCCGGATGACGATGATCCCCTTGTGAGGGGAAATCGGCAGCGACGCCCGCACCTTGAGCCGCCGGTCGTCCGCCGCCGGGTGTTCCGCAGGGCCCGCCTCTATACTTGCAGGGCTTGAGCGACGACGTTCCCAGTCCATGCTGACCGCCGTCGAGCTCGCCGCGGTGGTGTTTATCGTCGCGGCAAATGCCTTCTTCGTCGCGGCGGAGTATGCGCTTGTCACGATTCGGCGGACGCGCCTGCAGGAGCTGGAGGCGCAGGGCAGCAAACGTGCCCGCCGCGTGCTCGGCCTGCTCGAGCACCCGTCCAACTTCATCTCCTCCATCCAGCTCGGCGTCACGCTCAGCAGCCTGGCTCTGGGCGCCATCGGCGAGCCGGTGGTGTCGCGCCTGCTCGAGCGCCCGATCGACCTGCTGCCCCAGAGCTGGCACACCGCGATCGCGACCACGATTTCGGTCATCCTCGCCTTCACCATCCTGTCCTACTTCCACGTGCTGATGGGCGAGATCGTGCCGAAGTCGTACACGCTGGAGCACGCCGAGCGGGTGGCGCTGGCCGTGGCGGCGCCCATCAGCTGGTTCAACACGCTGTTCCACCCATTCATCTGGGTGCTGGTCAAGTCGTCTTCGGCTGTGCTCGGTTGGTTCGGCCTGCAGCCGCCGTCCGGCATCTCGCTGGTGTACTCCGAGGAGGAGCTGAAGATGCTGGTCACCGCCAGCCGCCAGCGTGGGGTGATCGAGGAGGAGGAGCAGGCCATGCTGCACAAGGTGTTCGAGTTCGCCGACAAGGACGCCTCGGACGTCATGGTGCCGCGACCCGACGTGATCGCGATACCCGTGGAGACGCCGATCGCGGACATGCTGACCGTGGTCCTGCGCCATCCGTACACGCGCTACCCCGTGTACGGCGAGGATCTGGACGACGTGCTGGGCATCCTGCACGTGCGCGACCTGTTCAGCTCCATGAGCGACCGCGGCATCGACCGCGTGGACGTGCGGCGGATCCTGCGCAAGCCGATCGTCGTGCCCGAGACGAAGGCCCTGGACGAGCTGCTGGCGGAGTTTCGGCGCACCTCCAACCACATGGCGATCGTGGTGGACGAGTACGGCTCGACCGCCGGCCTGGCCACGCTGGAGGACCTGCTGGAGGAGATCGTGGGCGAGATCGGCGACGAGTTCGATCTGCCCGACGCCGGCGTCCGCCGGCTCGGCCGGGGGCGCATCCGCATCGGCGGCTCGTTCCCCATCGACGAGTTCAACGAGCGGTTTGGCACCTCGCTCTCCGAGGAGGACTACCACACCGTCGGCGGGTTCGTGTTCGGGGAGCTGGGCCGGGCACCGAGCGTGGGGGACAACGTGCAGGTGGACGGCGCGCGTTTCGAGGTGTCGGGTGTCGACGGCCCCCGCATCACCGAGGTCGACGTCAGCTTCGTCAACGTCGAGCACCCGGCTCCGCAGCGGGAGGAGTAAGGCCTAGGCCAGCTCGTCGCTGCGGCGGGCCATCTCCACGTCCCGCTCGCTGATGCCGCCCTCGGCGTGGTTCACCCACGACACCTCCACGGCGCCCCACGTGACCAGCAGATCGGGATGGTGGTTGGCGTGCTCGGCGGCCTCGCCGACGCGATTCGCGTAGGCAAGCGCGGACGCGAAGTCTGGGAACTCGTAGCGCTTGTGAAGCGCGCCGTCCGCCACCGCCCAGCCGGCCAGGCTGGACAACGCGCGCTCGAGCTCTGAGTCGCTCAGCACCGCCATGCCGGAACCTTACCCACCCTCCCGGAACCTTACGCACCCTCGGACTGTAAGGTTCCGTCCTTGGCGAAAGAGCTGAATGACACTGACCGGGCGATCATCGCCCAGTTGCAGCAGGAGGGGCGCGCCACCTTCGCATCCATCGCCCAGCAGGTCGGCCTGTCCCCTGCGGCCGTCCACGAGCGGGTGAAGAAGCTGGAGGCCCGCGGGGTGATCACCGGCTACAGGGCGGTGGTGGATCCCGAGCACGTGGGGGCGGTGGTGACGGCCTTCATCATGGTCACGCAGACCGCCGCGCCGCGCAGCGAGCTGGAGGACGCGTTCCACCGCATGCCGTGGGTCGAGGAGTGCCATCACATCGCCGGCGAGGAGAGCCTGATGCTGAAGGTGCGGGCGGAGTCCACCCGCGCGCTCGAGCATCTGATCTGGGAGATCCGGGCGCTGCCGTCGGTCGAGCGCACGAAGACGGTGGTGGTGCTGGGCACGGAGTTCGAGGGCCGGCCGGTGTCTCCGATCGCCCCGGACGCGGACGTCAAGGCGTCCTAAGGAGTCGCTCTGACCCATCTTGCCGACCGGCGCCGCGGGCAGGCGGCCGTCGCCCTGGGCGCGGTCGCGTGGTCGACCGCTGGCATCCTGCAGCGGGAGCTGTCGCTGGACGTGCCCACGCAGCTCGCGGGGCGGGCGCTGTTCGCGTCGATCGCGCTGCTCGCCTTCGCCGCCTACGCCGACCCGCGTCCGCTGAGGCAGTCGTTCCGGTCGCTGGGGTGGGCCGGGTGGGGCGTGGCCGTGTCGACCGCGATCGCCTCGGCGTCGTTCATCTACGCCATCAACCACACGACCGTCGCCCGCGTCCTGTTCACCCAGGCCGCCTCCCCGATGTTTGCAGCCCTGATGGCCTGGGTCGCGCTGGGCGAGCGGCTCTCGCGGCGCACGCTGGCGGCCCTGCTGGTGGCCCTGGCCGGCGTGGGCGTGATGGTCGGCGACCCGACCGGCGGCGGATGGCAGGGTGGCGCCGGCTCACTGATCATGGCCCTGTCCTTCGCAGTCGCCATCGTCATCACCCGCCACCGCAGGGACATCTCCATGGCGCCGGCCGTGTGCATGGCCCAGGTGCTGATCTTCCTGGCCTTCGTGCCGTTCGCGGGCCCTGGCCAGATCGGCCCCCAGGATGCCGTGGTGCTGGTGGCCATCGGCTTCGGCCAGATGGGCCTGGGCATGGCGCTGTTCACGGTGGGGGCGCGGCTGATCCCGGCCGCCGAGGCCGCCCTGCTGACGCTGCTCGAGGTGGTGCTGGGGCCGTTGTGGGTGTGGCTGGGGATCGGAGAGCGACCCGATACCGCCACGCTGGTCGGCGGTGCGATCGTCGTCTGCGCGGTCGTCCTGCAGACCTTCGGCGACCGGGCGGGCGCCGCCCAGCGGGCCGTCCGCGCGCTCACCCCGGCCCGCGCCGATTCCGAGCGGTCACCCGGGGGCGACTGACCGCCGGCGCCGCCTACGCGAAGTCCAGTGGTACCTCCGAGACCTCCATGTCGGCGATCCGGTAGCCCTTCACATCGGAGCCGCCGCCGGCCAGCGACACGATCACGTACACGGCGTCCGGCCAGAACGCCTGCTCCGCGTCGGTGCGGCTTGGGAAGGCGGGCGAGCTGACGTGCGAGTGGTAGATCCCCACCAGCTCCAGCCCGGCCTCGTCGATCTCGTTCATGATCCGCAGCTGATCGGGGCTGGAGATGCGGTAGTAGTAGGGGCTGGGCTCGTCGGGCTCGGCGGGGAAGAACCGCTCAACCTGGCCGTCGCGTCCGGCCAGGATGCCGCATGCCTCGTTGGGCAGGCCGGCTCTGGCATGGGCGATGATCTCGTCCCGCACCGCGGCGGGGATCACCACCAGACGCGCTCCTCCATCTCCAGCTCGAGCTGGTCGGTGGGCTTGGTGTAGATGCCGGCGCTCATGTACTTGCTGCCGCCGTCGGCGAACACGACCACCAGGTTTCCCTCCTCCATGGTGGCCGCGACCTTCCGCGCCACCGCCAGCGCGGCGCCGGCCGAGACGCCCGCGAACACGCCCTCCGTGTCGAGCAGCTTGCGCAGCGCCAGCACCGCCTCGCCGTTGGACACCAGCACCTTGCGGTCGAGCTGAGAGATATCCAGGATGGGCGGCGTGTAGCCGTCCTCCAGGCTGCGCAGGCCCATCACCGGGTCGCCCTGCAGAGGCTCGGCGGCGATGATCTGCACGTCCGGGTTGGCCTCCCGCAGACGGCGCCCGCAGCCCATCAGCGTGCCTCCGGTGCCCAGGCCGGCCACGAACGCGTCGACCTGGCCGTCGGGCACCTGGTCGAGGATCTCCAGCGCCGTGCCGCAGTAGTGCGCTGCCGGATTGGCTTCGTTGGCGTACTGGAACGGCATGAACAGCGACGGGTCGCGCTCGGCCATCCCGCGGGCCATGGCCACCGCTCCGTTGGAGCCCATCTCGCCTGGCGAGAAGATGATGTCGGCGCCGTACATGCGCAGCAGCTCGACACGCTCCGTCGTCGCCGACTCGGGCATCACAACGCTCACCGGGTAGCCCTTGACCTTGCCGATCATGGCCAGGGCGATACCAGTGTTGCCGCTGGTCGGCTCCAGGATCCGCTGACCAGGCTCGAGCTCGCCGGTCTCCTCGGCCGCCTCCACCATCGACAACGCCACCCGGTCCTTGACCGACCCGGGGGGGTTCTGGTCCTCCAGCTTGGCGAAGATCCGCACGCCGTCGTGCGGCGCCATGGTCGGCAGCTCGATCAGCGGCGTCGACCCCACGGCCGTCAGCGCGGCCGAGCGCGGGGTTTGCAGACAGCTCATCCGGCGCCCCCGGCCATCGCCGGCAGCACGATCACGGTCGAGTCGCTGGCCACCGCCGTGTCCAGCCCCTCGCCCAGCCGCACGTCCTCGTTGTTCACGTACACGTTGACGAACCGGTTGAGCCCACCGCCGTCGTCCAGCAGGTGCCCGCGCACGGCGGGAAACCGGCTGGTCAGGTCGTCCAGCACCTCGCGCACGCTGGAACCGTCGGCGTCGACTTCGCGGGCGCCGCCGACGGCCTGGCGCAGGATGGGGGGCATACGGACGGTTGGCATCAGTGAACGACCTCCTGGACGGTCGCGGCCCGGGAGGGCATCGCGCAGAACTGCTCGTAGTCGATGAACTCGATCTCGGACGGATCCTTGCTGCACACCGGGCAGTGCGGATCGCGGTGCATCCGCAGCTCCACGAACTCCATGGCCAGCGCGTCGTAGCGCAGCTGCCGGCCCACCAGCGGGTCGCCCACGCCCAGCACCAGCTTGACGGCCTCGGTGGCCTGGAGCGTGCCGACCACGCCCGGCAGCACGCCCAGCACGCCGCCTTCGGCGCACGACGGCGCGAGCTCCGGCGGAGGCGGCTCGGGGTACTGGCAGCGATAGCACGGCCCGTCGTACGGCCTGTACACCGTGACAGAGCCCTCGAACTGGTAGATCGATCCGTGCACGACCGGGATGCCCGCCACCAGGCTGGCGTCGTTCAGCAGGTAGCGGGTTGGGAAGTTGTCGGTGCCGTCGACGATCACGTCGTAGCCGGAGATCACCTCGAGCACGTTCTCGGAGGTCAGCCGCTCCGTGTACTTGACGACGTTCACCTCGGGATTGATGCCCTTGATGCTCTGCTCCGCCGAGTCCACCTTGGGCTGCCCGACCCGGTCGACCGTGTGCACGATCTGGCGCTGCAGGTTGGACACGTCCACCACGTCGGCGTCGATCACGCCCAGCGTGCCCACGCCGGCGGCGGCCAGGTACAGGGCGGCAGGCGATCCCAGGCCGCCGGCGCCGATCAGCAGCACCTTGGAGTCGAGCAGCTTCAGCTGGCCCTCCTCGCCCACCTCGGGGATCAGCACGTGGCGGCTGTAGCGCTCGAGCTGGTCGTGCGTGAGCGTGCGGGGCAGCTTCCACTCGTGCCCGTTTTCCTTCCAGGCCGCGAATCCGCCGGACATGCTGGCGACGTCGGTGTATCCCAGCTCACCCAGCGTCTTGGCGGCGTACACCGAGCGCGTGCCGGACGCGCAGTAGATGACGATCGGCGTCTCGCGGTCGGCCACCGCGCGCTCGATCCGGGTCTCCAGGTTGCCGCGCGGGATGTGGATCGCGCCGGGGATGAACCCCTGCTCGTACTCGTCGCGCTCGCGCACGTCGACGAGCGCCGGCCGCTGCGCGCTGCGCAGACGATCGGCGGTCTCATGAGCCGTCTCCTCCCGAATCTCCCGGCGAGCGGCGGCCAGATGGTCGCGCGCAGAAACCACAGCTTCACCTACCCTTCCCAGCATCCCTCCGGCCTACTCGACCGGTGGCGTTCACCCAACAAAGTGTACCAAGCGAATGGATCCAAAGTCCCCCGCCGTCGAGCCTCCTAACGCGCTGCGAAGGCCGATCATTCCCGCCGGCAGAGGCGGCCGATTGGCTCTCCTGGTGGGCGTCGCCGCGGTGGTCGGGGCGATCGTCGCCGGCGTCGTCGTGTGGCGCGCCCAGGGAAGCTCGTCGAGCGTCGCGGCCGATCGCGGACCGGTGCTCGGATCGCCGCCGCCGGCGCGGGTGGAGCTGCCCGGGAAGCCCGTCGACTACGGCAACGCGCAGACGGTGCTGCGGGCTGCCCAGGCGCGGCTGCGGCCAGGCGATGTGCGGCTCACGGTGGCCCGCATCATGGCCGGCTACACCCACGACCGGGCGGGTGCCATCGCAGCGCTGGAGCGGCTTCCGCAGTCGACCGCGGTGGTCGCCTTCAACCTCGGCGTGGCAGACCTGTGGGACGGTCGGCTGGCCGACGCCACCCAGAGCCTGATGCGGGCGCGCGCGCTGGATCCCTACGGGTTCTACGGCTCCGTGGCGGACCAGCTGCTGTTCGCCAAGACCGAGCTGCCGGGATACCCGCCCTACTTCGCGCCGTTCGGCAACTCATCCGCGCCGGTCTCGGCGCTGCAGGCCCAGGCGCGCGCCCACCCCGGGGATTCGGCGGCCTGGCTGCGGCTGGCCGTGGCGCTGGAGCGCAGCTCCCAGCCGGATGGACACGTGAAGGCGATCGCCGCGGCCCGCCGGGCGCTGGCCGACGACCCGACCGGGATCGACCCGAGGGTAGCGCTGGCCGTGCTGTCGTTCGACAAGGCG
>JBQCGJ010000342.1:0-10223 GCA_051955775.1 Gaiellales bacterium | reverse complement strand
CGCCGCAACTGGCCGCCCTCAACCGAACCTACCTGAACGTGTGCGAGCTGACCGTGCGGGCCGCCCTCGACGGCAGCCGTGAGCACGTGTATCACGCCGCACTGCTCGATCCGAATGCGTCAGCCACGCTCTCGCCCGCCGTGATCACCGATATGGTGGACGCGCTGATCGACGCGCACGGCGAGGCGCTCCCAGAGGGGATCCGCCGATGATCGCTCACCGCTTGTTCGCAGCCATGGCGCTCACAACCGCGGCCCTGCTGGGCGGCGCGTCAGCCTCGGCCGTCGCGGGCTCGGCCCCGCCGGCGGGGCCGGTGGCGCACGGCACGCTGCGCATCGCCGGCGAGTTGCGAGACGGCGGCACGGTGCACGCGCGCGGCGTGACGTGGCATCCGGGCAACCTGGCGCCCGGCCAGCGGCTGCTCAGCTTCGAGGTGGCCTACACCTGGCAGTCGTGCCCATCCGCCTCGGGGAAGTGCACCCCGGGCGCCGGTTCGACGTCCGCACCGTTCGCCGCCTCGATCTACCAGCCCGCGAATGCCGACGTGGGCGCGCACCTGCGCCTGGTGGAGACGGCCACCGAGGTGGTCGAAACCGATCCGGCGACGTTCACCTTCCGGGTGCTGCAGGCGTCGCGCAGTGTGACCACCGTCAGGCTCGTGGGCTCCTATCCCCGCGGTAGTGCGCCCACCGTGCACTTCATCAACGGCACGCCCGAAGGGCGCACAGGCTCGGACATCGAGAACTTCCAGGTCTCCCCGGCCCACTTCAACCCGGCCGACGGCGTCCCCGCCCTGCGCTACCGGGTGGACGGCAGAGCGTGGCAGGCGCTGCCGCCCAGCCGCGTGTTCTCGACCGGCAAGCTGGCGGTCGGCCCGCACCGGGTGTCGGTGCAGGCCCGCAACCACGCCGGCGCGAGCACCCGCACGTTCGCCTGGCGAGTCGTCCCGCTGCTCGGCCCTGAGCCGTGCAAACCCCGCCGCACCAAGGCCTGCTGGTACCCGCCGCACCTCGACCGTACAGGCCATCCCATGCGCTGGGACTGGCAGATCGGCCGCGTGGCGCCCCTCCAGCGCACCGGCGTGCACGCCGTCGACATCTATGACATCGACGGCTTCCTGACCACGCCGCCCGAGCTGCGGCAGCTGCACACCGCATGGCAGGCGGCCACGCTGCCCCACCCGAAGGCCGTCTGCTACCTCGACCTGGCGTGGGAGATGTACCGGCCGGACGCGAGCCCGACCGCGTACGGCGGCGCATTCCCCGCCCGCACCGTGGGTCGCGTGTACTTCGGCTTCCCGCAGGAGCGATGGCTCGACGTGCGCCAGCTGAACGCCCTCAAGCCGATGCTGGACCACCGCATTGCGATGTGCGCGCACAAGGGGTTCGACGCGGTCGAGCTGGACGACATGGACAGCTACGACCCGCCCGGCGAGACGGGATTCCAGCTCACGACCGGCGACTGGAAGGCGTTCCTGGCCTGGGCCTTCGACGACGTCCACCGGCACGGCATGACCGGGCTGTGGAAGAACTCCCCGCTGCTCAGCTGGTGGGGGCGCCGGTACACCGAGGGCGCGGTGGTGGAGGAGTGCTACACGTACGACTTCTGCTTCTCGGCAGGGACTGCCGGGAGCACCCAGTACGGCTTCACGTGCACCGTCCTGTCCGGCCCCAGGCCGTGCGGGTTCGATGACTTCACCGCCGACACGACCCGCCACCAGCCCACCGGCAAGTGGGTGGGCGACTCGGAGTACGTGGAGGACGGGTTCGTGTGCGCGCCGGGCCAGAGCTGCTCGCACAAGCGGCTCTTCTCCACCTACTGCCAGAAGGTGTACAGCCCGCCCAACGGGTTCTCGGGCATCCGGCTGAGCGACAACCTGGACGGCTCCCTGTTCCAGCCCTGCCCCAGGGGGCGCTAGTCATCCATCGAGCGCCACGGAAGGTCGCGCCCGAGCAGCTCTGAGAACTCCTGCATCTCGTCCCGCATGACCGCCGTCAGGCGGCTGCGGGCGGCGGCCGGCATGTGCGGCTTGGGCGTCGGGCGGATGATCGCCCTGCGCACGGCATGGCGCAGCCCGGGCGGCGCCAGCCGGCGGGCGCCGGCCCGCACCGCGTCGGAGTGGAACATCGCCCGCGCGAGGGCATTTCGGGGCACCCCGAACGCGTTCTCGGCGCTCGCCGGGGCGTCGACCCTCGCCGACACGCCGAGTGTGCCCGCCAGCTCGGCGAGGGCGGCGCCGGAGTTCGGGGTGAACTCCTCGAACACCAGCAGGTGCACTCGCTCGAACCTCTGGCTGAACCGCCGCAGCTGGCCGGCGTAGCGGCCGCAGGCGGCGTAGGCGAACTGCCACGGCGTGTCCCCGGATGCCTCCAGCTCCTGGTCCACGGCATCGCCGAAGGAACGGCGCTCGAACCCCTGGCGCGTGTTGCCGAGGTAGTGCGAATAGGCGCGCTCGACCGGGTCGCGCACCATGACGATGATGTCGGCGTCCGGGCAGCGATCCGCGATGGCGGCCGCGGCGCCCGGATCCCACAGATAGGAGGTGCTGCCGTCCAGCCCGCGCGAGCCCGGGGGCAGCGACCACAGGGCCAGATACCGATCGGGATCGCGGACGGAGAAAAGGTGCCCCTTGCCCTGCGATCGCCCCTCCACGGAGGAAAAGAAATGCGGCTCCTTCATCCCGCGCGGCGGCTCGATGCCGGGCTGCGCTGCGAGGAACTCGAATGCGGTCGTGGTGCCGGCCTTGGGGGCGCCGACGATGAAGATGGACGGCCACGGGGAGGAGGGTGCGCTCACGGCCCGCCAGAATACCGGCGGTGTGGAGAAGGCGGTTGCCGAGCCGCTTTGCGAGGAGTACAGTCGCGCCATGGCGAACATGGTTTCACGTGTGGGGCTTAACCGGGCGACGCTGGCGGCGGCGATAGCGGCAGCGATCGCGCTGGCGGCCGGCTGCGGGGGCTCCTCGTCGAGTTCCTCCACGTCGAGCAACGCGGTGAGCTCGGCATCGTCTGCCGCGTCCTCGGCCGCCTCATCCGCGTCCACCAGCGTGGCGTCGGGCTCGAGCTTCTGCGCCAGCGCGAAGAAGGCCGGGGTCGACCTGCGCAGGGAGATCCAGGGCATCGCGGCCTCGGCCAATTCCCCGCCGTCCAAGGTGAAACAGGAGCTGACGGCGACGCTGGGCACGCTGACAGGGATCCAGAATTCCGCGCCTGCCCAGATCAAGCCGGATATCGGGGTGTTCGTCGACTACATCACGCAGTTGCAGTCGGTGCTCGCCAAGCACAACTACTCCGTCCTGGCCTCGGTGCCCGAGCTTCAGACGCTCCAGGCCAAGGAGGCGAAGCTGCACACTGCGACGGCCCACATCGACGCCTGGGGCAAGGCCAACGGCTGTAGCAGCTAGCTGGGAGCCATCAGATTCGCTGAGGTGAACAGGCCCGGTTGGTGGTGCGCGTAGCCGTCGACCCTGCTGCGGCGCGCGAACCGCATGGTCACCCGTGTGCCGGGGTCGCACTTCTCCAAGACGCAGCTTGCGGGCAGGCTCTGGATCAGGCGCAGGCCGATCCCGAGCCCCGGGTTGGAGCTGGCCCGGTCAGCCTGCATCCCGTCGCCGTAGTCACGCACGACCACCACCAGCTCGCCGTTCTCGCAGCTCACGCACAGGTCGAATTCTCCCTGTGTGCCTCCCGGCGCATGGCGCACGACATTTGCCGCAGCCTCGGTTACCGCCAGCGCGATGTCGGTCGACTGGCGCGGGTCAACCCCCGCCTTGGCGGCGGCGCTGCGAACGATCTCTCGAGCCTGCCGCACGCTCACGGCGGACGCCGGCAGGCGGTGGTGATCAACCGTTTCGGCCATCGTCGGGAGCTCCCTTCGCAACCCGTTCGGACACAATGATGCCCGCTGCGCTCCAGAGAAAACATCGTTTCGCCGGCGGTGGAGGAAACTCCTGGCCGAGCGCGCCCAGGATGCGGGGGACGGAGGCCCTGCGGACAGCCGCGCACTGTACCCGCCAGGTGTGCGTTTGATTTCCTACAATCACCGCATCCGGAGGAGGTCCCAGATGGGCGGCGAGAACTACTTCCACTGGCACGACGGCGTCGAGTTCGACCGCGAGTCGAACACCTGGCGCGGCTACATCGAGGACAACGACTACACGCGCAAGGTCATGGGCGACGACACGTTTGCCGAGAAGGGCGACGCGGTCAAGGCAGCCGGCGAGATGCTCGCCCAGGCGCGTCACGGCGCCCCCCCGGGTTAGCCCGGCGGGGCCTCAAGCCGGTCCGGCGCGGTCCAGTCAGCGCCGGTTTGCTGCTGAAACGCCGTCACCGCGGCCGCCAGGGTGGGATAGAAGTGCGCCGGATCGATGGCCTCGGTTAGCTCGTAGCGGTCGACGCGTGCCCTGACGGGATCCTTCATCTCCGCGAATACCAGCGAGACACCGCGGGCATTCAGCGTTTCGTCGAGGTCGTGCAGCATGTCGGCGGCAGTGGTGTCGATGTCGGTGATCGGTTCGGCGGCGACCAGGATCCACACCGGCGCCGGGTCGGCCGCCGCCAGCGCCAGCACCTGCTCGCGAAAGGCCCGTGTGTTGGCGACAAAGAGCGGCGCGTCGAACCGCAGGATGACCAGCCCGGGCAACACCTCAGCGTCCGGGTAGCTGGAGCGGTCGTGATACCCCGGCAGCCCCTCGACGCGCCCCAGCACCGCCTGATACGGCCACCACGAGCGGCGGAAGGCGTTCAGCACCGACAACGCGACGGCCACCGCGATGCCGGCCAGCACACCCACCAGCGCCACACCCGCGAAGGCCGCGATGGACAGTCCGAAGTCGGTCCGCCGCTGCTGCCACAGGCGCAGCGTGCCCGGCACGTCGGCCAGCGACAGCGAGGCCGCGATGACGACCGCCGCCAGCGTGGGCTGCGGGAGGTCGCGCAGCAGGCCGGGGACGACCACCAGCATGGCCAGGATCGCGCCGGCGCCGACCACCCCGGCCACCTGCGTTTTCGCACCGGCCTGCTCGGCGACCGCCGTGCGCGACCCGCTCGTGCTGACCGGGAAGCCCTGCACGAACCCGGCGGCGATGTTGGCGGCGCCGATGCCCAGCATCTCCCTGTTCCCGTCCACCTGCTCGCCCGAGCGGTCGGCGAATGCCGAGGCTGTGGCGATGGTGTCCGCGAGTGAGACGAGGGCGATGCCCAGGGCGCCGGCGATCAGCGGCAGCAGATCGGAGCGATGGATGTCGGGCACGGTCAGCGGCGGCACGCCCTGCGGCAGGGTGCCGACGAGCTTGACGCCGTGCGACTCGAGGTTGAACAGGCCCGCCGCGGCGATCGACACCACCACCGCCGCCAGCACGCTGGGCACCCTGGGGAGCGCGAAGCGAAGCAGCCCCATCACCGCCAGCCCGAGAAGTCCGACCGCCAGCGCGGCGGATACCGTCTTGCCGTCGCTGACGCCGTGCAGGAAGGCGCGCGTCTCGTCGATCACACCGCTGGCGTCGGTCGAGAACCCGAACAGCTTGGGCAGCTGGCCGATCAGGATGGTGACCGCCAGCCCGTTCATGTAGCCGATCATGGTCGGCTTGGACAGCAGGTCGGCCACGAAGCCGAGCTTGGCGAACCCACCGGCGACCATCACCGCGCCCAGGATCAGTGCCAGCATCGACGCCAGCGCGACCGCTCGCGCGGGATCGCCGCCGGCGGCGATCAGCGGCAGGATGGTGGCGGCGATCATGGGGCCGAGCGAGGAGTCCGGTCCCAGCACCAGGATCTTGGACGGCCCGAACAGCGCGTATCCGATTAGGCACGCGACCGACGTGTACAGGCCGTTGATCGCCGGAAGCCCGGCCAGCTCGGCGTACGCCATCCCCTGCGGGACGAGCAGCGTGGTCAGCACCAGGCCCGCCACCACGTCGCTCGTCAGCCACGCCGACCGGTAGCTGCGGAGCGCCCGGACACCGGGAGGCACGACGGATGTGCGGCCCGCGGTCCGTGGCGACCCGGCGCCCTGTCCCACCGTGGCAGCCTTGCGAGTCGTCAACCTCGGGGCAGCATCCGCCCCCGGCCGGGTGGTCGCATCACCCCGTCGGGAGTATGCGAGGCCCGGCGCTGGGATCGGACGTTCATCCTATCTGGGTTACCTCGGCTTGCCCTGGACCGGCCACGCTACCGGTAAAAGCGCGGCAACAAGGCGAACGAGGAGGTGGTGCGGAATGTCGAGCATGGCAGGCTCGTCACGATCGAGCGGAGCCCGGGCCCGAGGCATCGCGGTCAACGGCTGGGTGGTGGCGGCCAGTGTGCTGCTCATCGTGGCCGGCGTGATGAACATCATCAACGGGTGGACCGCGCTCGAGCACAAGTCCTTTTTCACGGATCAGATCGTGTACAACCACCTCAGCTTCTGGGGCTGGGCGTTCCTGCTCTGGGGTGTGCTTCAGATCGCGGCCGGAGGTCTGGCGTGGAGCGGCCGGTCGGCCGGCGCATCGATCGGGGTGTTCGTCTCCGGGATCGCGATGGTGCTGTGGTTCTTCATGGTCTTCTCGGCGCCCTTCGCGGCGTTGCTTGGGTTCGGACTGAACCTCTTCGTGTTGTGTGCGCTGACGATTGGCGCCAACGCCGACGAGTTCTGACGTAGGCGAGGTTCCCGGCGTCCGGGGCTGGTCGCGTGACCGGCCCTGGACGCCGCGCTAGCATCGGCATGGGCAGTGCTGGAGGGAGGTCTCTTCAGTGCAGGGCGCAGGATCCACACAGGCTGCAGGCCACCGAGGCGAAGCGGCAACGCTGGTCCCGCCGCCGCGGCGTGGCGGCGGACGCCTCTACCTGGTCGTGATCGCGCTGCTTCTCGGGCTCGCGGTCTCGAATGTGATCTCCCTGCTCACCAACCAGCGCAGTGAGGACTCCGTCCGGCACGGCGCCACGCCGCGCCTGCTGGACACGCAACAGCTCGAGCTCAGCCTGGCCGAGCTGAACAGCGCGCAGAACCTGGCCGCGGTCGATCCCGCGATGCGATCCGAGTTCGATCGTTGGCGCGAGCGCAGCGAGCAGGCGATCCAGCGCGTGCACGAAACGGCGGACGACGCCCATGATCAGAGGGATCTGGCGGCGCTGAAGCGCGACCTCGCGCTCTTCAGGCGGGTTGACAGGCGGGCTCAGCAGGCTCTGGCGACGGGGCATCCCCGCCTTGCGCGGCACCTCGTGGTCGACACCGACACCAGGATCTATTCACGGATGAGAGTCGTCGCGCAGGATCTGGTGGCGAACGCTCAGCGCGAGCGCGATGCAGCCGTCGCTGACGTGTCCCGCACGCGCGAGATCACCCTCGGTGCAGGCGTCCTGCTCGGCTTGCTCGCCCTCTCGCTGATCGGATGGCTCCTGATTGCCTACAGCCGGCAGCGCCGGGCATTCCACGCGACCGCCGCCGGCTACCGCGCCCTGGTCGAGCAGATTCCGGCCGCCGTGTACACGGTGTCGCCGGACGGCGCGCCTGAGTACGTCTCTCCGCAGATCACCGACATCCTTGGCTACACGCCCGGCGAGTGGCTGCAACTGTACCGGCGGGGCGGCTTCTGGCTGGATGTGCATCCGGACGATCAGCCGGTTGTGGACGAGATCACGCGGCGTCTCGAGGAGGGCCGGGCGGACACGTTCGAGGTGGAGTTCCGGGCCAAGCACAAGGACGGGTCGTACCGCGATCTGGTGCTCGCCAGCGGCCCTATCGGCGACGAGGTGAACGGCCGCACCGGCCGGCAGGGAGTGATCCTCGATCGCACGGCCACGCGGGAGATGGAGGCCCGGTACCTGCGCGTTGCCAAGCAGCTTCCGGCGGCGATCGTGATCTGGGACATCAGGCGGCGCGAGATCCTCGACGCCACCGACCAGCTCGAGGTGCTGACCGGCGAGCCGGTCGCGGTCTGGATCGGGCCGAGCGGGTTCACGGAATGGACGAGCCGGATCGTCGAGGAAACGGCCAGCGTGACGGAGTGGCGTGAGAGGGCGGTGCGCGGTGAGACGTGGACGAACGAGTACCAGTGGCGACGGCCGGACGGCCGTGTGCTGTGGGTGTGGACGATCAACGCGGCGGTCCCGGACCACCCCGGCCGCGTGCAGTCGATCTTCTACGACATCACCCGAGAGGTGGAGACCCGCAGCGAGCTCCACGACGCGGAACGGCGCCGCCGGGTGGCCATCGAGCAGTTGATCTCGACCGCCGAGGCCGAACAGGCGCGGATTGCCGCCGAGTTGCACGACGACACCGTGCAGGTGATGGTGGCGGCGCTGATGCGGCTGGGCATGACAGACGACCCCATGGCCAGGAGCGCGGCCGAGCTGCTGCAGCTGGCGATCGACCGCACCCGCACGATGATGTTCGAGCTGCGCCCGCAGATCCTGGAGCGAAACGGGCTGGGGGATGCGATCCGCGAGCTGGCCAACGAGGGGCCGTGGAAGGCTCGCGTGGATATCCGCGTAGGGCGCCACTCGGAGATCACCGAGACGCTCTGCTACCGCACGGTGCGCGAGTTGATCGTGAACGCCCGGAAGCACTCGCACGCGGGCACGCTGTCGGTCTCAGGCCGCGAGACGGACGACGGGTGGCTGCTGTTCACAGTGGAGGACGACGGGGTGGGGTTCGACATGGCGAGCGAGCTGTCCAAGCCCACCGCGAAATACCACATCGGCCTGGATTCGACGATGGAGCGGGTCGACCTGGCGGGCGGCTCGCTGGAGATCGAGTCCGCACCGGGGGCGGGAACCCGCTGCGTGCTGCGCTTGCCGTTCGAGCCGGTGTCGTCTGCATCGCCGAGCCGGGCAGTTCGGGCCGAACCTGGCCGGTAGATTCCGGGCGACATGCTGTTCGAACAGCGCCTGCGCGACGGCATCCACGACGGCACCATCACGGTCGCCTTCCGCCGCTGGAGGCGGCCGCAGGTGGCGGCCGGTGGCCGCTACCGCACGGGGCTCGACCGCATCGAGATGCTGGCGGTGGATGTCGTGGCGCCGGGAGCCATCACGGGGGCCGACGCCAGGCGCGCGGGTTTTCGCACCCCGGAGGAGGTGCGAGCCAGCCTGCGCGGCGATTCCGCCCTGCCGCTGTACCGGCTCAGGTTCCAGCGCTGCGACGAGCCGGATCCCCGGGCGGTGCTTGCCGCCACGGACGGCCTCGGCGAGGCCGACCTGAAGACCATCGATCGCCGGCTTGATCGCATGGACCGGGCGGCGCCCACGCCGTGGACGCGGGCCACGCTGCGCGCGATCGCCGAGAATCCCGGGCTGCGCGCCGTGGACCTGGCGGCCGGGCTGGGCACCGACAAGCCGACGCTGAAGCCGAACGTGCGCAAGCTGAAGAACCTCGGGCTGACGATCAGCCTGCCCAGGGGATATCGGCTCTCGCCGCGCGGAGCGGCGTACCTTCGCAGCCGTACCTGAGTTCCTTGCGCGCGACACCGTGAGGTGTGAAAATCCTTTCTCTACTGGGCACCGTGGCGGAGGTGTGGCAGGCGACCGCGGTGCGACCATCGGGCTCGAGGGTTGCCGGCGGGGAGCGGCCCGGAGCCGCCAACTTCTCAGGGGGGAAGCCGTGCGGAGGAGACGATATGCCGTGGGGATCGGCACGAGCGTGATTGCGCTCGCGCTGGCATCGTCGGCCTGGGCAGCGTTCCAGGCGCTGCCGTCGACAGGCGGACAGGTCAACAACGATCCCGCGAACGGGATCGATCCGAACCAGGACGCGGGCAAGTCGGACGTGGTGGGCGGAAGCCTGGCGGCTGCCGGGTTGCGCGTGCCGTGGGCGACATTCGAGCAGAAGACCGGGTCGTCGCAGCAGATCTTCGTGCGGGCGTTCAAGGGCGGGGCCTGGGTGACGGAGGGTTTCCCGGCCTCGCTCAACATCGATCCCACCCAGGTGGCGGAGGCGCCGGCGATCGACTTCGCGGGCACCGGGCGCAACGTGCCGTGGGTGTCGTGGTACGAGCCGAACACGCACCTGGCGGGGAACAGGACCAACATCTTCGCCAGCCGGTTCAGCGCGGCATCCAACCTGTGGCTGCCGTCGGGCGCAGACCGCGCCGGCGGATCGCAGGTGCCGTCGCTGAACATCCACACCAACCGTACGGCTGAGGATCCGTCGGTTGCCGGCGGCGCTGCGGTGGCCGGCAACGACCCGGTGCCGTGGGTGGTGTGGCGCGAGCGTGACGGCGCCACCACGGACGCTGCGGCGAAGTTCCA
>JBQCGJ010000341.1:0-2507 GCA_051955775.1 Gaiellales bacterium | reverse complement strand
ATCTCCCCGCAGCTCGTTGATCGCCGTCGCGATCGGCGGGTCGTCAGGGTTCGCGAAGTACAGCGGCAGCACGTCGCTCATCATCTGGTCGGCCACCGAGGGATCGTCGGTGGCCAGCACGCGCTCAGTCCAGTTGTCCCATGCGTCGCGGGCGGCCGGATACCAGTCGGATCCGGCATGCCGGCTGACCGAGCGTTCCATCTCGGCCGCCGCGTCCCCGCCCTGCGCCTGATCGGTCTCGGTCCCCAGCCCGAACGGCGCCAGCGCGATGGCCCGGTTGACAGCCCGGGGTTGAAGCGCTGCGTAGGTGAGGGTGGTGGTCGCTCCGAACGAGTGGCCGATCACGGTCACCCCCGGCAGGCCGAGGGCGGCGCGTACCTCCTCGTAGAACGCGACGTGGCCCTCCGGCGAGTACTGGGCGGGATCCGCGGGCGGGGTCGACCCGCCCGACCCGTGCGGATCGATCAGATAGCAGCTCCACACATCCCGGAACAGCTCGGCCGTGGACCGCATGTAGCTCGCCGCGTACCCCGGCCCTCCCGGCAGCATCAGTGCCGGCTCACCACTGCCGATCACCTCATACGTGGCCCGCCGGCCGGCGCCGAGCTCGACAGTCTGCACCCGTGCGCTCATCGGAGCACAGCTTCGCACACGACGCGGGAAGATTTCCGTGTTCGCGAACGTCCTGTGAGGTGAACCGCATTCCGCGTCGCCGCCGGGGTCCCACTTCTCCCAGGTCGTCCTCGGCGGCCTCGCGGTGCGTCAGGACGCGGCTGCAACCCAGGTCTTTGCCTGGTCGAGCTCGCCCGGCTCGAACACCTTCAGCTCGCCGGCGTACACCCAGCCGAAGACGCTGATTCCGTGACGGATCCAGTCCTTGTCCGTGACGACGGCGAACCGGCCCCAATCGCCGCGATGCCGAAGGCCGATCGAGCCCGCGGCCTTGACGTCCTGCCACAGGGCGGCCATGTCCATGCCCGCGAAGTCCGGCTCGGTCACGAACAGGTAGTTGACCGTCTCGCCACGGGCGAGCGCCTCGCGCACCGGGTCGACGAACTGGTGATACTCCGGCCCGGTCACCTTGCCGCCGGCGCTGAAGGCGATCACGTTGTCAGGAACATCCGTGATCCTGGTGATCATCGGCCGGATCGTAGCGCGGCCCGGCTGCCAGCCCGGGATCGCAGGACCCGGTCAAGCCGGACCTGGAGCCGGCCGATCAATTGGGTGTGGGCACCATCGGTCGATCATCCCTGCGCGGGTTCCGTGCGCCCCGCCTCAGCCTCGCGCTGCTGGCCGCGTCGCTGATCCTGGTCGCGGCAGGGGCCGGCGTCGCCAGGGCCAACAACTGGGGCCAGCGCGAGGTGTGGACGCGCCACAGCTGCCCGTCCGATGTTTGCAAGATTCGCGCTGTCCGGGCCCGGTTCCAGGCCGTCGGCCCCTGGACGACCGCGCCGGGCAACGCGATCTACACGTCGCTCGACGTCGAGCCCAGCGCCTCCACGCTGATCCAGATCGGGTACGACCTGGAGGGCGCCGCCACGCCCGGGGTCGACGACTGCGGCGACGGCGGACACCGGCTTCGGATCAGCGTCGAGTGGGAGACGGCGGGCGCATACCACTGCCGCTGGGGCCCGCCGGTTGCACCGGGCGAGGCTCACACGCTGGCGGTCGCCCGTTGCGCGGGGTGGGGCGACTGGTGTGCGTACATCGACGGCCGACCGTTCGGCCGCCCGCATCACCTCGGGCAGGGCTATGCGCGGGACGTGTACTTCGGTGCGGAGCAGTACGAGAACACCACTAGCTCGCACTTCGACGTCAAGATCGGCGGCCTGCGGGTGGCCCGGAACGGCTGGTCGGCGAGGCGCTGGTCGCCGGTGTCAGAGCGCGCCACGTGCCTGCTGAACGACGCGGGGGACTTCACGGTCACACCCATCGTGGACGGCGCCTTCCACATCACCTCGGCGCCGGCCAGGTCGCTTCCCACATACGGCTGCTGAGCCGCTAACGTGGGGTGATGGAGCAGGGCCCACCCGGCCATCGCCGGCGCACAATCGAGGACTTCAACGCCAGCTACGCCGGGCAGGCGCCGTGGGACATCGGCCGTCCACAGCCCGCGTTCGTCAGGCTTGCCGATGCCGGCGGGCTGGTGGGCCGGGTGCTGGACGTCGGCTGCGGCACCGGCGAGCACGCGCTGATGGCGGCGCAGCGGGGCCTGCCCGCGGTGGGCGTGGACAGCGCCCCGGCGGCCATCGCGATTGCCGAGCGAAAGACGCGCGATCGTGGGCTCGAGGCCAGATTCCTGGTCTGGAACGCCGTTGAGCTCGAGCGCCTGGGGGAGCAGTTCGACACCGTCCTGGACAGCGGACTGTTCCACGTGTTCGACGACGATGATCGTGTTGCCTATGTCGACAGTCTGCGCGCCGCCACCGCGCCGGGCGGCCGCTACCACATGATGTGCTTCAGCGACCGGCAGCCCGGCGACTGGGGACCGCGCCGGGTCACGCGGG
>JBQCGJ010000340.1:0-7167 GCA_051955775.1 Gaiellales bacterium | reverse complement strand
GCCAGCCCGACGGCGAACGTGATGCGCCGGCTGGGCTGCATCAAGCCAGCCTATCGGGCGGCTGAGCGCCTGAGGCGCAGGATGCGGGTGCGCCAGGCAAGAAACACCGGTACCGGGTACACGAGCCCGGCCTTTACAAATCCACCCCGGCCGAGGCACTCGCGACCTAGGAGATTTGTAAAGGCCGCGCTCGTGTACCCGGTACCGGTGTTTCTTGCCTGGCGCACCCGGATCCTGCGCCTCCGGCGCTCAGCCGCCCGATAGGCTGGCTTGATGCAGCCCAGCCGGCGCATCACGTTCGCCGTCGGGCTGGCGATGTTCGTGGACGCGGCGCTGTACCTGGCCGTCATCCCGCTGCTTCCGACCTACGCCGACCGCTTTCACATGAGCACGATCGGGTCGGCCGTGCTGGTGGCCGCCTACCCGGCCGCCGTGCCGGTGGTGTCGCTGGCCTGCATCGTGCTGGTCCCGCGGCTGGGTGCGCGGCCGATCGCTCTCGCCTCGTCGCTGATCATGATGGCCGCCACCATCGTGTTTGCACTGGCGCCCAACGCGGTCGTGCTCGACGCCGCCCGGTTCATCCAGGGTGTGGCCAGCGGCTCCATCTGGACGTCGTCGATGGCCTGGGTGACCGAGAACGCGCCCGAGGGCAGGCGGGGGCGGGAGTCGGGGATCGTGATGGGCCTGCTGTCCGCCGGCTCCATCGCGGGGCCGGGCGTGGGAGCGCTGGCCGCGTGGATCGGAGTCGAACCGGCATTCCTGCTGGTGGCGGTGGTGAGCGCGGTGTGCGTCGTGTGGACGGCGCTGGCGCCGGCCGGCGTGGCCGTGGAAGCGGAGCCCGACGTGTGGGGCTCGCTGCGCGCGGCGGCCGGCCAGCCGTTCACCCAGGCCGCGCTGGCCGTTGCGGTGATCGACCCGCTGGCGTTCGGGACGATCGACCTGCTGGTGCCGCTGGAACTGGGCCGGCTGGGGGTGACCACGGCGGTGATCGCGGCGGCCATCACCTCGGGCGCGATCCTCGGCTCGATCGCCGGCCCGATCGGCGGCCGGGCCGTCGACCGGGTCGGAGCCGCGGTGGTCGCGCTGGGGGCGACGATCGGCATCGTGTGCGCTCCGCTGCTGCTGGCGCCGCACCCCCGGATCGCGGTCCAGCTCGGCCTGCTGGTCGTCTCCAGCCCCGTGTTCGCCGTCGCCGGCGCAGCGATCTTCCCGCTGTCGTCGGCGGGCGCCGACGCCGCCGGCGTGGCCCACGTGGTGGTCAACGGACTGCAGGGCGCCGTGTGGGCGATCGGGTTCACAGCCGCTCCGCTGGCCATGGGCATCCTCGCCCAGGCGGTGTCCCCGCAGGCAGCCTTCATGACGGCGGCGGTGCTGTGCGTGCCCCCGCTGTTCCTGCTCGTGCGGGGCGCCCGAATAAGCATTCGGGGGGTCGCATAGCGTGGAACTCCGGTGTACCTTGGAGGGCATGAGGTGGGTCTTGCAGGGCCTGGGGGCGCGATGACCTGGCCCCGACCGGCTGCGATGCTTGCCATCGCCGTCTGCGTCGCCGCGCCCGCGTCCACGGCGATCGCCACCTCCGCCGGTGCGGCTCCACGGGCCGCGCACGTCAGCCTGATCCCAGCCACCGGCCCACCGGGGTCGAAGATCGTCGTCAAGGGCTCCGGGTTCGCGGGCGCGGCGTCGGTCACCGTGCAGTTCGACGGCACCGCACGGGGGAGCGGCACCACCAGCGGGACCGGCTCGTTTTCGGTGACCATCTCCGTGCCGCGGGCGGCCTTCGGCACCCACCACGTGCGGGCCGTGGACGCCAGGGGGCACTCCGCCTCGGCCTCCTATCAGGTCACCCCGACGATCACGGTCAGCCCAATCACGGTCACCCCGTACGACCCGCTGTGCAATCAGATCCACAGGCCCGTTCCGGACATCGTGAAGGTCAACGCCTTCGGCTATCCCGCGTCCGCGGCGCTTCTGGTCAAGATGGGCTCGCGGAATGTCCACAGGCTGACCGCCGACTCCGCCGGTACGGCCAGCGGCAGCTTCACCGTGCCTCCGCAGACGGCCGGGAACCGCACCGTCACCGTGTCAGACAACGGCCTGCACCTCCGCCGCCGTGTTGTGTTCGTCGAGAGCTTCACCTGCTGGACGGCCTCGTCCAACGGATCCGGCCTGAACTGGGCCTGGGACGGCGTCGGCTGGGACGCGAATGTCACAGTCACCATGCACCTGACCCTGTCGAACGGCACGCACCGCACCATGCACCGGACGATCACCGGCCCGCATGGGGGATTCGGCATCATTCGCTGGCACGGCGTGTGCCCGGTGCCGGGCACCTACCCGGTCACGGTGACGGGGCGCTCGCAGGGCCGCACCACGACCATCCCCGCCGGCCAGCTCCACATCCTGAGCGCCTGTTAGCGCGGCGTCAGCGAGCCGCGGGTGTGGGCTCTTCGACCTGGCCGATCGCGGACGGCTGCGACTTCCGCTCCGCGGCGGGGTGACCGTTTTCTGCCCCCAACGATGACGGCTGCGCCTCGACCACGTCGAGTCGGCCTTCCACCGTCTGGTCGAACAGTTCCAGGCTCAACTCGCGCGAGAGTGCCTGTGTGATGACGTCCGATTGATGACAGCGCATCTTGGTCGCCCGAGCCCGCAAGGCTTCCAGCAAACTCTCTTCAATGGAGACATGGATTCGCGCCTTGCCCACGTACACGAGTCTAGCCGGTACCTCGTCAGCAGTCCACATGTTCTGGCAATCTGAACTGTTCGCTAACAGAAGGAGTCGAGAATTTCCCCGGTCGGCCGCGACAGCGGAGGCTCGGAGGGAGTGTCAGTCCTGCAGGCGGGACTCTTCGGCCCACACCGCAGGGCGCGCGCGCAACGCGGCCAGCGCGGCCTCCAGGTTGCCCGCCCGTTCCTCGACCGCGGCAAGCACGTCGTACACGCGCGCCAGCAGCACGGGCGTCGCCGCTCCGGACATCAGCTCGAGCGCCTCTCGGCACAGAAATCGGGCATCGTCGAGATTCGACCGGGCGAGCTCGACCTCGGCCAGCATGCCGTACGCGGCGCCGGCGTGCCCGGGCTCGGCGACCTCGCTGCGATTCAGCGCCTCGCGCGCGTGCCCTTCCGCCGCGTCCGCGTCGCCGGTGGCCAGAGCCACCCGCGCCCGGTCGAGCGACAGCTGGGCGTGCTCGGCCGCCGCCTCCTCCGGCAGCAGGCGCTCGCTCTGATCGAGGTGTGGAACGGCGTCGTCAATTCGTTGCCGCTCCAGCAGCACACCGGCCAGCAGCAGGTGCGTGCGTCCAACCAGCATGGTCTCCTCAGCGACTTCCATCCGCGCCAGCACGCGCCTGGTGTACGTCTCCGCGATCGCCAGCCGGCCCTCCTCCGCGTATGTCCGGGCCAGCGCCCACTCGACACGCAGGGCGTTCGTCCCCGACAGCGAGCTTTCATGACGCAGCACCGCAGCCAGCACCTGCTCGGCCTCGGCAAATCGCCCCTGGTCGGTGAACGCATTGGCGAGGTGGATACCGAACTGCGCGATCAGGGCCGGGTCGACGGGCTCGCTTGAGGCATCGTCGAATGCAACCTCCAGCACGGCGATCGCCCGGCTCAGGTCGCCGCGGTCCGCGTACGCCCGGCCGAGCGAGCGATGCAGGCTCGGCCGCTCCCGCGGGCCGGTGGCGGGGTCGCAGGCCAGCGCCCGCTCCAGCAGCTCGACCGCTCGGTCGAGCTGGCGGCGCTCGCGCGCGAGCTCGCCGATGCGCTCCAGCACCCGGCTCTCGGCGGCGGTGTCGTCCAGCTCTCGAGCCTCCTCGAGCACTTCGTCCAGCATCCGGTCGGCGCTCTCGTCCCCCAGTCGGGCGGCCACCTCGGCGGCCGCGATGGCCGACTCCCCGACGCGGCCGTCGACCCGGCGGCCCAGAAGCTGCTCGGGTGGAACGCTGAGCTTGCCGGCGAGTTGGATCAGCACCGGCGTCGAGGGCACACGCAGGCCCGCTTCGACCCGTGACAGGAATGACGCCGAGCATCCCGGGAAGGCCACGTCGCGCAGCGACAGCCCCTGCCCGGTACGCACATCCTTGATGCGGGCGCCCCGTTCCCGGGGGTCCGATACGTGTGTTGGCCTGCTACGTCCCACGTTCTTTCATCCTACACCGTCATGCCGAATGGCAACGACGCATGGGACCGAGGCGACCGTCAACTTCCCATTGCTCGATCTCGCCGCCGTCCCCGCACACGAACAGGTGCGGGTGCAGGTTGAGCGTGGGATCGATGTGGCGGGGAGCCAGCAGCACACGGTCGCCCAGACCCAGCGTGGCACCGCCCGACAGATCCAGCTCGGCGTGCTCGTCGCTCAGCCCGCCGCGGACGCGGGCGCCGGACAGCTCCACTCGGGGCGGGCCGTCCTCGCCGTACAGCTCCTTCATGCCGGCGTTCGCGACCGCCCACCCCGGGCGCACCGAGATCACGCTGGCCAGGCACCACAGCGCGCTCCTGAACCCCACCCCGATCTCGCCGTACTGCTCGTCCATCAGGGGGTACGAGCCCGCCTGGACCTCGGTCAGGACACCGAGCCGGCCGTGTGCCGCGAGCGTGCCCGTACCGCCCCCCGACACCACCGCGCAGGTCAGGCCGGCGCCGGTCAGGCGCTCCCGTTCCGCGGCCAGCGTCTCGGCCGCTGACGCAGCCAGCGCCGTCCTGGCCGCGAGGTCGGGCTCGTGCTGGGCATGGCCCTCGTATCCCATCAGCCCGCGCAGCTCGAGCGACGCCGAGGAGGCGGCCCGGCGCGCCAGCTCCAGCACCATCGGGTCACCGGGAGCGATGCCGCAGCGGTGCTGGCCCACGTCCATGTCGACCAGCACCCCGACCCGGGTGCCGGCGGCGGCCGCGCGCGCTTCCAGCGCCTCGAGGCCTCCTTCTGAGTCCACCGCCACGGTGAGCGTGGCGGTCGCCGCAAGCGCCGCGATCGCGTCCAGCGGCTCGCGGTCGACCACCTCGTTGGCGACGAGCACGTCCTGCACCCCGGCGGCGACGACTGCCCTCGCCTCGCCGGCTGTGGCGCAGGTGGCGCCGGTGAACCTGCAGCCCTCCTGGGCGAGCTGAAGCCGCAGCAGCCTGGTGCACTTGTGCGCTTTGAAGTGGGGGCGCAGGCTGGTGCCCGCGGCCTGCCGCGCGGCTTCCGCGAGGTTCCGTTCGATGGCCGCGCGGTCGGCGATCAGGCACGGCGTGGGCAGGTCGGCCAGGCGGGCCGGATCGAGCGCCGAGCCCGGCGGCAGGTGCACGGTGATCATCGCGTGACTTTAAACCCGCGCGACGGGGAAAGCTGGACCAGGCAGGCAATACGCGGAACTTGTCAAGCTGGCCCTTGTCATGTAGGGTCGGCGCCGGTCCTACAAGGGGGGACGATTGTGAAACGAATGCTCGCGCTGGTACTGGCGATCCTTCCCGTGATCGCGGTATCGGCGTCCGCGGGTGTAGCCCGTGGCGACACCTACACCGAGAGTCTGTGCCAGGAGAGGCCGTTCCTGTGCATAGACCCGTACCACTCGATCGGCGACAACGGCAGCTACACCGGCCACGACGAGCCGTCGGTGATGTTCCGCTCGCACCGGCCGGGTACGGGCGGGGCTGACCTGACCTACACGTTGCGGATTCCGAAGGATCCGCCGACTCCGCCCAAGCAGAACGGCAAGGGCGGCACCTGGAACTTCCAGCAGCGGTCGACGTTCTGGCTCGGCCTGACGATGTGCGACTCTCAGTCCGATCCGAACTTCACGCACGTCTGCAAGGCCAACAGCGACTACAACGCGAAGTTCAAGAGCACCGATCCGAAGTCGCAGTTCTACATCGGCAAGCATCCCGGCAACGCGTACATGGAGCTGCAGTTCTACGCGCCTGGCTGGGTGCCGCAGTTCGCCGGATACGGCTGCAGCCGCACGCAGTGGTGCGCCAACATGACGATCGCCAGCTTCAGCGACAACGCCAACACCGGCGCGGTGAACAACAGCGACTGCCTGGACAATCACTTTCTGGTCGGGCTCGAGCCGGTCAACTGGGCGTACGTGACCAAGAGCGGCAAGTCCCAGGCGCCGGCGAACCCGCTGTTCCTGTCCGACGACCCGACGTTCAGAGGCCTCAACCCGAACTACAAGAAGGACCTGCTGATGAACGGCGGGGACCTGATCCGCGTCCACCTGCACGACACGCCGGCGGGCGAGCGCGCCGACATCACTGACCTGACGACGCATGCGCACGGGTCGATGACGGCCAGCAAGGCCAACGGGTTCGGCCAGATCCTGTTCCAGCCGAACGCCAGCACGTGCCACGTCCGGCCATACGCGTTCCACCCCGAGTACAACTCGGCCGTGGCTCGCGGCAACACCTGGTCGGCCCACACCTACAACGTGGCCTTCTCGGATGAGATCGGTCACTTCGAGTACTGCAACGCCGTCGATTCTTCGACCGGAGCGTGCACCAGCCCCGGCGCGAATGATTCGGCGCTGGACGGCGACGACTTCGGCTGCCTCGACGGTTCGCAGTTCGGAGCGAGGTTCCCGATCATCGGCTGCACGCTCGACGACGGTGACTTCGACGGGCCGTCGTATCAGTTCGACTGGCCGGGCACGTTCAAGAACGCTGCCCTCGACCAGAAGCTGCATGCGCGGCCGGTGCAGTTCACCGTTCCCACCACCGGCGACAAGAAGCTGGAGTCGGTGCTGTTCGAGAACGACATGGCCCGCATCGAGCGCGGCGAGCCCGGCAACCCGACGACCCAATGCGACGCGCTGACCGGGGCGAACTGCGTGAACCCGCCCCCGGGCGCTCGCTTCTATCCCATCTACACGACGACCCGTCAGGGTGGACACTGCTGGCTCCAGCAGGGCGGCACCCACATCCCCGGCACGATCCGCACGTTTGGCGGATCCTCTGCCACCGAGTACGGCACGCACGTGTTGTTCGTGACGTACCCGGCAGCCGGATGGACGACCACGAGGCGCGCCGAGGACTTCCAGAAGGCAGTCAGCGGCAACCTCTGCCCGTCGTGAGCTGAGCACCACGCCTCGGGGGGGCAGATTCCGCCCCCCGGCTCAAGCGCGACCAGCGCGCCCCCCACGCCACCCCCACCGGCGGTGGCGCCAACTTTGCGAAGGAGAGGGGGCCCGCCCC
>JBQCGJ010000339.1:0-2528 GCA_051955775.1 Gaiellales bacterium | reverse complement strand
CGATCGCGGCCAGGATGAGCACGGCCACCACGCTGGCCAGCGGTCCGGTGACGAACAGGCCGACGATCCCGTACCTGGTCCCGCTGGTGTAGTTCTCCTGCTGGAGGTAACCGGGCAGGAAGCCGACCACCTTGCCGCCGACCCGGAGCACGTGCGGGATGTAGACGACGACGAACGCGCTGCCCGCCGACACCGCGACCGTCACCCAGCGGCGGCGCAGGACCGCGGGCACGACCAGCACGGGCGTCATCTTGGTCGCGATGGCCAGGCCGAGCAGCGCGCCGCCGAGCGCCGTCCGGGCCCTGGTACGCGCCGTGGCCAGCACGAGGATCGCCACCGCCGCGATGCCGACCGCGATCACGTCGACGTGGGCGCTGTTTCCTGCCTCCAGGGCCACCGTCGGGCACCACGACCACAGGGCCGCCATCTTCACGTCCCGGCCCAGCCGGCCCAGGGCGAACAGCAGCAGCACCGTGACGAGAATGGCCGCGAGCGCCGTGGTGGCCTGGATCGGCGTGGACGAGTCGCTCCCGGCGGGCCGGTAGTGCACCCCGAGGAAGTACGCCTCGGCCACCGGCGGGTAGATGGTCGGCACGGTCGGCCGGTTGATCCGGGTGCAGCCGGCCGTGAGCTCGGCCGCCGGGTGGCGGTCGACGTAGCCGGGCGAGGCGCAGTACTTCGCCTTGGGATAGAACAGGAAGTCGTTCCGCAGCCCGGTGAGCTGGGTAGCGGTGGGGACGTACTGGTACGGGTCGATCCCCGCCGCCTGCACCTTGCCGTCCCAGACGTAGCGGTACAGGTCGCTGCTCTGCTTCGGCGGGGCGGACACCCCCGCCAGCTGGACGGCGATGCCGCCGAGCAGGATGAGCGCCACCGCGGTCCGCCGGGGCATCTTGCGCAGCAGCCACGCGGCGGCGAGGAACACCATCCACGCGCCGGCGATCAGCGGCAGCGGGCGCATCCGCGCCGGGTCGAGGCTCGGGCGCACGATCAGCAGCACCAGGCCGGCCAGCACCACCAGGGCCGCGACGACGGCGGCCACCCTCAGTTTTCCGTTCATGTTGCGAGTGCCATCCATCTGGGCGGATGCGTCATCCGCGGGCGGAGCGGTCAGCATGTCTTTACAGCGCGATGACGGCTTGTTCGGCACAGGCCGTGCAGCCGCCGATCGAGGCGAACCACCGGCCGTCGACCGTCCAGATCTCGACCTCGCCGAGCCCGGCGTCGTTGGCCACCTCGGTGATGTGGTCGGCGCCGACGTAGGCCCAGGGGAACCACGCGCTGGTCGAGCCCGCGTGACAGAGCCTGACCTGCTCCTGGCGCAGCGGCGATCCGGGCGGCTCGAGCTCGACGATGGCGCGGCCCTGGGGCGCGAGCAGTTCGGCCACCCGGCGGAGCAGCGCGGCCGGGTCGCCGCCGATCCCGATGTTCCCGTCCGCCAGCAGCACCGTGGTCCACCGCCCGGTCCCCGGCACGCGGTCGAAGACGTCACGCAGCAGGACCAGCGCACCCGAAGAACGGGCCAGGCCCACTGCGTAGGGCGTGATGTCGATGCCGAGCGCGGGGATACCCCGTTCGGACAAAGCGACGGTCAGCCGGCCGGGACCTGAGCCGATGTCGAGGGTCGGACCCTCACAGCGGTCGAGGATGGACTTGTCACCGGGACTCTCGTTCAGCCAGCCGTCCACCAGCAGCGGCCTGCGGCTGCCGTCGGCGTGCTCGATCTCCGGCCGCGCCCAGCCGGCGAGCGCGTGCTCGTAGAGTTCGCCGATCACGCGGACCTCCTACCCTTCGACCATGGATGACCGCGGGGCAAGTCGGATGCCGGCCGCGATCGCTCGATCGCGCCTGCCGCTCTCCGGCGGCGCGAAGCATCCCTCAGTGTTAACCCAGGGCGGAATCTCGCGGGGCTGGTTCAGCGCCGATCAGGCCGGATCTCACACAATCGTCACTGTGCTTACGGAGTCGTGACGCTTTCGATCTGTTTACTGGCTTCACAGGCTGTTCACGTCTTACCGTGGAGGCGTAATCATTGACTTTTGTACAGGACGGGAAATCCTTTGGTGAGCAACCCCGATCCGCCGGGGCGCATCGTCGTCGTCGACGACGATCCCACGGTGGCGGATGTCGTTGGACGTTACCTCGTGCGCGACGGCCACACGGTCGAGTGCGTGCACGACGGGTACGAGGCGCTGCGCCGGGTGGCAGAAGAGCCGCCCGATCTCGTGGTCCTCGACCTCATGCTGCCCGGGATGGACGGCCTCGAGGTGTGCCGCAGGCTGCGGGCCCGCTGGCCGATCCCCGTGGTCATGCTGACCGCCCTCGGGGACGAGACCGATCGCCTGGTCGGCTTCGAGACCGGGGCGGACGACTACGTCACCAAGCCTTTCAGCCCGCGTGAGCTGGCCCTGCGCGTACGCTCGGTGCTGCGCAGGTCCCGGGGCGCCGGCCTGCCAGACAAGCTCGACCTCGGCTCCATCACCGACGGGAACCTGGTCGTGGACCTGTCCGCGCACGAGGTCAGGACC
>JBQCGJ010000338.1:0-6680 GCA_051955775.1 Gaiellales bacterium | reverse complement strand
GGCGGCACGCCCACCACGGCGCGTGCCCCGGCGGCCAGCGCGGAGCGGTAGGTGGCCACGTCCAGCTCACGCGCGAGCACGACCACACCGGCCGGCGACGACGCAGCCAGCTCCGCGGCAAGGGCCGATGCCGGCCGGTCGTGATGGTCGCCGACCAGCACAACCTCGCAGGCGGGCGGAGCGGCCAGCGCACGGGCGGGCTCGAGCGTGGCGATCAGGTCGGCACCCGGCATCCGGAGCACCTGGTCGGCGACGGTGGCCGCGAGCTCACGATCGGCGGTCACCAGCACGCAGCGGGCCGGACGATCGGCGGTCAACCCCGTGACCCCGGAGTGACGGCCACCAGGCGCAACTGGCCCGCGCGCTCGGCGGAGATCGCACGGCCGACCATCCCCGGCGGCAGGCGAAGGGTGGCGACCGACCCGTCTGCCGAGTGCGTTGCCGACACCACCAGGACGCCGGACAACACCCGCTGGATTGGCCCGGCCCGGCCGCTGCGTGTCAGATACAGGTCGGCCCGGCCGCCGGCCATGTCCTCGGAAGGGGCACCGGCCAGGTCATCCAGCCGGATCGCGACGTCCCGAGCGTCTGGCGGCGCCGATGCGGTTGCCAGTTCGGCATCCATGATCGGGGAGCCCGCCGGAAGACCGACGGCCGGGCGGCGACCCACGACGGCCGCAGGGTCGGTCACCTCATGCGTGCTCAGGCCAGCGGCGGGCACCCGCCGGAGAATCACATCCGCGGCGCGGATGGGCGCGCCGGCGGGCAACGCGCGGGCGGCCACGACCACCTGAGCGAGCGGCTGCGCCGGCGCGGCGGGAGATCCGCCACCACGGACGATTGCGATCAGCCCGAGCACGCCGGCGACCAGTACCCATCCGATCGCGCGCCGCCGGTGCCGGGTCACGTGGCGGCCTCGCGGCAGCGCGGGCACGAGCTGCCGAGCACCGGGATGCGGCACCACGCACACCGCGGCGCCGCGGCGATCCGCTCGCGCAGCCCAGCCATCCCGCGGGGCGCGAGCGCGGGAGCAATCAGCACTTCGACCGCCCACGTGACCTCCAGCTCGTCGGCCACCCCGCCCGTCACGCGGCCGATCCGCGCACCGCTGCGCGCCAGCGTGGAGATGATCGAGCGCGGCGGGCGGCGCCTACCCGACACCGCCGCCAGACACACGGATGTCCGGGCCGGCGCACCTGCCGCGGCAGCCGCCAGCGCCTCCACGCCGCCCTCGGCATCGGTCAACCGGCCGTTTCGCCATCTGCACACGCGCGGCTCGCGGTGAAGCCGCCGGCCGGTGAGGATCCACAGTGCACAACGCTCCTCCGCGGCGGCCAGCAGCCCCGCCGTCTCGACGGCGGTCCACCCGAGCCGCCCCGCTTCATCGGCGAGGGATGCCACGAATCGTCCCCCGAGACCGGGAAGCTGAGACGTGTATCGATCCGTGGAGTCGGGAGATGTGGGAACGATGGCCGGCCGGTCGTCCGTTGCCGCAGAGGCAACGACCTGGAGCCGGCGCGCGGGATGGGCGCTCACGCCCCCTCCCACACGGGCAGGCGGACGGTGAAGCAGGTGCCGGCTCCGACCGTGCTGCGAACATCGATCGCGCCGCCGTGCGCCTCGGCCAGCTCGCGGGCGATGGCCAGGCCCAGCCCCGCGCCGGGCTCGCTGCGCGCGCCCGCCTGGAAGAACTCGTCGAAGATGTACGGCAGGTCGGACTCCGCGATCCCCCGCCCGCGATCCTCCACGGACACGGCGATCTCGCCGTCCTCTCGTTCGGCGCACACCGTCAGCGTGCTCCCCGGGGGCGCGTAGCGGCTGCCGTTCGTGATCAGGTTGGCGAAGATCTGGCGCAGGCGATTCTGGTCGCCGCGCACCAGTTCTCGGCCGGCGTTCCACACAAACTCCAGCTCGACGCCTCGCTGTGCGGGGATGGTTTGCAGGCGCTCCACCACCTCCTCGACGCACGGGCGCAGCTCGAACGTCTCCCACGACACGCGCATCTCACCGGCGCGTGAGCGCGACAGCTCCAGCAGTTGCTCGACCTGATAGGCCAGGTGCTCGCACTCGCCGGCGATGATGTCGAGCTTGCGCAGCTTGTCCGGGTCGGACTCGCCGCGCTGGAGCGTGTACACGTAGCCCTTGATCACGGTCAGCGGAGTGCGCAGCTCGTGGCTGACGCGGCCGATCACGCTGGCTCGCTTGTGCTCCTCGCGGGCGAGCCGCTCGGCCATGTCCTCGACTCGCCGGGCCAGCCGCTCGGACTCTTCGCGGCCGCCCCTCGAGCGGTCGAGCACGCGGGTCAGCGGGCTCATCATGCCGGGCGGTTGAGCCGGTAGCCGACGGCCCAGACGTTCACCACCCAGGTCTCGTCGGAGTATGCGGCGAGCTTCTGGCGCAGGCGACTGGCGTGCGAATCCAGCGTCCGGGTGCGGCCGGGCGAGCGGAAACCCCAGATCGTTTCCAGGAGCTCCTGTTTCTCGAACACCCGCTCCGGCTCGGCGGCCAGCGTGGCCAGGAGCTGAAACTCCTTGGCGGAGAGCCCCACCTGAATCCCACCCAGCGTGACCTCGCGCGACATCGTGTTCACGACCAGTTCGCCGACGCGCACCAAGTGCCGCTCGCGAGCCTTCGCCACGCGTTTGAGGATCGCGCCGATTCGGGCCAGCAACTCCGGGTAGTGGAATGGCTTGGTGACGTAGTCGTCAGCGCCGCGCGTCAGCCCGCGTACGCGATCGGTGTGCTCGGCCTTGGCGGACAGCATGATGATCGGCACGTCTGGATCCCACCGGTCGGTGACCCTGTCACCTCCGCGCACGATGCGGCATACCTCGTGGCCGCTGATGTCGGGAAGCATGATGTCCAGCAGGACGACATCCGGCCGCGTTTCGGTGAGCAGGGTAATGGCCTCCGAACCGCTGGCCGCGGTCAGCACCACGAAGTCGTCAGCCCTCAGGTTCTCGGACAGGAAGTCGACGATGTTGGGCTCGTCGTCGACGACGAGCACGGTGGATTCCGCCACGTGGACGCTCCTTCGATGATCGGCCGATCGGCGCGCGGGGTCGGCGCGCGTGGCCGTCGAGTATTGGTTGGCGCTTCCCCGTTCCGCCGGCGGGGCGTGGACTCACCATACGACACGACATCGCGCTTGAGAAGGAGTGTCACGGCGCATTTTGCAAAACCGTCACCTCTGCGTATGCGGTGTACCGCAAGGCGCGCGGAACACAGCACTCCAAGGTGGGGATTGACGCGGGCGGCCGTTTGTGGCGACCCGTGCGTGTCGGGCGGCGTGGGTCACCGAGGCTCGACTCCCTGCAAGTCCTCCATCCGAATCCATATACCCCACGGTGGTATGCTGCGGCCATGGGCGCAACAACCTCCCCCGACTCTCGCCGGGAGCTCCGGCTGGCCATCGAGGGCATGCACTGCGCGTCCTGCGCGGTGCGTGTCGAACGCGGCCTGAACGAGCTCGACGGCGTCGATGCCACCGTCAACCTGGCCACCGAGCAGGCCACCGTGCACTGCCCGCCCGACCTCGACGTCGAGCGACTGGTGGGCGCGGTCGAGCACGCCGGCTACCACGCCCACGAGACAGCGCCCCCCGGGGCCGCGGCAGGCGGAGGTCATCACCACCACGACGAGCCGCTGCCCGGCCTGCGCCGCAAGCTGATCGGCGCCGCCGTGCTGACCGCGCCGCTGGCCGTGCTGGCGATGGCGCCGGGAACGCAGTTCACCGGCTGGGAATGGGTCTCGCTCGTCCTGGCCACGCCCGTCGTGTTCTGGGCCGGGCTGGGGTTCCACACCACGGCGCTGCGGGCCGCCCGCCACGGCGCCGCCAACATGGACACCCTGATCTCGCTGGGCACGCTGGCCGCTTGGGCATGGTCGGCGGTCGTGCTCGCCGCCGGCCTGAACGCCGACACGGACTTCGAGGTGGCCGCCGGGATCACCACCCTCGTCCTGCTCGGCCGCTACCTGGAGGCCCGCGCCAAGCGCCGGTCCGGCCAGGCCATCAGGCAGCTGCTGGAGCTCGGCGCACGCGACGCACGCGTGCTGCGCGACGGCCGGGAGACGGTCGTGCCGATCGATGAGCTGGTCGTCGGCGACCGCTTCGTCGTCCGCCCCGGCGAGCGGATCGCCACCGACGGCGAGGTCGAGGAAGGCCAGTCCGCCGTCGACCAGTCGCTGCTCACGGGCGAGCCCGTGCCGGTCGACGTGGCCCCCGGCTCGCGCGTGGCCGGCGCCACCCTGAACACCGACGGCCGGCTGGTCGTGCGCGCCACCGGCGTCGGCGCCGACACCGCGCTGGCCCAGATCGTGCGTTTGATCGACCGCGCCCAATCCGGCAAGGCTCCCGTACAGCGCCTGGCCGACCGCGTATCGGCGGTGTTCGTGCCGATCGTGCTCGCACTCTCGCTGGCCACCCTGATCGCATGGCTGGCCGCGGGCGCGTCCACGGAGGCCGCCTTCACAGCCGCCGTGGCAGTGCTGATCATCGCCTGCCCGTGTGCGCTCGGCCTGGCCACCCCCACCGCGCTCATGGTCGGCACCGGCCGCGGCGCCCAGCTCGGCGTGCTGATCCGCGGCCCCGAGGTGCTCGAGCACACCCGGCGCGCCGGCACCATCGTGCTGGACAAGACCGGCACCGTGACCGAGGGCCGGATGCGGCTGGTCGACGTGACGCCCCAGAACGGGGCCGGCCGGGCCGATGTGCTGCGACTGGCCGGAGCCGTCGAGGCGGCCTCCGAGCACCCGATCGGCCGCGCCATCGCCGACGCCGCACAGGCCGAGCTGGGCGAGCTGCCCCCGGTGACCGAGTTTCGGAACACGCCCGGTGTGGGCGTGCAGGGCGTGGTCGACGGCCACCGCGTCGAGGTGGGGCGGCGCGACGGCGCCATCGTCGTGGCCTGGGACGGCGTGCAGCGGGCCGGCCTGACCGTCGCCGACCGCGTCAAGCCGACCAGCCGCCAGGCCATCGCCGAGCTGCGCAAGCTCGGCCTGAGGCCCGTGCTGCTGACCGGCGACGGCTGGCAGACCGCGCAGCGGGTGGCCGCCGAGGTGGGCATCGAGCAGGTGCTGGCCGAGGTGTCGCCCGGGGGCAAGGTCGCCGAGATCGAGCGCCTGCAGGCATCCGGCGAGGTCGTTGCGATGGTCGGCGACGGCGTCAACGACGCCCCCGCGCTGGCCCAGGCCGACCTCGGTCTGGCCATCGGCACCGGCACCGACGTGGCCATCGAGGCCAGCGACCTGACCCTGGTGTCCGGCGACCTGCGGGCCGCCGCCGACGCCATCCGGCTGGCCCGGCGCACCCTCGGCACCATCCGCGGAAACCTGTTCTGGGCGCTGATCTACAACGTGGCGGCCATCCCCCTGGCCATGGCGGGCCTGCTGAACCCCATCGTGGCCTCGGCGGCCATGGCCGGATCCAGCCTGTTCGTGGTCGGAAACTCCCTGCGGCTGCGCCGCTTCCAATCCATCCGCACCGCCGAGGAGGGCACGTGACGTACGGCTACGTGAACGACAAGCAAGCGCTGGTGAAGCGCCTGCACCGTATCGAGGGCCAGGTCCGCGGGATCGAGCGGATGGTCGAGGACGAGCGCTACTGCATCGACATCCTGACCCAGATCGGAGCCGTCTCGACCGCGCTGGAGAGCCTGGCCCAGAAGCTCCTCGAGGATCACGCCAACCACTGTGTGGCGGGCGCCCTGGCGTCGGGCAGCCGCGAGGAGGCCGAGACCAAGACGCGCGAGCTGCTGGAAGCTGTGCAGCGCTTCACCCGCACGCGCTGATCACCTCGTAGGATGCGCTGCGGTGGGCAGCGACGACGCAGCCATCCACACCGAGGGTCTGACCAAGCGGTACGGCTCGACCCTGGCGCTGGACGCCCTCGACCTCGAGATCGCGGCCGGCGAGGTGTACGGGTATCTGGGGCCCAACGGGGCCGGCAAGACCACCACCATCCGCCTGCTGCTGGGCCTGCACCGGCCCACCGCCGGGTCGGCCCGGCTGTTCGGCATGGACGCCTGGAGCAACCCCGTGACCGCCCACCGGCGGCTGGCCTACGTGGCCGGCGAGCCGTTCCTGTGGCCCGGCCTGACGGGGGCCGAGACGCTCGAGTACATGGCCAGGCTGCACGGCTCCACCGACGCCGGCTATCGCGACACCCTGATCCGGCGCTTCCAGCTCGAGCAGGACAAGAAGGTGCGCGCGCTCAGCAAGGGCAACCGCCAGAAGGTGCAGCTGATCGCGGCCTTCGCCAGCCGGGCCGACCTGCTGATCCTGGACGAGCCGACCAGCGGCCTCGACCCGCTGATGGAGATGGCGTTCCGCGAGACGGTGCAGGAGGCACGCGGGCGCGGGCAGACCGTGTTCCTGTCGTCGCACATCCTGAGCGAGGTGGAGGCGGTGTGCGACCGCGTCGGCATCCTGCGCCAGGGCCGGCTGGTCGACCAGGGCACGCTGGCCGAGCTGCGCCACCTCAGCGCGCAGACCATCGAGGTCACCTTCGAGGGGGCGGCGCCCGCCATCGACGGCCTGCCCGGCATGCACGTCTCGCCCGCCGGCGCCAACGCGCTGCGATTCGAGGTGACGGGCAGCGTGGCGCCGCTGATGCAGGCCCTGCAGGGCCGGCCGGTGGTGGCGCTGACCAGCCGCGAGCCCTCCCTGGAGGAGATCTTCCT
>JBQCGJ010000337.1:0-5356 GCA_051955775.1 Gaiellales bacterium | reverse complement strand
ATCATTCCGGCCATCAAGGCCATTCTCGACTCACCGGACCTGCGCCTGGACGGCTTCATCGGGCCCGGCCACGTCTCGACCGTGATCGGCTGCCGGCCGTATGAGTTCATCGCGCGGGACTACGGCAGGCCCGTGGTCGTGGCCGGGTTCGAGCCGCTGGACATCCTGCAGTCCATTTACATGCTGATGCTGCAGCTGGCCGAGGGACGGTCCGAGATCGAGAATCAGTACTCCCGGGTGGTCCCGTGGGACGGGAACCTGGTCGCGCTCCGTGCGATCGGCCAGACCATGGAGCTGCGGCCGTACTTCGAGTGGCGCGGACTTGGCTTCATCTCGCACTCCGCGCTGAAGGTCAGGGAGGACTATGCGGCCTTCGACGCGGAGTCCTTGTTCCAGGTCCCCGGTGTCCGGGTCGCTGATCCCAAGGCGTGCCAGTGCGGTGAGGTGCTGAAGGGCGTGCTCAAGCCCTGGGAGTGCAAGGTCTTCGGCACCGCGTGCACGCCGGAGACTCCGATCGGCACCTGCATGGTCTCGCCAGAGGGCGCGTGCGCCGCCTACTACAACTACGGCAGGCTGACCCGCACCAAGGTGCCGTTGGCCATGCCGGGCCGCCGGCCATGACCGCGGGCTGGGTCGAGCGTGCGCTCAAGGAGCACGAGAAGCACGCCGGCCAGGACGAGACGCCCGAGCGGCGCGGCGCGCCGCAGCCGCTGCCCGGCACCGTGCGCGAGGAGATGGTGCTCGAACGGATCGAGCGGGCCAGGCGCGCTCGCGCGCGCGTCAGGGAAGACCGGATCACGATGTCGCACGGGGCCGGCGGCAAGGCAACGCAGTCGCTGATCGAGGCGATTTTTCTCGACGCGTTCCGCAACCCGAAGCTCGAGCCGCTCGAGGACGCGGCAAAGCTGGAGGTCGGCGCGGCGCGGCTGGCGCTGACAACCGATTCCTACGTCGTCTCGCCGCTGTTCTTTCCCGGCGGCAACATCGGCGACCTCGCGGTCAATGGCACCGTCAACGATCTCGCCGTCGCGGGTGCGACGCCGCTCTACCTGTCAGCGGGATTCATCCTCGAGGAAGGTTTCGCGGTCGAGGACCTGACCACGATAACCGCGTCGATGCGAGTTGCCGCTGACATCGCCGGCGTGCAGATCGTCACCGGCGACACCAAGGTGGTGCAGAGAGGCAAGGCCGACGGCTGTTACATCAACACTGCCGGAGTCGGGCTCGTCGGCCATGACGTCGATCTCGGCGTGGCCAACGCCCGGCCCGGCGACGCGATCATCGTGTCTGGCCCGATCGGCGACCACGGCGTGACTATTTTGCTCGCACGAGGCGAGCTGGACATCGAGGCCGACCTGGTCTCGGACACGGCACCGCTGAACGGCCTGGTCAGCGCGCTGCTGGCGCAAACGCCAGGAGTCCGTGCGCTGCGGGACGCGACCCGCGGCGGCGTGGCAACCATTCTCAACGAGATCGCTAAGGCGGCCGACGTCGGCATCCTGGTCAGCGAGGACGCGATCCCGGTGCGAGACGAGGTCCGCGGGGCGGCGGAGCTGCTCGGGATCGACCCCATGTACGTGGCGTGCGAAGGCCGGATGGTGGTCGTCGTCGACGCGGTGCATGCCGACGCCGCGCTCGCCGCCCTGCAGGGGCACGAGGCAGGTGCCGGGGCCGCGGTGATCGGCCGCGTGGTGGACGACCCGGCGGGCGTGGTCCAGCTGCGGACCGCGTTCGGCGGCACGAGGATCGTGGACCTGCTCGTCGGCGACCCGCTGCCGCGCATCTGCTGAGACGCGGAACCGGCATGCACGAGCTAGCGATCACCGAGGGCGTCGTGGCCGCGGTGGCCGAACGCGTCCCGGGTTCCAGGGTCACCAGCGTGCGGCTGGAGATCGGCGCGCTCTCAGGTGTGGTTGCCGACTCGGTGAAGTTCTGCTTTGACCTGGTCACCGAGGGCACGAATCTGGATGGCGCGCTGCTGGAGATCGTGGAGCCGGCCGCGAGCTGCCAGTGCCGGACCTGCGGCGCCGAGTTCGCGCCCGACTGGCCGATCCTGCTCTGTGCATGCGGCAGCGCCGATGTCGCGATCTTGTCCGGGCAGGATTTGCGGATCTTGTCGGTGGAGGTGGCCTTAGATGTGCACGACGTGTGGCTGCGCGGGCGACGGTGCCGTCGTGCACCCGGCGGCGGGAGGGCACGATCATGACCATGACCACTCGCACGGGCGCCCCGTGCCGCCGGGTGACGCGCGGACCGTTCAGCTGCAGCAGAAGGTGCTCGCGAAGAACGACGACATCGCGGCGAGGAACCGCGGCCGGCTCGCCGACTGCGGCGTCCGCATGCTCAACCTGATGAGCTCACCGGGGGCCGGCAAGACCACGCTGCTCGAGCGCAGCGCGCAGGCGCTGGCGGGTGAACTGGACATCGCCGTGATCGAGGGGGATCAGGAGACGGCGCTCGACGCGTGCCGGATCAGCGCGGCCGGATGCAGGGTCGTGCAGATCAACACCGGAGCAGGCTGTCACCTCGACGCCGCGATGGTGCAGCGCGGGCTCGATGAGCTCGATCCGGCGCCGGGCACAGCCGTGATCATCGAGAATGTCGGCAACCTGGTGTGCCCTGCCCTGTTCGACCTCGGCGAGGCACACAGGGTGGTGCTCGCCGCGGTGACCGAGGGCGCCGACAAGCCGATGAAGTACCCGCAGATGTTCAGGCAGGCCGACCTGGTCTTGCTCACCAAGGTGGATTTGCTGCCCTACGTCGACTTCGACGCCGATCGCTACGCAGCCGACCTCGCGAGGATCAGCCCGGCCGCCAGCCTCATGCACCTGTCCGTGGTCAGCGGCGAGGGCATGAACGCCTGGCTCGACTGGCTGACCGTCGCTGCAGCCGCTCCGGCAAGCAAGCCATAGAACACCAGAGGACCTCCGGGGTTGCCGTTCTTAGAAGACACCCGGTGGCACATCGGTGTTCTTGGCGCTGGCGCGGGCAGCGGCCACGACGGCCTGGCCGAGGCTGATGCCGCCGTCGTTGCACGGGATCCGCGAATGAGTGAGCACGGTGAAGCCGGCGGATTCGAGCATGCCGCCGACGTTGTGCAGCAACACCAGGTTCTGGAACACCCCGCCGGATAGCGCGACGATGCCAAGCCCGTTCCGCTCCCGCAACAGCACGCAGCAATCAACGATCAGCTGGGCGATCCCGTTGTGAAATCTTGCCGCGATCTTCTCGGCAGCGACGCCGGCAGCCAGTTCTTCGGCGGCCGCGCGAACCAGGTCGGCGCCGGCCACGTCGAAGACCTCGCCTGTCTCGATAGCGGCCCGGTAAGCGCCGGTTTCGGCGGGATCGGCGAGCTGCTCCAGCTCGATGGCGGCCTGGCCCTCGTAGTTCACGCTGTCCCGCACCCCGAGCAGCGCCGCCACCGCGTCGAACAGCCGGCCAGCGCTCGAGGTGAGCGGCGCGTTAATGCCGCGCCTGGCCATCGCGACCACGCTCTCCCACCGCGCCTTATTGCGCGATGCGACCGCGAGCGGGCCACCGGGCCCGCCAGCGAACGCGGCGTCCAGGTAAGCGGCGGCCATCCGCCATGGCTGCCTGATCGCGGCCGCGCCGCCGGGCATCGGGACCGGGGCGAGACGGCCCGCGCGGGAGAACCCGGCCAGCCCGGCGAGCAGGAACTCTCCGCCCCAGATCGTGCCGTCGGTGCCGTAGCCGGTGCCGTCGAACGCCACCCCGATCACGCGCTCGTCGGGATCGCCGACGCCATTGTCGGCAAGGCAGGAGGCGATGTGCGCGTGGTGATGCTGGACCCCCACCAGCTCAAGCTCAGGGTCGGCGTCGGCACGTGCCAGCGCGTACTTCGTGGACAGGTAGTCAGGGTGCAGGTCGTACGCGATCACCGACGGCGAGATCTCGAACAGCGCGCCGAAGTGCTCGATCCCCTCGGTGAACGAGCGCAGCGTCTCAGCGTTCTCCAGGTCGCCGATGTGCTGGGAGACGAACGCGCGGTCCCCTTTGGCCAGGCAGAACGTGTTCTTCAGCTCGGCCCCGCACGCGAGAACGTGCCGGGGAAACGAGGTCGCGACCCGCAGCGGCTCAGGCGCGTAACCGCGGGACCGCCGCACCATGTAGGCCCGGCGGCCGAACGGGCGCACGACCGAATCGTCGGCCCTGATGTGGATCGGCCGGTCGTGGGTCAGGAAGGCGTCCGCGATGCCTTTCAGCCGCACGAAAGCGTCGTCGTCTTCGTACGCGATCGGCTCATCGGACACGTTGCCGCTGGTCAGGACGATGGGCTTGCCGGTCTGCGCGAGCAGCAGGTGGTGCAGCGGGGTGTAGGGCAGCATCACCCCGAGGTACCGGTTGCCGGGGGCGACGGCGTCAGCCACCTCGGCGCCAGTCAGCTTCGGGAGCAGCACGATCGGTCGTGAGCGGCTGGTCAGCAGGTCAGCCGCGACGTCGTCGACCACGCAGAGGCTGCGCACCTGACCGAGCCCGGCCGCCATCACCGCGAACGGCTTGTCCTCGCGGTGCTTGCGCGCCCGCAGAGCGGCGGCCGCCTGCTCGCTCCGCGCGTCAGTGGCGAGGTGATAGCCGCCAAGGCCCTTGACGGCCAGCACTCCGCCGTCCGCGAGCACTCCGGCGGCTGCTTCGAGTGGATGAACAGGACGCCCGGCGCCGGTGTCGCCGGCAAGTCGCAGCCGCGGCCCGCATGCCGGGCAGCAGGTCGGCTGGGCATGGAACCGGCGGTTGGCCGGGTCGTGGTACTCCCGCGCGCACAGCGCGCACATGACGAAGCCCGCCATCGTGGTGAGCGGCCGGTCGTACGGCACGCCGGTGACGATCGTGAACCGCGGGCCGCAGTTCGTGCAGTTGATGAACGGGTAGCCGAACCGCCGGTCCGCCGGGTCGGCGAGCTCGGCCAGGCAGTCATCGCAGGTGGCCGTGTCGGCCGAGACCAGAGTGCGGCGCGGGCCGCTGGACTGGCTCGGCGCGATCGTGAACGTGTTCGTGCCGTCCGGGGTCAGCGGCGCCGTGGTGATCTGGTCGATGCTGGCTAGCGGCGGCGCGTCGGCGCGGAGCGCGAGCATGAACGCCGCGACGGCTTCCGGTGCGCCCTCTACCTCTGCGAAGACGCCGTCGCCGTCATTGCCTACCAGCCCGCCGAGGCCGAGGCCGGAAGCCAGGGAGTATACGAACGGGCGGAATCCGACACCCTGGACGATCCCTGTGACCCGGACGTGCGTCCTGATCCGCTCGCTCACCGCTCCAGTGTTGCAAATATCCGGGCGCCGGAAGGGAGTCCGGCACCCGGATGGTGCGGCGCTAGCTGCCCAGCGGGATCAGCCGTAAACGC
>JBQCGJ010000336.1:0-5690 GCA_051955775.1 Gaiellales bacterium | reverse complement strand
CGAGCTTGACGACCGGGGCGAAGCGGACTGTCAGCTCGTGGTGCGAGGTGTGGGGTGTGACCCCGTTCAGCGCGTTGCCCCACTGGATGGCGACCTGCCGGGTGGCCAGGATCGTCGTCGCCAGCCCGGGCACTGCGGCGGCCTGGGCGGGGTGGAACATGTTCAGGCCCAGGAGCACGTGGTCCCAGCTCAGCTTCGCGCCCTGCAGCCCGCCGGCCGAGTGGCCCGGCGTCGTCTCGAGTGATCGCACGGAACCGTCCGCCGTGTTGATCAACTCGACCAGGAACGAGAAGTTGTCGGTGGCCTCCTTGACCGCCAGGAAACGCTGCACGTCCGCCGGGGTCAGGTCGCTGTTCGAGCTGGAGCCGCCGCACCCCGTCGCGCACGCGGCCGGGAGCACTCCCAGCGCGATCGCCGCCGCCACCCGTGTGGCGACTCTCATCCGGCGGCTTCGCCGGCGTCCAGGAAGCGGTAACCGAGTCCGCGCACGGTGACCAGGTGGGCCGGCCGTCGCGGGTTTCGCTCGATCTTCTCGCGCAGCCGCTTGACGTGCACGTCGAGCGTCTTGGTGTCGCCGAAGTAGTCGTGGCCCCACAGCTCGGAGATCAGGAAGTCGCGTGTCAGCAGCCGCCCCCGGCGCTCCAGGAACAGCTTCAGGAGCCCGAACTCGCGGGGTGTCAGCCGCACCTGTGCCCCGCGCACCGTGGCCTCGTGGCGCGCCACGTCGAGCTCCACGGGGCCGCCCTGCAGCACCTCGGTGGAGCTGCCGTCGCCGTCCATGGCCGCCCGCCTCAGGTGCGCGCGCACACGCGACACCAGCTCGCGCATCGAGAACGGCTTCGTCATGTAGTCGTCGGCGCCCAGCTCCAGGCCGGCCACCTTGTCGGCCTCGGCGTCCTTGGCGGTGAGGATCATGATCGGCACGGTCGACTCACGGCGGATCAGCCGGCACACGTCCAGGCCGGACAGCTTGGGCAGCATCAGGTCGAGCAGCACCAGCGACGGCTGCTCTTTGCGCGCCAGCTGCACCGCCCGCTCCCCGTCCGAGGCGACCACCACCCGGAAGCACTCCTGCTCGAGCGAGTACTGAACGCTCTCCACAAGTGCCGGCTCGTCCTCGACTAGAAGCACAGGCGCAGTCGATTGCGCAGAAGTCATCACACCGGAGTGTCCCATGCACAGGAGCCGCACTGGGAATCCCAATGGTGAAGAAAGAGGGTCCGGTTGGTGATCCGAGCTGGCGGCGCAAGCCGCGCGGATTCAGTCCTGAGACCGCAGGAAGTCGCGTAGCGCCGGATTCCGGCTCTCGAGCTCGCGCAGCGCACGGGTCTCGATCTGGCGCACGCGCTCCCGCGTGACACCGATCTCCGAGCCCACCTGCTCCAGCGTGGCCGGTTCGCGGTTGTTCAGCCCGAACCGCGCCTCCAGAACATGGCGGGTGCGCTCGTTCAGCTCGCCCAGGGCATCCTGAAGGAGCTTCTCCCGCTCGCTGCTGGCGACCTGGTCATCGGGCCGGCGGGTGGACGTGTCCTCCACCATCTCGGCGAAGTTCGACTCGCCGTCTCCGACCCGCGCCTCCAGCGACACCGGGTCCTCAATCATCTGCCGCAGCTCCAGCACGCGATCGACGGGGAGCTGAAGCTCGGCTGCCAGCTCGCTGGGCAGCGGGTCACGTCCGAGCTGCTGGGTCAGCTTGCGGTTGGCGCGGTGAAGCTTCTTGACCACGTCCAGGACGTGCAGCGGCAGCCGGATCGTGCGGCCCTGATCGGCGATGGCGCGCGACATCGACTGGCGGATCCACCACGTGGCGTAGGTGGAAAGCTTGTAGCCCCGGCGGTAGTCGAACTTCTCGACCGCCCGCATCAGGCCCATGTTGCCCTCCTGGATCAGGTCGAGCAGCGGCACGCCGGACGAGGAGTAGGCGCGGGCCATGCTGATCACCAGCCGCAGGTTCGACTCCACCAGCCGCGCCTTGGCCTCCATGTCGCCCAGGTCCTTGCGGCGCGCCAGCTCCAGCTCCTCGGCGTGCGTGAGCAGCGCGCCGTCGCCGATCTGGCGGACGTAGGTGTGCAGGAGGTCGACCGCCGGAGCGGGCGCGTCGGTGAGGTCGAGCTCGAGCTCCTGCTCGGCGTCGCTGACCTCGTCCAGCTCTGCGCCGCCGGATGCCGGGCTGCGGGACTCGTCGTTGGAAGGTCGTTGGCTCATGTGGTGTGGGGGCGTTCGGGGCAGCTTGCCCTCTGTGCAGGAGAATCGGCCGCGGAACCCTTGCGCTTGAGCGAAATACGCACTCACGCAATCCCCATCGCGCATTCCCCAGCTCTCTCCGGCGTGTTGCTGAATGTCCTCCGTGCGTTAGCGCCTGCGGGGGATCAACCTGGCGCCGCAGCGGCCGACAACCACATCATGAACTCACCTGCCATCCGGCTGTCGCCGGACGTTTCAGCCGAGGACGTCGACCGCATCCGCACCGCCTGCTCGCACGTCGTGGTGCCTCGAGAGCCCGCCGCGAGCGGCTATCGCTACTACGACCTGGGCGGCGGCGCCGCTCCCTTCTATCTGCGGCGGCTGTCCGCGGGTCCGATTGTCGGCGCGCTGACCCTGTCGGCTCCGATCGAGTTCAGCACCGGCGACGAGGCCGAGCCGGGCGCACGGGCGCTGGCCCGGGCCGCGGTGTCGATCGGGATGACCTCGATCGCCTGGACGCGGCTGGCCAATCAGGATCTGTGCGGCGGCGTGTGGGCCGACCTCACCCGCCAGGCGGTGGAGGAGCTGTCCCAGCTCGATCTGCTCGAGCCGGACGACTGCCCGATCTGCTCGGCCGACGCGGCCGACGACGAGCTCGAAGCCGCGGCCTGACGGTCGCTAGAGAACGCGGCCCTCGGCCGACACGTTCACGCCCTGCGCCTCGAGCCGCTTGCGGATCAGGTACTGGAACGTCGACCATGCGCCGCGCCTGGCGTCGAACATGCGGTACACCTGCCACTCCGTCAGCATCGACGGATCGCTTCGGCGGGCCTGCGCCCAGTCCGCGAACTTCGGAAGCCGCCCCGCCCGCACCGCCAGCGCCGCGCCCTGGTCGATCGCCCGCTCCAAGCGCTCCTCCCCCACCGGCACGTCGAAGCCGGCCTGCTTGAGCGCGTTGTTGAGCGACCCGAACGTGTGCCAATAGAGCGACTTGGACGGCATCGCGCCCTTCCGCGCCTCGATGTCCTTGGCGGTGGGCACACGGCCGAGCTCATCGCCCAGGTCGCGCAGCAGAAGCAGCAACTCGTCCTTGGTGGCAAACCGTCGGGGCACCAGCCCGGCCAGCCGCTTGGCCCGGTTCCACGACTTGAAATGCTCGATCACGGTCTGCGGATGGACGGTCGTGTCCGGGTCCGCCTCGAACTCCCGCATGGTCGGCGAGCGGCCCAGCCGCTTTGCGCAGGCACGCAGCTCCTCGAGGATGTGCTCGTCGGAATAGCGCTTGCGCATCCCGGTCTGGAATGCCTCGAGCTCCCCTCGATCGATCCCCTCGATCGCGCTGTAGACGGTCTTTCGCCTCATAACCCCGTTCTCCGATGCTGCGAAAACCAACTCATGCGAGCTTATAGCAAAACATGGGTACTTCGCAAGCCGAGGACGGCCACATGGCAGGTAGTCAAACACCAATGCAGGGAGCGGACCGGCCGTCGGATGCCGATCGGCACGACGTTTGGGGCCTGCGGTTGTAGGATGTTCGACATGAGGCTTCGTATGCAGGCACGCGATGACGAGCGGTTCTGCAGGGTGTTGCAGACGGCCGATCGGATGCGGGCGAGGGCGTGGGCCGGCTACCTCGACGCCACCCGTGAGGCGGACGCCTACGACGAGATCGAGCCCGAGGCCTGGAACCGGCTGCAGGAGCAGCTGGCGACGATCGACCAGCGCGTCGCGCATACGCTGGGCTCAGCCGGCTGACCGAGGGATGTTGTTCACGGCCAAGGTGGCGGCCGCGCGGGCGGCAGCCTCACTGTCGCGGATGACGGGCTCGGGCGGCGGCACGACCCTGCCGGGACGACTCCTGCTGGCCATGGACGACGGGGCGATCGGGCGGCTGGCAGAGCGCCTCGAGCTCGGATCGGTCGTCGTGTCGGCCACCAACGGCAAGACGACCACGGCCAAGATGCTGGCCGGCCTGGTGGAGCCGGAGCTGCCGGTGTGCCACAACCGTGCGGGCGCCAACCTGGCGTCGGGGGTGGCATCGGCGCTGCTGGCGTCGCCGTCGCGGGCGCTGGGGGTGTTCGAGGTGGATGAGGCGGCGCTGGCCGGCGTCGTTCGCGACCTGCGGCCGTCCGTGCTCGTCCTGGGCAATCTGTTCCGCGATCAGCTCGACCGCTACGGCGAGCTGGAGATGGTCGGCGAGCGGTGGGCGGCGGTCACGTCCGGGCTGGACGGCGACCGGGTTCTGGTGCGAAACGGCGACGACCCACTGGTCGCATCGCTGCCCCCCGGATCGGCCCGCACCATCAGCTTCGGGATCGCCGATTCCTCGGCTGCCCTGGCCGAGATGCCGCATGCCGCCGATTCCAAGTGGTGCGCGCGCTGCGGCACCCGGCTGGCGTATGTCGCGGTCTTTCTGGGGCACCTGGGCGCCTGGCAGTGCCCGAACTGCGGGCTGCGCAGGCCCGAGCTGGAGGTCAGCGCGGCGGAGATCCGCATGCACGGCCTGGAGTCCTGCACGTTCTCGTTGAAGACGCCGATCGGCGACGCCGAGGTCAGGCTGCCCATCCCGGGCCTCTACAACGTCTACAACGCGCTGGCCGCGGCCGCCGCCGCCTGTGCGCTCGGCCGGGTACCGCTGGAGCGGATCGTGTCCGGGCTGGAGCGGTTCGACCCGGCATTCGGCCGCTTCGAGGAGCTGGTCGTGGACGGCCGGCCGGTGGTGCTGCTGCTGGTCAAGAACCCGGCCGGTGCCAACGAGGTGATCCGCACGCTGGCCGGCGACGCGGCGCCCAAGCAGCTCGTGGTGGCGCTGAACGACCGCATCGCGGACGGCCGCGATGTGTCGTGGATCTGGGACGTCGACTGGGAGCCGCTGGCTGCAGGTGCCGCCCGGGCGATGACGACGGGCACGCGGGCGGCCGAGATGGCGCTGCGCCTGAGCTATGCCGGACTGCCGCCTGAGCGGCTGGACGTCGTCGGCGATTCCGGCCGGGCGCTCGACCAGGCCGTCTCGGCGGGAGACGGCCCGGTGTACGTGCTGGCAACATACACAGCGATGCTCGAATTGCGCAGCCTGCTCGTGGACCGCGGTGCGGCGCGGCCCTACTGGGAGGTCGCACCGGCATGAGCCTCTGCTGCGGCTGGTCTGCGGGCGCGCTGGCCGCGTCCCACGCGGCGTGCGGTGCTCAACCTGGCCTTCAGCCACGCCAGCGCTCCGCTCGCTGCTCGATCCTTGCCCGCGCACCAGCATCCTGCGCCTCGCGACGAGGCTCATGCCGGTGTGACCTCCATTGGGAAGCCGCATGAACGCGCCGGGGGCGCTTCGGGTCGCCCACCTGTACCCCGAGCACCTGAACATCTACGCCGACCGGGGCAACATGATGGTGCTGGCCCGGCGTTGCCAGCTGCGCGGCCTCGGCTTCGAGTTGGTGGGCTGCGGGCTGGGAGACCCGCTGCCGGACGCCGACCTGTACTACCTCGGCGGCGGCCAGGACCGCGACCAGGCG
>JBQCGJ010000335.1:0-10197 GCA_051955775.1 Gaiellales bacterium | reverse complement strand
GGCGGGACCCGGGTGCACCCGCCGGTGCTGGGCGAGGAATGGGACCGCGACGAGCTTCTGCGGCGCGAGAAGGAGACGCTCGGCCTGTACGTGTCCAGCCACCCGCTGACGCCGATCCGAGCGCAGCTCGCGCGCCGCGTGGACGTGCCGCTTCGTGAGGTGCCGAGCCTGCGGGATGGACAGGTGGTGACGGTCGGCGGGATCGTGGCCGGCGTCCGCCAGCTCGTCACCAAGCGCGGCGACACGATGGCGTTCGTGGAGCTGGACGACGCCACGGGCTCGGTCGAGGTGACGGTGTTCGCGAAGACCTGGGCACAGTCGCGGGAGGTGCTGGGGCCGGACCGGATCGTGCTGATCAAGGGCCGAGTCGAGCATCGTGCGGAGAACGAGGTGAAGCTGGCGGCGCTGGAGGCGGAGCCGTTCCAGGCCGCGGCGGACTTCGGCGTCGTCAAGCTGCGGGTGGATGCGCGGGTGGCCTCCGCCAGCGTCGTGCGCGACCTCGAGCACCTGATCGGCGAGTACCCGGGCGAGGCGCCCGTGGAGCTGGTGGTCGAGACGTCGGCCGGCCGCAAGGTGCTGCGCTTCGGCTCGGGCTACCGCGTCCGGCCAGACGGCGACTTCATGGCCGAGGCCAAGGCGCTGCTCGGCGAAGCCCTGCTCGCGTAGCCCCGCTTCGGCTGGTGTCTGCCATCCGTCACGGGGATTGTGACGGTGCCTGACACCGCTCTTCCGCCTCCTCTTCCAACCGGTACCGGGTACAGGGTCTCGTCTTTACAACTCCGCAAGGCCCACCGCGCGTTGCAGCCTGTAAGGTCGGCGGGGTGAAGGTCTTCCTGTCCTCCGACATCGAGGGCACGGCGGGGATCGTCGACTGGACGCAGGTGCTGGCCGGCCGCGGCGGCGACTTCGCGCTGGGCCAGAGGCTGCTCCTGAACGAGGTCAACGCGGCCATCGAGGGCGCGGTCGCGGGCGGTGCGACCGAGGTGGTGGTGAACGACTCCCACTACCTGATGCAGAACCTGCCGCCGGACCAGCTTGCCGCCAGGGCCCGCTACCTGTCCGGGAAGCACAAGCCGCTGTACATGATGGAGGGGCTGGACAGCTCGTTCGGCGCCGCCCTGTTCGTCTCGTACCACGGCTCGATCGGCCACCCGCAGGCGATCCTGTCCCACACCTACAACCCCGGCGCGGTATACGAGGTGCGGCTGAACGGCGACATCGTGGGGGAGTCGGCGCTGAACGCGCTGGTCGCGCAGCACCACGGCGTGCCGGTTGTCCTCATCACCGGCGACCAGGCCACGGCCGACGAGGCCCTCACGTTCGCGCCGGATATCGAGGCGGTGGTGGTCAAGCGGTCGGTGTCGCGATTCGCGGCCGAGAGCCTGCACCCCGCCGAGGCGTGCGAGGTGATCCGCGCCGGCGCCGAGCGTGCCGTGTCCCGGGCGGCGCAGATCGGGCCGCCCCAGATCCGCCTGCCGGCCCGGCTGGAGGTCGACTTCCTGGTCGCCGACATGGCCGACATGGCCACCTGGATCACCGGCTTCGAGCGCACGGGCCACCGCTCCGCCGCCCTGGAGTCGGACGATCCGCTGGGCATCTTCCGGGCCTTCGTGACCATGATCGCGCTCACCCGCTCAATCGTCGACGCCTGACAGGGCATCCGGCAGGACCCGTAGAATCAGAGGACGATGACGATTTCCGACCTCGAGCTCGATCTGGAGGTGTTCCAGGGCCCGTTTGACCTGCTGCTGGCGTTGATCATGCGCGAGGAGGTCGAGCTGGCGGAGGTGCCGATCGCCGACATCGTCGTCACCTTCGTCGAGGGCATGGCCGAGCGCGGCGAGATCGATCTCGAGGCGGCGTCCGAGTTTCTGGTGCTGATCGCCGCCCTGCTCGAGATCAAGGTGCGGCTGCTGTTCGGGCTCGACGACGAGGAAGCCGGCGAGGAGCTGACGGCCGAACAGGCGGAGGCCGAGCTGATGGCGCGGCTGATCGAGTACCGGCGGTACGCCGCCGCGTCTCGCTGGCTGGCCGAGCGGGGCGCGGAGCCGCGCATCTTCCGGCTCGGGCCGGCGCCGCTGGCCCCACGCCCGCAACCCGAGGTGCTCGAGTTCAGCGAGGATCCGTGGCAGCTCCACGGCGCCATCAGCCGCCTGCTCACGCCGCCGCCGCGGATCGACATCTCCTCGGTGCGGCGGCGCCTGGTGCCCGTGTCCGACTTCCTGTCGCGATTCCGCGAGCTGCTCCGGGAGCGGCGCGGGTTCGCATTCGACGAGGCGGTGGCCGGACTCGACCGGCTGGGACAGGCGACCGCCCTGCTGGCCGTGCTGGAGCTGTACAAGTCCGGCGAGGCGGTGCCCGTGCAGGAGACGCTGTTCGGGCCGATCGCGGTCACCCGCGGATCCGGCCGACAAGCCGCGGCGCCGGAGGATGAGGAGCAGAAAGCCGAGCGTGCGATCGCATGAGCGAGCTCACCCACACCGTCGAGGCGCTCCTGTTCGTGGCCTCGGAGCCGCTCACGGTGCGCGAGTTGGCGGGCCTGGCCGACGCGCCTCCCGAGCGTGTCGAACGCGCGCTCGACGCGCTGGCCGACCGTTACTCGGAGGGCCACTCGGGCGTCATCCTCGAGCGGGTGGCCGGCGGCTACGGGTTCCGCGCCGCTCCCGCCACGGCCGCCGCCTGCGCGCGTCTGGTGAACCGCCCGCAGAGCCGGAACCTGTCGCAGGCCGCGCTGGAGACGCTGGCCATCATCGCCTACCTCGGGCCCGTGTCGCGGCCCGAGATCGCCCGCATCCGCGGCGTGTCCGCCGATTCGGGTGTGGCCGGGCTGCTGGAACGGGGACTGATCGAGGAGGCGGGCCGGGCGGACACCATCGGAAACCCGGTGCTGTACCGCACGACCACCGTGTTCGCGCGCATGTTCGGGTTGCAGGACGGCGTGGACAGCCTTCCCGACCTGTCGGAGTTCGACCTGGCCGACGCCGACCATGAGGCCCTGCGCGCCCGCCTGCACCTGGTTGCCGACCAGCGTGGCGGCGCGGCTTAACCAGTACCTGGCGTCCACCGGGGTGGCATCGCGGCGGGCTTCCGAGCAGCTGATCCGAGACGGCCGGGTGACCGTGAACGGGGAGGTGGCCGGGCTGGCCGTGCGCGTCGGCCCCGGGGACGAGGTGTGCCTCGACGGCCGCCCGCTGCAGGTCGAGACGACGCGGGTACTGCTCCTGCACAAGCCGGCCGGTGTGATCACCACGGCGCGTGACACCCACGGCCGCCGCACCGTGGTCGATCTGGTGCCGGGCGACGTGCGCCTGTTCCCGGTTGGCCGGCTTGACCGCGACACCACCGGCGCCCTGCTGCTGACCAATGACGGCGGGCTGGCCCACCGGCTGATGCACCCCCGTCACGGCGTCCCCAAGACGTACCTGGCCGAGGTCCGCGGCCGTCCACCGGCCGACGCCCTCGACCGGCTGCGCCGCGGCGTCGAGCTGGAGGACGGCATGACCGCCCCGGCGGAGGTCGAGCTGGATGGCCCGAGCCGGCTTCGGATCACGATCCACGAGGGCCGGAACCGCCAGGTGCGGCGGATGTGCGAGGCGGTCGGACATCCGGTGCTGCGGCTTCACCGGGCCTGCTATGCGACCCTGGGCGTGGACGATCTCGACCCGGGAGAGTGGAGGACGCTGACGGACCGCGAGCTGGAGCGGCTGCGCGATGCTTGACGTGGTGATCGTGGGCGGCGGCCTGTCCGGGCTGGCGGCGGCCCACCGGCTGACGGGGGCCGGCGCGGCGGTGGCGCTGCTCGAGGCGGGATCGCGGGTTGGCGGCCGTGTGTGGACGCGCAGCGACCGCGGGATCCGCTGGGAGGCCGGGGGCGAGGCGGTGGACGCGGCCAACGCGCGGCTGCGGGCGCTGGCGGCGGAGGTGGGGGCGCCGATCGTGCGTTCCGAGGTCGGCTGGGGCGACCACGGGCCGACCCCGTCTCTGGCCTGGGTGGCGGGCCGCAGCGGGTTTCGGCCGCCGGCTGCGTACGAGGCGCTGCTGGACGAGGTCGAGCGGCTGGGCGCCGCTCCCGATCCGGCCGCCGACGGCGTATCGGTGGGGGAGTGGCTGAATCTGCACGGCGCTTCTCCGTTCGACCGGGCGGTCGCCGAGACGATGATCGCGATCGTCGCCTCCACGGTGCCGCTGGAGCACATGTCCCTGCACGCGCTGGCGGTCAAGTACGCGGCCCGCGGCGGCCCCCGATCCGACTCCGAGTACCGCTTCGGCGAGGGCGCGGGCGGCTTCGCCGAGACGCTGGCCGCCGGCCTGGGCGACCGCGTCCGGCTCGGGCGGCGCGTCGTCTCCATCGTCGAACGCCGGGGCGCGGTGACCATCGAGACCGACCGCGGCGAACGCGTCGAGGCGGCCCGCGCCGTGGTGGCGGTGCCGCTCCACGCGCGGGCTCGGATCGCCGGCCTTGCGGTGCCGCCCCCGGCCCCGTACGGCGTTGCGGTCAAGTCGCTGATCGAGCTTGCCGGGCCGATGCGCGACGACGCGCCCACCTCGGCCGTCACTGACACGGTGCTCGGCTATGCCTACCGCAAGGACGAACGCACACTCGGCGCATTCGTGGGCGCGGGGCCGGCCGCGCACCTGCTGCGGCTGAGCGACGGCGCCGCGCTGGAGCTGGTGGGGGAGGTCGTGCGGCATCTGTTCGGCGCCCGCCCGCGGCACATCACGCGGGTCGCGTATCCGCGCAGCTACCTGGTGTTCGGCCCTGGGCAGCTGACCGCCTGGGGCGCCGGGCTGGCCGAGCCCAGCGGCCGTGTGCACATGGCGGGCGCGGAGGCGTCGGTGCTGCCGAGCTTCATGGAGGGGGCCGTATTGGCCGGCGAGCGGGCTGCGGCCGAGGTGCTGGAAGCCGGCTGACTCAGACCGGGAAGCTGGGCAGCGCGCGCACCGGGTCGAAGTCGGCGTCCTCCCGCGCCCACGTGGCGGTGCGCGGGTCGAGCTCGATTGCCCGCCGCAGGTGCCCGACGGCGTCCTCCGGCCGGCCGGCCAGCGACTCGTAGCAGGCCAGGTTGTACAGCAGGGTTGGCACGTCGGAGTGCAGGCGCAGTCCCTCCGCCACCACGTCGCGCGCAGCCTCCATGTCCCCCTCGCCGGCCAGCGGCTGGGCGGCGCGGTAGAACTCCCAGGCGGCGGGCACGAACGCCTCCCCGGCCGGCGCGCCCACGACCAGCACGGTGGCCGGGGTGTCGACGGCGTCCGCCCGCCGGCGCACGCCGGGGTCGCGCACGAACACCAGCGTCCCGCGTGGCGCGTCGACCTCCTCGCCGTCGACGGTGAACCGGGCCCGGCCCTTCAGCACCATGTACAGCTCCTCATGCCCGGCCGCACCGCCGTCCAGCTCGGTGTGGTCCTCCACCAGCGGCTTCCCGGGCTCATCCGCGGTGTACGCGTTGACGCCGAACGCGGAGATCGCCAGCTGCCGGCGGATCGGCTTCCAGCCCGGCTGGTCGGGGCTGGACACGGTTGTGATGTCCTTGAGCCGGGCGGTCTCGAAGGCGGGCCGGCTCATGCCGGTGCGAACCCCATTCGCCGCTTCATCTCCGCCAGTGTCCCCGCAGACACCGACCGCGCCCGGGCCGCGCCGTCGTCGAGGATGGAGGTCAGCGCGGCGGGGTCGCCGATCAGCTCCTCGTAGCGTTCACGCACCGGCCGCAGGTACTCCACCACCGCATCGGCCACGTCGCCCTTGAACTGCCCGTAACCGGCGCCGTCGTAGGCCGCCTCGACCTCGTCCGGTGTGCGCTCCGTGGCGATCGCCAGGATCTCGATCAGATTGGCGATGCCCTCCTTGCCCTCGCCGTCGCGCCGCACCTCGCGGCCGCTGTCGGTGACCGCGGACTTGATCTTGCGGGTGACCACCTCCGGCGGATCGGCCACCAGCACGGTGCCCTGCGGCGTGCCGCCCGTGGTCGACATCTTGGCGGTCGGCTGCTGCAGGTCCATGACCCGCCCGCCGACCCGCGGGATCGTGGCCTCGGGCACCGTGAACAGCTCCCCGAAGCGGTGGTTGAACCGCTGCGCAATGTCCCGCGCCAGCTCCAGGTGCTGGCGCTGGTCGTCGCCCACGGGGACGCGGTCGGCCTGGTAGAGCAGGATGTCGGCGGCCTGCAGCACCGGGTACGTGAAGAGGTCGACCGCCACCGAGTCCTGGCCGTGGCTCTTGTCCTTGAACTGCGTCATCCGCCGCAGCTCGCCCATGGTGGCGACGGCGCCCAGCAGCCACGCGCCCTCCGAATGCTCGTGCACGTGGCTCTGCACGAACAGCGTGCAGCGGGCCGGGTCGAGCCCGGCCGCCAGCAGCATGGCCGCCGTGTCCAGCGTGTTCTCGCCGAGCGTGGACGCGTCGTACGGGACCGTGATCGCGTGCAGGTCGACGATGCAGTAGAAGGCGTCGGCCTCGGACTGGTCGGCCACGTAGTGGCGGATCGCCCCGATGTAATTGCCCAGGTGCTTCTTGCCGGTCGGCTGGATACCCGAGAACACGCGCGCCATCGGCGGAGGATCCTAGATCAAAGATCGGGGGTTCCCGCGAGGGCGATTTTCCTGATATGACCCGGTCGTCTCATGCGCGGCATGGTGCCCACCGACGTGTACGAGCTGGCCGGCGCGGCCGAGCCGCGGCTGTCCCCGGACGGCAGGCTGGTGGCGTACGTGGAGTGGCGGGTCGATCGCGAGGCGAACGACTACGTGCGAGAGGTGTGGATCGCCGCGGTGGACGGCTCGGGGCCCGCGCGACTCCTGAGTGCCGACCCGGCGGGACGCCAGGCGCAGCCGCGGTGGTCGCCGGACGGCCGGCAGATCGCCTTAACCTGCGCCGTCGGCCGCGATCCGGCGCAGCTGTACGTGGTCGCGGCTGGCGGGGGTGCGCCGCTTCGCCTGACCTCGACGGCCGAGAGCGTGAGCGAGCCCGCGTGGTCGCCCGATGGGCGCTGGATCGCGTTCACCGCCCGCGTGCAGCCGGCCGCGCTGGCCGACGAGGACGACCGACGACGGCCTCCGCGGCGGATCACACGCCTCCAGTTCAAGCTGGACGGGACGGGCTGGACGAGCAGCCGCCGCCGGCACGTGTTCACGGTGGCCGCCGACGGTTCGGGGTCGCCGATCCAGATCACCGAGGGCGAGTACGAGCACTCTCAGCCGGCCTGGTCGCCGGACGGCGAGCGGATCGCGTTCGTGTCGGGCCGCGACGAGGACTGGGACATCACGGGGCTGACGGGCATCCACGTCGTCGGGCGGCGGGGCGGCGAGCCGGAGCAGGTGACACAGGCAGGAGCGTCGTACGGGTCGCCGGCGTGGTCGCCGGACGGAGGGCGCATCGCCCACCTGTACTGGCCGGGCGTGATGGACGAGCCGCACCACGCCAGGGTGGCGGTGGTCGACGCCGGCGGCGGCCCCTCCCGGCCCCTGACGGAGGCGCTCGACCGGAACTGCGGGCCGTATCCGGCGGTGCGCGAGCCCGTGTGGGATGCCGAGCGGATCCTGTTCCCGATCGAGGACCGGGGGAACGTCCACGTGTACGAGGTGCGGGCTGACGGCGAGGGCGGGACCCGGCCACTGGTCGAGGGGGAGCTGTCGGTGAACGGGTTCGACGTGGCTGGAGAGACGCTCGTGTACACCGCCGGCACGGCCACCGGCCTGTCCGAGCTGCATGCGGGCGGGCGCCCGCTGACGACGGTCGGAGCCGGGTTCCTGGAAGGTCGCGAGGTGGTGGCGCCGGAGCGGTTCGCGGTCACCTCGGCCGACGGCTCGCAGGTCGACGCATGGTTCGTGCGCCCGGCTGAGTTCGACCCGCAGCGGAGCTATCCGCTGCTGCTGTCCGTCCACGGCGGCCCGTTCGGGCAGTACGGCTCGGCGTTCTTCGACGAGTTCCAGATGTGGGCCGGTGCGGGCTACGCGGTCGTCTACTGCAATCCGCGCGGCTCCTCGGGCTACTCGGAGGAGTGGGGGCGGGCGATCCGCGGGCCGGTGGAGGGGGGCGCGGGCTGGGGATCTCTCGACTACGAGGACGTGACGGCGGTGGTGGACGAGGCTCTGCGGCGGTTCCCCTTCTGCGACGCCGCCCGGCTGGGGGTGCTCGGCGGGTCGTACGGCGGCTTCATGACGAACTGGATCGTCGGCCACACCGACCGGTTCGCGGCGGCCTGCTCGGAACGCGCCCTGACCAGCTTCGTGACGCAGTTCGGGTCGAGCGACTTCGGGTGGGCGCTGCGCGCGTACACGGGTGCGTACGTGTACGAGAACGTCCAGGCGCATCTCGACGTGTCGCCGACGACCTACGCCGAGCAGATCACGACGCCGCTTCTGATCCTGCACTCCGAGAACGACCTGCGCTGCCCCGTGGAGCAGGCAGAGCAGCTCTTCACCACGCTTCGGCTGCTGGGCCGCGAGGTCGAGATGGTGCGGTTCCCGGCAGAGGGCCATGAGCTCAGCCGGTCCGGATCGCCGGTGCACCGGGTGCAGCGGTTCGAGGTGATCCTGGAGTGGTTCGACCGGCACCTGAAGCCGGCCGCCGGGTGAGCGATTCGATGCCCGGGTGCGAGTTCCGTACGCTCTCGGCGCATGTCGACATGTTCACGCCTGACGACCGCACCGACCGCCCGGCGCTGGGTGCGGTGCACGGCGAGGTCGGCACCCTGCTGGTCGAGGGAGGCGCATCGGTCGCGCATCTGGAGGCGTTCGTGGCAGAGCTTGAGCGGCACGGGCGGCCGCCGGTGGCCGGGATTGTCCTGACGCACTGGCACTGGGACCACAGCTTCGGCTCGGCCGCGGTGGATGTGCCGGTCATCGCCCACCGGTTGTCGGCCGAGGAGCTCGCGCGCCAGGCAGCCTACGACTGGTCTGACGAGGCGCTCGACGAGCGGGTGGCGGCCGGAACCGAGCTCGATTTCTGCCGCGACATGATGAAGCTCGAGATGCCCGACCGCTCGGGGCTTCGGATCGTCGTGCCCAGCGTGGTGGTGGACGATCGCCACGTGGTCGACCTGGGCGGGGCGACGGCCGTGATCGAGCACGTGGGCGGCGACCACGCCCCCGATTCGCTCGCCGTCTACATCCCGCAGGATCGGGTGATCTTCCTGGGCGATTGCCTGTACCAGCGGCTGCACGCGCCGGTGGAGCACCTCACGGTCGCCGGCGTGCGAGAGCTCACGGACCGGCTGGCGCGGTACGACGTCGCGGTCGCGGTGGAGGGCCACAACGACGACGTGGCCGACGCTGCGGGATTCGCCGCCCGGCTGGCGGAGCTGCGCACCGCCGCCGACCTGGTCGAGCGGTACGGCGCCTCCGCCGCTTCTCATGCAGGCGGCAGCGAGGACGTCGAGGAGGCCGTCGGCTTCCTGCTGGCCGGGGCGGCGGTGTGAGCCGCGGCGGGATCATCCACGACTTCGGCTTCCGGAACTTCGCCCGCTACACCGTCATCGTCGCGCCGCTGTGCCTGATCGTCGCGATTCGCAACATGGCCGACGGCAGATGGCTGTCGGGGACGGCGTTTCTGGTGGCCGGCCTGGTGTGCGTCGCGGTCGCCGTTCGCTGGCGGCGCGAGATCTTCAGCCGGCGACCGCCACCCTCGCACCACGTCTGAGCCGGCCGAGATGGCCAGTTGGCCGTGTCAGCGTTGGCCAGTTGGCAGGTTTGACGACGCGAGACGCTTCTCGACTGCCACTTGGCGGTGCCTGCGAGTGCCACTTGGCGGTGTGTGAGACTGCCACTCGGCAGTGCCCACCCACAATGACCACCCACTTTCCGGCCGCGCCGCCCTCGTCACCGGTGTCAGCCGCCGAAACGGCATCGGCTTTGCCGTCTCCCGCCGCCTGCTCGGCATGGACGCGGCCGTATTCGCGCACTCCTGGACACCGCACGACGCCGGCCAGCCTCAGGGCGCCGACCCGGCCGGCATCGAGGGCGTGATCGCCGCGCTGGCCCACGGCGGCGGCCGCGTCGAGCACAGGGAGGCCGACTTCGCCGACCCCGATGCGCCCGCCGCGGTCGTCGCGGCAGCCAACGCCGCGCTCGGCCACGTCGACATCCTGGTGGTCAACCATGCGCGCAGCGGGAACGGCACGCTCGATCAGCTGACCGCCGGCGAGATCGACGCCTTCCTGCACGAGAACGTCCGCTCGGCGCTGCTGCTGGTCAAGGAGTTCG
>JBQCGJ010000334.1:0-6240 GCA_051955775.1 Gaiellales bacterium | reverse complement strand
GACCGGATCGATGCCGGTCCGGGCGGGGGGGGGGGGGGGCCGGGGGGGGGGGGGGCGGGCGGGGGGGGCGGGGGGGCGGGGGCGCGCGCCCCCGGCCCCCGCCCCCCGCGCCCCCCCCCCCCCCCCCCCCCCCCCCCCCCGCCCCCCCCCCCCCCCCCCCGCCCCCCCCCCCCCCCACCCGGGGGGGCGCCCCCGGCCCGCGGGGCGCACCATCGTGTGACCGGCGCCCGTTCGACTGCACGCGGCCCATCCGCGGCTTCGGGTAACCCGCGCGCCCCCGCCGCGTGTCGTCAGCGAGGGCGCCGATGCGGAACCGGGCGCGAGCGTGCACACTCAGACCGATGTCCAAGCGGTCACCCGGGCCGGCGCGTGGGTGGCGCGTGGACGCACTGGCACTTCGCCTGAGGTGTGGGATGCGAGCCGGTATGCACAAGGCGCCGATCAGAACCTCGAGACTGGTTCTCGGGTCGGTCATCCTGGCGTCGGTTTCCATGCTGGCGACGGCTGCCCCGTTGCCCGCCGCTTCGAGGCGATCGGCGGCGTGCGCACGATCTATGACGGCGCCCGGCTGTTCGCACCGCCACTCGGGCTGTGGCACACCTGGGCGTACGGCACCTACCGGCAGAACGCCTGCTACCGGTACGCCGGTGGCGCTGTGCCGCGGACTACGTGTGGCACGTCGGCGGCGTCCCCGGTGTACACGACGTCGGCCGCATCCCGGACGGCGACTACCAGTACTGCGTGCAGGCCATCACCATCAACGGCGTGCGCGACCATCGCTGTGCCCCCGTGACCATTCACCACCGCTGAGGCGCACGCACGCTCCCCGCGGGCTGGGGCGGGCAGGAAGCCAGGTACGTGTATGCTCCCGCGGCCGGTGGCGGACACAGTTGCAGTCGCACTGTTTCAGACTCAGGAGGGCGCCGAGGAGGCGGCGTCGATGCTGCGCGCGAACGGCATCAAGTGCGCGGTCGGCGACCTCACCACCTCCTTCGGCGGGATGCCCATCCCATCCGTCGACCGCATCCCCGTGATCGTCTCCACAGCGGACGAGAAGCTCGCCCGCGACGTGCTGGACGGCCTGTTCACGGCGCGCTGGTTTCTGACCAACCCGGACGGGCATCGGTACCTCGCCTTCGAGGCCTGCTCTGCCGAGCAACTCCGCCACCACGTCGAGACCCACCCCGATCTCCCCCCCACCACCCGCGGCGAGTTGGAGCAACTCGCCTCGCTGCTCGACCAGCACGGATGGGACGAGGTCGAGCAGGCCTTCCACCACCTGCTGCGCCACGACAGCAAGCTCGAGGGCCGTTCCCTCGACGAGTGGGCCGTCGCGTGCGGATGTCAGCAGGGTCACAGCGAAGCCCCGTCTTAATCATTCACACAGGCGACGCTCAGGAACCGCCAAGCTCCGACGCCTACGGTCTTGCCATGAACTGGAGCGAGCGGGCGCAGGCCTACCGGGACAGCCCCGGCCACCGGTCAGGCCGTGATCTCGACACGACAGTCGCCTGGTGCGATCCGGGCGCCGGCGTGACGGCGCTCGACGTGGCCACCGGCGGCGGCCACGTGGCCGACCGGCTGCGCGAGCTCGGCTGCGATGTCACCACCTGCGATGCGGCCGAGGGCATGCAGCCCGACGTCGTGTGCCCGGCGGAGCAGCTGCCGTTCGCGGACGCCAGCTTCGACGTGGCGGTGTGCCGGATCGCCGCCCACCACTTCACCGACCTCCAGCGAGCCGTGTCCGAGATGGCCAGGGTGAGCCGCCGGGGAGTCGTCATCGAGGACACCCTGGACACCGACGAGCGGGTCGAGCAGGCGGAGCGCCTGCGCGACCCCACCCACGTCCGAAACCGCACCCGCGACGAGTGGCTGTCGACGCTGGAGGCGGCCGGCCTGCGGGTGACCGACGAGGCCGAGTTCGACAAGCAGCACCCGATGGACGCCTGGCTGGCCCGCACCGGCTGTACCGGCGACACCGCCCAGCGTGTCCGGGAGCTGCTCGCACACCGCACGGCAGGAGATACCTGGAGCGACGCGAAGGTTGTGTTCCGCGCGGTTCGGGTATCCCGGGAATAGAGCGCCGACGGGTTGCGTTCTGGATAATGGAGGCCGAGAGCGCGGCAAGCGCGCGCCGACTCGGGCACGTGTCGGCGAGCCTCCGTGCACTGTATCGAACATCCGCCCCGGAGCGGGGGTCGCTACCGGACGGGATGAGGAAGAAGAGGGATGGAGACACTGATTCAGGAACCGCAGGTGCGGCAGCTGGTCGAACGAGCCCAGTCGAGCGGATCGCTCGAGGGCGACGAGCTGAACGCGCTGATTTCCGAGCTCGACCTGCCTGAGCAGGACGAGGCGCAGCTGCGTGCTGAGCTGGAGGAGAGCGGCGTCGAGATCGTGTCGGTGCGCGAGGTCGACCGCCCCGAGCCCGACGAGGACGCCGCGCCGCCCGCATGGCTTTCGCCCAGCATCGACAGCCTCGACCTGTACCTGGCCGAGATCGGGCGCAACCCGCTGCTCACCAAGCATGAAGAGCAGGAGCTGGCCAAGCGCATCGAGAAGGGTGACGATCGCGCCAAGCAGCGCATGGTCGAGGCCAACCTGAGGCTCGTCGTATCGATCGCGAAGAAGTACCGCGGTCATGGCGTGGGCTTTCTGGACCTGATCCAGGAGGGCACGCTGGGGCTGGTGCGTGCGGTCGAGAAGTTCGACTGGCGACGCGACCTCAAGTTCTCGACCTACGCGACCTGGTGGATCACCCAGGCGGTACAGCGGGCGGTCGCCAACCAGAGCCGGACGATCCGCGTGCCGGTGCACGTGCACGACCGCATGCGCAAGGTCGAGCGGGCGCGCCGTGTGCTGGAGATGCGGCTGGCCCGCGACGCCAGTGACGAAGAGGTGGCCAAGGAGGCCAAGCTCTCGGTCACAGAGGTGCGCGACGTCGAGCAGTACCGGCGGCAGACCGTGTCGCTGCAGCGGCCGACCACCGACGACGGGGACACCGAGCTGGGCGACATGATCGCCGACAACTCCAGCGAGGACGTCACCGAAGCCGTGGCCGAGACGCTGCGATCGGAGGCCCTGGGCCGCGCGCTGGAGCGGCTGACGCCGCGTATGCGGCGGATCGTCGAGCTGCGCTACGGCCTGGCCGGCGGGGACCCGATGATGCTGGACGCCGTCGGCCGTGAGGTCGGGCTGACCCGCGAGCGGGTGCGCCAGCTCGAGGCCGAGGCGCTGCGCCAGCTGGCCGGGATGCCCGACGTCGAAGGCCTGCGCGACGCTGCCTGATCACTCGATGCATAGCCGGAGCCGCCACACGGCGGCCCCGGCTGGCGTCGCAGTGCTAGCGTGACCGCGCCATGACCAGCTCCCAAGCTCCCCGCTGATGGCCTCCGCCACCGTCGTGGTCGGCGTGGACGGTTCGGACGGCGGCCGCGAGGCCTTCCGCCAGGCCCTTGTGGAGGCGCGCTACCGAAACGGGCGTGTACGGGCGGTCGCGGTGTGGCACATCCCGTGGACGGTGCTCAGTGCCAGCGTGCCGGGCGTCGATTTCGACGCCATCGTCAAGGATCTGCGCGAGGACGCGACCGTGAAGCTGAACGAGACCGTCGATGCCCTGGCCGACGAAGCCGAGGGCATCGAGGTGATCCGCCAGGTGTTCGAGGGCCAGCCGGCACAGGCCCTGGTCGAGCAGTCGGCGGGCGCGTCGCTGCTGATCGTGGGCTCGCGCGGGCTGGGCGGCTTCGGCGGGCTGCTGCTGGGCTCGGTCAGCCAGCAGTGCGCGCAGCACGCGCGATGCCCGGTGATGATCGTGCGCGCACCCGCCGCCGAGTAGGGCGCGTCGCGGGCGTGTCGCTCCATCTGATCACGTCAGGGTGTGGCCGGTGGTGGAACTGGTCGCGGCACGGCCGGACGCCGAATTGGAAGACCCCAACCGGCGGCTGACCCGTTGAGGGTGGTGGGCCCGCCGGACGCCGAATTGTTAAGACCCCAACCCGGGGTCTGACCCCGGTTGGGGGGAAGGTGAAGCTATGGGTGGATCTTCTCCCCCGCCTCCAGCATGCCCCCGAACTTCTGCAGCCGCCGCGCCCGCGTCTCGGGGCGCTTGGCCTCGGCCAGCCGGTACAGGATGGCGTAGCGGTTGGCCGAGTCGAGCGACTCGAAGAACGCCCGCGCCTGCGGACGGCTCGCCAGCTCGTGCTCCAGATCGGGCGGCACCTGTGCGGTGCGCTGGCCCGCGTAGGCGGCGTCCCAGCGGCCGTCGGCCCGGGCCAGCTCGACCTCTCGCAGCCCGGCGGGCCGCATCTGCCCGGCCGCGATCAACTGCTCTGCCAGCTCGGTGTTCCGCTTCGACCATCTGCTGCGTGGCCGCCGCGGGGTGAACCGCTGCAGCCAGTGCGTGTCGTCCACCGGCGCCCCCTGGCCGTCGATCCAGCCGAAGCAGAGGGCGGCCTTCAGAGCCTCCTGGTGGGACACGGTGGCCTGCGGCGCGCCCTTCTTTGCGATCTGCAGCCACACGCCCTTCGAATCGGCGTGGTGCTCGTCCAGCCAGGCGGCCCACTCGGCCTGGGACGGGAAGCTGACGACCGGCAGATCGGTTGGCGGCCCGGCGCCCATCGCATGATGGTAGCCACCGGTAGAGTCCGTCGCAGCGCGGCGATCGCCACGCGAGCGGCCACTCCGAGGGAGGTGTGCGATGGATGTGAATCCCAGCAAGACAGCGGTCGTGCTGATCGAGTATCAGAACGACTTCACGTCCGAGGGCGGGGCGCTGCACGGCGCGGTCAAGGACGTGATGGACGACACCGGCATGCTCGCCAACAGCCAGAAGATGGTGGCCGAGGCGAGGCGCGCCGGGGCCACCATCGTGCACGCCCCGATCACCTTCGCCGAGGGTTACGGCGAGCTCGGCGACCCCGCCAAGGTGTACGGCATCCTGAAGGGCGTGATCGACTCCAACGCCTTCGTCAAGGGCACCTGGGGCGCGGAGATCTGCGACCAGATGGCGCCCGAGAAGGGCGACATCGTGGTCGAGGGCAAGCGCGGCCTGGACACGTTCGCGACCACCAACCTGGACTTCGTGCTGCGCTCGAACGACATCGAGACCGTGATCCTCGGCGGCTTCCTGACCAACTGCTGCGTGGAGTCGACCATGCGCACGGCGTACGAGCGCGGGTACAACGTGATCACGCTGACCGACTGCACGGCGGCCACCAGCTCCGAGGAGCAGACGGTCGCCACCTCGCGCGACTACCCGATGTTCTCGCAGCCGATGACCAGCGACGAGGCGATCGGGACGCTGCAGGGCGCCGCGGCCGCGGCGCAGTAGGACGTGGAGCGCCCTCGGGCGGTGTCCAGGCTGTAGCCATGCCTCCCGAGGTGCGCTACGCGAAGAGCGGCGAGGTCAACATCGCCTACCAGGTCACGGGGTCGGGCGCCTTCGACCTCGTCCTCGTGTCCGGATTCGTCTCTCATCTGGACAACGACTGGGAGCTGCCCTCGTCGGCGCACATGATCCACCGGCTGGGGGCCTTCGCCCGCGTGATCCGGTTCGACAAGCGCGGCACCGGACTGTCCGACCGGTCCGTCGGACTGCCCGACTTCGAGGCCCGGATGGACGACGTGCGGGCGGTCATGGACGCCGCCGGAAGCGAGCGGGCGGCGCTGTTCGGATACTCCGAGGGTGGCCCGCTGACGATGCTGTTCGCGGCCGCGTACCCCGAGCGCGTGAGCGCGCTGGTGCTCTACGGGACGTACGCAAAACGGACCGGCCCGGACGACGATTACCCGTGGTGCGAGACGCCTGAGCAGCGGATGGCGTATGCCGCGGCGATCGAACGGGAGTGGGGCGTGTCCGCCGACATCACGCGGATGGCGCCTGACGCCGACGAGTCGTTCCGGCAGTGGTGGATGACCCGGGCACGCACCGCAGCCAGCCCGGGCTCGGCCCGCGACCTGGTGTTGATGAACTCACAGGCCGACGTGCGCCACGTGCTGCCGGCGATCCAGGCCCCGACGCTCGTCCTGCACAGGCGCGATGACCTCGACGCGCGCGTCGACGAGGGCCGCTACATCGCGGCCTCCATCCCCGGCGCGCGGTTCGTCGAGCTGCCGGGCAACACGCATGTGCCCTACTGGGATCCCGACGATGTGATGGACGAGGTCGAGGAGTTCCTGACCGGCGTGCGTCCTGCAAAGCTCGAGGATCGCGTGCTGGCCACGATCCTGTACACCGACCTG
>JBQCGJ010000333.1:0-2501 GCA_051955775.1 Gaiellales bacterium | reverse complement strand
AATGCCTCACCGGGATAGTCGATGGTCTCGGCGATCACGAAGTCGACGCCCGCCTCGGCGGCCCACCCAACCTGCTCGGTGAACATGTCGCGGACGACCTTGTGCGTCGCGGGATCGTCCGGGACGTAGACGTTGGTGTTGCAGATGTTGCCGGCCACCAGGGAGTCGTGCTCGGCGCCAACCTCCTTGGCGATCCGCAGCGCCTGCCGGTTCATCGGCTCGAGGTCGCCCTCGCGGCCGATCACCGCCAGCTTCTCGCGGTGGGCATAGTAGGTGAACGCCTCAACCACGTCCGAACCGGCATGAACGAATTCCCGGTGCAGCCCGGCCACCATCTCGGGCTCCTCGAGCACCACCTCCGGCACGAACGCCCCGGCCTGCAAGTAGCCGCGGCGCTCGAACTCGAACAAATATCCCTCAGCGCAGATCACCGGTCCGGCGGCGAGCCGATCGAGAAGCCTACCCATGTACGACACCTCCAGGGTCTCCTATAGTCGGAACGACTGTACCGGGAATCATAGACGTAGGGATGCCTCGATGAAATCTTCCGCGCAGGTAGTCGTCATCGGCGGCGGTGTGGTGGGCGCCTCGGTCCTGTACCACCTCACCGAGATGGGCTGGACGGATGTCGTGCTGGTCGAGCGCAAGGAGCTCACCGCCGGCTCGACCTGGCACGCCGCCGGCGGCATGCACACGCTCAACGGCGACCCTAATGTCGCGAAGCTGCAGCAGTACACGGTCGGCCTGTACCGCGAGATCGAGCAGCGTTCCGGCCAGGACTGCGGCATCCACATGCCGGGCGGGCTGATGCTGGCCGGCGACCGGGAGCGGATGGACTGGCTGCGGATGGCCCAGGCCCGTGGCCGCTACCTCGGCATGGATATGGACATCATCTCGGCGGCCGAGGCCAAGGAGATGTTCCCGCTGCTGGCCGAGCAGCACTTCATCGGTGCGCTCTTCGACCCGGCCGAGGGTCACGTCGACCCGACCTGGGTCACCAGGGCCTATGCCATCTGCGCGCGGCAGGCCGGCGCCGAGATCTACCAGCACACCCGGGTGAGCGACCTTCGCCAGCGTCCCGACGGCACGTGGGACGTCATCATCGATTCCGGCGAGATCCACGCCGAGCACATCGTCAACGCCGGCGGCCTGTGGGCCCGTGAGGTGGGCCGGATGATCGGCCTGGAACTGCCTGTGCTCGCGATGGAGCACATGTACCTGATCACCGAAGACATGGATGAGGTGGCCGAGTACAACGCGGCCACCGGACACGAGCTGCCGATGGGCCTGGACTTCGACGGCGAGAACTACATCCGCCAGGAGCGCGGCGGGATGCTGCTCGGCACGTATGAGCAGGCGTGCGTGCCCTGGTCGCCGCGCGAGACGCCGTGGACCTTCGACAAGCAATTGCTGACCCCCGATCTCGACCGGATCTCTCCGTCCCTGGAGATCGCGTTCAAGCATTATCCGGCGCTGGCTGACGCGGGGATCAAGACGGTGATCAACGGGCCGTTCACTTTCGCACCAGACGGCAATCCGCTGGTCGGACCGGTGCCCGGCGTGCGCAACTGCTGGGTGGCCTGCGCGGTGATGGCCGGTTTCTCGCAGGGTGGCGGGGTTGGCCTCACCCTCGCGCGCTGGATGGTCGACGGCGATCCCGGTGAAGACATCTGGGCGATGGACGTGGCCCGCTACGGCAACTGGGCGAGCCTCGCCTACACCAACGCCAAGGTGCGCGAGAACTACAGCCGCCGGTTCCGTATCACCTTCCCCAACGAGGAACTCCCGGCCGGCCGGCCGCTGCACACCACGCCGGTCTATGACCGGCTCACCGCCCGCAACGCGGTGTGGGGCGCGGGCTTCGGGCTCGAGCACCCCCTGTGGTTCCAGCGGCCGGGGGAGGAGCCGTACGAGGAGGTGACGTTCCGCCGCTCCAACGCCTTCCCGGTCGTCGCCGAAGAATGCACCACGGTGCGCGAACGCGTCGGGCTCACCGAGTGCTCCAACTTCGCCAAGTACCGCGTGACGGGTGCCGGCAGCGCCGAGTGGCTGCAGCGGCTGTTCACCAACAAGCTGCCGCGAGTCGGCCGGATCAACCTCACCGCCGCCCTGGATCCCGGCGGTCACATCGTCGGGGAGTTTTCCGTGGCGCGGGTCGGCACCGACGATTTCTTCCTGTTCGGCTCGCAGATCGCCGAGGCGCATCACTCGCGCTGGTTCCTTGGCCACCTCGCTGATGGCGTGCGGTTCGACGTGCTGGGCTTGTCCCTGGTGGGTTTGTCGTTGGCCGGCCCAGGCGCCCGCGACGTGCTGCAGTCGGTCACCGACGCTTCGCTGGCCACCGAGGATTACCCGTTCATGACGTTCCGCCGTATCGACGTCGGGATGATCCCCGCCTACGTCGGCCGGATGACCTACACCGGGGATCTCGGCTACGAGATCTGGGTCGCACCGGAGTACCAGCGAGCACTGTTCGACCTGTTGTGGCAGGCCGGGCGGCC
>JBQCGJ010000332.1:0-3185 GCA_051955775.1 Gaiellales bacterium | reverse complement strand
GACCGGCTTGGAGGTGAGCGCCTTCAGCCCTTTGACGTAGGCCTCCTGGGCGGCCTCGTCGGCGAACCGCGAGGTGATGGAGTCGAAGTCCCACTCGCCCACCATGAAGTCCCACAGGTCCGGCAGCTCGCCCACCAGCCGCAGGATGTCCTCGGTCTCGCCGCGCTCGATGCCGTCGCTCCCTATCTGCTCGTCGACGCAGATGCGGCAGGCCACCGCCGCCCGCCCGTCGACCTCGTCCAGGGTGTCCTCCAGGATCTCGCGCAGCAGGCGCACGCGGTTCTCGAGCACACCCCCGTACTCGTCGTCGCGGTCGTTGTAGCGACGCGAGATGAAGTGCTGGATGGTGGTCAGGTTGTGCGCGGCGTACACGTACACCAGGTCGTAGCCGGCCCGCAGCGAGCGGCCGACGGCCTGCCGGTGCCAGCGCCGCAGGTCGGCGATGTCGGACTTCGTCATGCGCCGCGCCTGCACAGGATCATGGCCCTGCACGGGCAGGTTGGCCACGCTCATCGGCGCCTGTCTCGTGTACAGGTTGGGCGCCGTGATGCCCGAGTGCACCAGCTCGATCCCGGCCAGCGAGCCGTGCTCGTGCACCTTCTCCACCAGCCGCCCGTGCGCCGGGATGTCGCCGTCGTCCCAGATCTTGCCCTCGACGTACGGGGCCAGCTCCGACGAGTGGTGGAACTCCACCTCCTCGGTGCACACCACCGCCCAGCCCCCCTCGGCCTTCACCCCGCGCATGTGCGCGTGCGACGTCGGGAAGCGGTAACCCATGCCGTTGCAGTGCGGGACCTGGAAGAACCGGTTGCGGGCCGTCACCGGCCCGATCGGCACCGGCTCGAACAGCACATCGAATCGGGGATCGCGCATGTCGGCGGCGAGCCCGATCAGCGGGCGGCCTGGCGCAGCGGCGCGGCGGGCCGCTCCTTGCGCGGGTCCACGAATGGGATGGGGGCGGTGACGCCGGTCATCGGCCCGTGCTCGGACTCGACCTCCAGCCGGGTGCCCGGCTCGGCCAGCTCGATGGGCACCCACACGTATCCGATGTTCGCCCCCAGGCCGGGCGACCACACGGCGTCGGTGACCCTGCCGACCTGGCGGCCGCCGTGATGCGCGGGCCAGGTGGTGGCGATGCCCGGCAGCGGCTCGCTGTCGTCGAACTGGATGCCGACCAGCTTGCGGTCGACGCCCTCGCGGCGGATCCGCTCCAGGGCGTCCTTGCCGATGTAGTCCTGCGGCTGCTCCTCGACCAGGCGCTCGAGCCCCATCACGTGGAACGGCGTGTCGGCCAGCGTCATGTCGGAGCCCCAGTTGAAGATCCCGGCCTCGACCCGGCGGGCCTCGTTGGGCGCGATCGGGCGGATGTCGAATTCCTCGCCGGCGGCCACGATGGCGTCCCATAGATCGGCGCCGCGCGAGCCGTCCAGCAGGTTCACCTCGAACCCGGGCACGGCCGACCAGCCGGTGCGGCTGATCACGACCGGTATGCCGTCGATCACGAACCGGTCGCACCAGTAGTACCGCAGGTCGAAGATGGCCTCGCCGACCAGCTTGACCAGCGTGTCGGCGGCGCGCGGGCCCTGCACCTGCACGGGGTGCACGTCGGGGTAACTGACCTCGGCGTCCAGGCCGCTCTGCGACAGCACGCCCAGCGTGTACAGGCCGGCGTCCGAGTCGGCCAGCTGCATCCACCACACGTTCTCGTCCACGTGCAGCAGCACCGGGTCGTTGACGATGCCGCCGCTGGGCGCGATCACCAGCATGTACTTGCCCTGCTTGACCGCGCACCTGGTCAGGTCGCGGCAGGTCACCATGTCGATCAGCCGGTCGGCGTCGGGGCCGCTCACCTGCACCGTCCGCTCCACCCCGACGTCCCACAGGGTGACGCCCTCGTTGAGTGCGGCGTACTCGACCGACGGCTCGTCGTACTCGGCCGGCAGGTACATCTTGTTGTAGATGTCGTAGGCCTTGCAGCCCGCCTTCAGCGTCGACTCGAAATACGGCGAGCGCTTGTACCAGGGGCCGAAGTAGAGCTTCGTCGTGGACGGCGTCGTGCTCATTGAGACCTCGAAGTCGTGGTGGGAATCCTGACTGATGCGTCAGTCAGACACGACCCTACCAGAGAAGCAGCCCTCGGGCTACCCGGCGAGCGGCGCTCGGTCAGGCAGCCGCGATCTCGCCCCACAGCACGAAGGGCAGCATCAGCCCTCCGGCGAAGAGCGGGATGACGCAGTACTCGGGGCGCAACACGCCGGCCAGGTTGAGCGGCAGCGCAATCACCAGTGCCGCCAGGTACGCGAGCACCATCAGCAGCGTCGTCAGCGGCAGGATCCCGGCCATCAGGCGTGCGAGCGGAGAGGCGTCGGGGCGGGCTCGGGCCATCGCCGGAAAGCTTAGGCGGTTCGGCTCACGGTTGCACGAGAGTCTCGCGGCGTGCCACGCTAGCGGCTCATGTTCGAGAACCGCATGCCCCGCTACGAGGTCCTGTCCGAGCAGGCCATGCACGTCCTCGAGCACGGCTGGCGGCGGCTGGTCTCGGAGATCGGCGTGGAGTTTCTCGACCAGTCCGCCCTCGAGCTGTTCGCCGGCGCCGGCCAGGCGGTGGAGGGATCGGTGGTCAAGCTCGACCCCGAGTTCGTGCTCGAGCAGGTGGCCGCAGCGCCCAGGGAGTTCGACCTGCTGGCCCGGAACCCGCAGCGCACCATGCACGTCGGCGGCCGGCACATGGTGTTCGCGCCGACCCAGGGCCCGCCGTTCGTGCGACAGGGCGAGCAGCGGCGCGACGGCAGCATCGCCGACTTTCAGCAGTTCTGCCGGTTGAGCCAGGCCTTCGACGAGCTGGACACGCCGGGTGGGCTGTGCTGCGAGCCCGCCGACCGCCCTCTGGACTCCCGCCACCTGGACATGCTGCTGGCGGTGCAGACGCTCACCGACAAGCCCTACATGGGCGCGGTGATCACCGGCGACGCGGCCCGCGACTCCCTGGCCATGACCGACATCCTGTTCGGCGGCCCGGCCCAGCCCGGCGACTCGCCGCGCGTGTTCTGCGTGGTCAACTCGAACTCGCCGCTTCGCTTCGACACCAGGATGATCGAGGCCATGATGGCCTACGCGGCCGCCGGCCAGGTGACCATCATCACGCCGTTCCTGCTGATGGGCGCGATGGCGCCCGCCTCGGTGCC
>JBQCGJ010000331.1:0-7817 GCA_051955775.1 Gaiellales bacterium | reverse complement strand
GCCGAGGACGGCTCGTGCATCGACTTCCTGTTCACCGCCGGGTAGCCGGGGCGCGGATGACAGAATGACCCGCGTGGAGCAGCCGCCTGGCAAAAGCCGGCCGGCCAAGGCGCCCCCCAACTTCGACGTGGGCGCCCGGGCCGGCGTGTCGAAGTCGACGGTGTCCAACGTCGTGCGCGGCGTTGACGGCGTGTCCCCGGGCGTCCGCGAACGGGTCGCCAGGACCGTCGAGCAGCTCGGCTACCGCCCCAACACGGTCGCCCGCCAGCTCGTCCACCAGCGGACGAACGTGATCGGGGTGCTGTCGGGCAACCTGGACAACCCGTTCCACGGCGAGATGGCGGCACGGGTGGTGCAGGCCTCGTCCCGGTTCGGGTTCACCGCCGTCTTCTACGACATCGAGGGCGGCGCGGGGATGGCGGTGGCGGGAGTCGAGTCGCTGCTCGAGCAGCGCGTGGCCGGGATCGTGTTCCAGGCCATCTTCGGCAGCGCGCCCGCGATCCGAGACGCGGTCGGCGGGCAGCTCCCGGTGGTGTTCGTGGGCCTGCGCGAGTCATGGGCCGACTCGGTGGCGGTGGACGACCAGCACTCCACCCGCAACGCCACCGAGTACCTGATCGGGCTTGGCCATCGCCGGGTCGCGTGCCTGACCACACCGGGCGTGGAGCGCCCGACGGCGGACGCCCGCGCGGCCGGCTATCGCGCCGGGATGCGAGCCGCCGGCCTCGAGCCGCGCCCGATCGTGCGCTGGAACCCCGACTCCGATCGCACGCTGATCGGCCGTCGCTCCGGTTCGCTGGAGCAGGAGCTGCTGGCCTCCGACGCGCCGACGGCGGTCGTGTGCTCCAACGACATGGGCGCGATCGCGCTGATCGACTTCGCCGACCGGCTGCGGATCGCGGTGCCCGAGCGGCTGTCGGTGGTCGGGTTCGACAACGTGCACCTGGCCGGACTGGCCAGGATCTCTCTGACCACCGTCGCTCAGCCGCTGACCGAGATGGCGCGGCTGGGGGTGGAGACGATCGTCGCCCGGATCCGCGGCGACGCGACCGGGCCGCCCCGCGGGATCACGCCCCCGACGGAGCTGATCGTGCGCGGCTCGACCGCGCCGCCCCGCGCATAGGCCCACGCGTCCCCGTGGCGGCTATGCGGCCTGCCGGCCGAGCCGGCCGCCCAGCCCAAGCGCCGCGAGCAGCGCCTGCACGGCCGCGGGGTCGAGATGCGACCCCGCCCGGGCCTGCAGCTCGAGTGCGGCCTGCTCGGGCGTCCGCGCGGCCGAATAGGGACGCTCGGTTGTCATCGCGGCGTACGCGTCGGCCACGGCCACGACGCGGGCCTCGAGTGGGATCCCGCTCCCGGCCAGGCGATCCGGGTAGCCGCTGCCGTCATAGCGCTCATGGTGATGGCGGACCGCGTGCGCAACCTCGGCCAGGGCATCGATCCGACGGACGATCTCCGCGCCGATCTCGGGATGGGTGCGGATGACGGCCCACTCCGCCTCGGTGAGCGGCTCCGGCTTCCCCAGCGTCTGCTCGGGCACGGCCAGCTTTCCGATGTCATGCAGCCAGCCGGCGAGCCAGCAGCGCAGCACGACCGAGGCCGGCAGGTCGAGGCGCTCGGCGGTCATGGCCGCCAGCGACGCCACCTGTTCGGCGTGCTGCTCGGAGATGCCGCGCCGCTGACCTGCCGCGAACGCCAGCGCGCGCGCGAGGGCCAGCGACGCCGGCTGATCGGTGCGGGCGCCGGAGACGGCGATCACGCCCGGCTCGAGCGACACACGGTTCCGGCCCAGGTGTTTCGCCGCATACAGCCGGCGATCAGTCTCGTCCAGAAGGGCGTCAAGGTCGGCGTCGGGCGGGGCCAGCGCGGCCCCGATCGAGACCGTCAGCCACAACCGCACGGGCGCGTCGGCGATCGCGTCCTCGCACACAGCGGCGCGCAGCCGCTCGGCGCGCTCGGCCAGGTCGTCCTCGCACGCGCATCTGCGCAGGACGACGGCGAACTCCTCACCACCCCACCGGGCCAGGCAGTCGCCGGGCTCGAGCGCGGACTCGAGACGCCGTGCGAGTTGCACCAGCACCGCGTCTCCCACGGCGTGCCCGTGCGCGTCGTTGATCTGCTTGAAGTGGTCGGCATCCAGCAGCAGCAGTCCCAGCTGCTCGGCCTCCGACTGCAGCCACTCGCTCGCGATCCGCACGAAGTGGCGGCGATTGAATGTGCCCGTGAGGTCGTCGGTCGACGCGCGCAGCTCGGCGTCCGCGCGTGCGCGTTCGAGATCGCGGTGCGTGCGTTCCATCGCCTCCACGCTGCGCCTCAGCTCGTCCTCCAGGCGGCGACGATCGGTCACGTCCGAGACGATTCCGCTGACCTCGAACGTTCCGTTGGGAAGCCGCCGGCAGGTGGCACGGTCGCTCACCCAGCGCGTGACGCCGTCAGCGCCGATCAGGCGGTAGACCAGCTCCGCGTCGCGTCCCAGCCCGAGCTCGCGGTTGAACCTCGTATATGCCGCCCGGTCGTCGGGATGCACGGCGTTGTCCCAGTTCACCATCTCCGGGTCCGGCTCGGCGCCGCCCAGCAGGCGATCGCCGCCCGGGCCCTGGAACAGCTCCTCGAGCGTGCCGTCGGGATGCGCAAGCGCGAGGTAGACATGCTCGCCCAGCACGTCCAGCAGGCTGGTGAAGCGGCTGTTCGCCTCCGCAAGCCGTGACGCGGCCTCCTCGCGAGCGGTCACGTCGGAGATGATGCCGTCGACGAGCACGCCCCCGTCACCCTTCGGCCGCGGCCGGGCGCGGTCGCGGAACACACGGGCCACGCCGTCCAGACCGACGACGCGGTAGGTCGCCTCGGCGTCCTCGCCGGCCAGCAGGCGGCGGTTGAACGCCGCGTAGGCGTCTCGATCCTCGGGGGCGATGTGCGTTTCCCAGTAGACCCCGACGTCGATCCCCTCCGGCGCCGCCCCGCCGAGCAGGCTGCTGACGCTGCGACCCGATGCGTGGTGCACGTAGCGGCCGTCGGGCATCACCTCACCCGCGTACACGTGTTCCTCGAACAGGTCGAGGATGCCCACCAGCCGGGTGCCACTCCACTGCCCGCGGCGCAGCCAGCGATCGCGGGGTCGGAAGATCGCTCGCCAGCTCACGGTACGGGGCACCTGACGCAGGCTCGTGCCATCACGAACTTTCATCGACTGCGCGGTGGCCGGGCTTGAGAACGCGTGGATGCCCAGAGATCGGCGGAGCGTCAGAAGACGGCGACGGCCAGCATCGGCAACGCGACCACGAGCACGCCGAGCCCTGCGCCCGCGGCGACGTCCGTGAGCCAGTGAACGCCCACGTACACGCGGCTCGCAGCCATCACCACCGCCATGCCGATCCACACCACCGCGAGCAGGGGCGCGACCGCGGTCAGGGCACACGCGGCAGCACTCGCGGCGGCGGCGTGGCCGGACGGGAACGAGGTCGTTCGCTGCGGCCTCACCAGCACGGGGATCAGCTGCGGGCGGGCTCGGCGACAACGGACCTTCAGCACTCCGACCGCGAGAGCCGCGGCCACGGCGGGCGCGGTGACCCGAAGCGTCTGGTCCACGGCAGCGCCGGCCAGGATCCAGGGCAGTCCGATCGTGCCGGCGATGGTGTACGGCACGAGCAGCCGGGTGAGCCACGCGCGCCGCGAGCGCACAGCCCGCTGCATGGCCGCCTCGTCGAGGGCGATCAGTCGCCGGGCGATCGCAGGTTGGGACGTGCGCATCGGCCACAGCAGTACCGAGTCGGCGTTAGAAGGCGGTGAGAGGCGGCTGCGCCACTCACTCCGTGCCAGTGCGGTGCGTCATCGCCTGCAGCGCCCAGCCGTTGCCATCGGGATCGCTGAAGAAGACGAAGCTGCCCCATGGGAACACCTGGACATCGCTCACCTCGACGCCGCGTTCGGCGAGCTCCCTGCGGCTGGCCTCGGCGTCGTCGACCACCATCTGCAGGCCCTCGACCGACCCCGGCCGCATCTGGTGGGCGCCGGACGTGAGCGCGATCGAGCACGCCGAGCCGGGAGGGGTGAGCTGGACGAAACGCAGCTCGTTGCTGACCTGGTGATCGTGATCGGCGGTGAAGCCGACCTGTTCGACGTAGAAGGCCTTCGCCCGGTCGATGTCAGATACAGGGACCTGGATCAGCTCGAGACGCATGGCGGTGCCGGTCATCTGGTCCTCCTCTGGTTGGTTTGGAGGTGATACCATGAAGTTCAGTCGCTAAATATTTTAGCAGCTAAAATACATCAGTGGGAGCGCCCTGCGAACATCCAAGCAGAAGCTGGTCGACGATCTCATCCGCGAGTTCAGGATCAGCGGCAACCAGGACGACGCGTTCGACAGCCTGGCCGCCGAGCGGCTCGGGGTGAGCGAGACCGACCTGCGCTGTCTGAACATCATCGAGAACGCGCGAGGGCTGACGGCGGGCGAGCTGGCCGACCAGGCCGGGCTCACCGGCGGCGCCGTGACCGGGGTGATCGACCGCCTCGAGAAAGCCGGCTACGCGCGACGCGTTGCGGACGATGCCGATCGCCGGCGGGTCCGGCTCGAGGTCACGCCGGCGTTCTCCGAATCTGCCGGGCAGATCTGGGGCCCGATGGCGGCAGACTGGCACTCGATGCTGGCCAGAAGATTCACAATCGACGAGCTCGAGCGGATCGCACAGTTTCTGCGGGCGACCAACGAGCTCGCTCGCCGGCACCTGGACAGGCTCCGCACCACGCCCTGATGGTCGAGCCGGTCGCGGAGGCGTGAACCGCCACACGCGTCTGGTGGCCGCAGCGAGCCGGGTGAAGCGGCCCGCTCAGCCGAAAGACCTCGATCGCCCGGTTCGGGGAGAGCACCAGCCTGGCAGCAGGGTCGGTCCGGGTCCAGGCGACTTCCGGCGAGCGCACGAGCTGTGTGGTGAAGAAGATCCGGCTGGCAGTGGTGACCACGTACTGGTAATGCCCCCGGTTCACCGCACTCCGCCAGGCGCGGCAGCTGGTGATGGGCCGGAACGAGCCATGGGCACCGCGCCGGCCCATGTACGCGACGCGATTTGAATCGTCGACCCCCCACAGCGGGTACCCGAAGAACAAGCCGAGGGTGCCCACCAGGGCGATGTGGGCGTGGTGCAGCCCGCGAGCCCACCGCCACACCTTGTAGACCGCAGACGGTCCATGCTGGTCGGTGTATCGGTGTCTCAGATAGTCGCGGGTGCCCAGGTAGCCCGATGCGACTCCAGCCAGCACGAGCGAGACTGCCAGCATTGCGGCTGTGGCTCGGACAAGCGGCCGCTGGAGCAGGATCGGCGACCACGCTCGAAGCACCACGATCACCGCCACCACCAGGAGCACCGCGACCACGACGGCTCCGCGCACGCTGGAGTGAGGTGTCCACGAGGGGCGTAGAGCCAGCGTGGCAAGCAGCGTCGTCAGTCCCGCAAACGTTGCAACACGGCCAACCCGGCTGCGGAACACGAGAGCCAGCGGCGTAACGGCCAGCGCCAGCGTCCATGCGGATGCTCCGTAACGCACGTTGAGCTTCATGCAGTAGGGATGTGCCCAGGGCCCGCAGGCCGTGAGCGGGGTCAGCGGGTAGGCAGCGAGAGCGGCAAGGGCGATCAGCGCCGCGGCCAGGATCACCCGGTCTCGCCTGCCGAAGAGACACGCCACAGGACCGATCACGGCGACGGCGACAAACACCGGCCACCAGGACCCCAGGTTCAGGTTCAACGCCGGAATCAGCCAGTGGCGGAGAACCCCGGGAGCGGCGGCGTAGTCGGCCAGGGAGTAGTCGTTGCCCAGCTGCAACGGCGGCGGGTGTGGTGTCGGCAACACCCCGAAGCTGAACCACGGCAGCGGGTTCCCGACCGCGATCAGATTCCGGGCATACCAGTAACCACCGGCGAGCACCAGCCCCCCGGTCCACCACCCGGCCGCGCTCCGTCGCCAGCCCCTGGGGGTCAACGCGATCGCGACCAGCGTGAGCGCCGCCACGGGGCCCAGCAGGTTCGTCTTCACCGACAGTGCGAGCCCGGCCGCGACCGCGGCGAGGATGCTGCCGGCGCGGTACGCCCGCCTGTCGGTCGCCGGCGTGTCGGCGGTGCCCATCCACAAGGCCACGGCCGCCATCACGAAGAACACGCCGGGAAGGTCGCTGTCGGCGGTCCCCGCGTTGCTTTCAACCATCATCGGCGTGGCCATGACGAGCGCCGCCGCGAGCATCGACGTGAAGCCGACTCCCCGCACAGAACCAATGCACCAGGCCGCCAGCAACGTCAGCGCTAGCCACATCAGGTTGATCCACGGCGAGAGCACGTCGCTGCCCATCAGCGTGATGCCGAGGGCGTGGAACAACTCTGAGGTGGCGGGGTACAGCCCGGTCAGATAGTCGAAATCCGTGTAGGGGATCGCCCAGGTGTGACCGGTCTGGGCAAAGAACGCCGCATGCGGCAGGTGGTATCCGATCGAGTCAGCGCCCGTGATCCCGTGCTCGAATGACTGGAGACTGCGTCCCGTCCACTGGAGCCACACGACGACCACACCGGCAACCGATACGAGGATCGGGATCGCATCCGCGACGGTCACCCGCGGCCGGGCGGCGGCGGGGCGAACGGCCCGGTCCCGGGAGCGCGGCGTCAATCCGAGCCGCAGCGCCGATCCGACGGCGACCGAACCCACGACGATCGGTACGGGTCTGAACAGCCCCGCGGTTCCGAGCACCTCCATGACTCCAACCAGCAGCGCGCACCCGATGAGGATCTCGGCCAGGCGGGCACAGGCGCCGGACAGATGCGGCACGAGATGCCGCCGGGCCGCGGCTGCGCCGACACCCAGCGAGCCCGCCACGCACAGCAGCGCAGCGACGCCGATCAGATAACGGCCGAGACTCATCTCCGGACCCCCTACGAGGGCGCACTCCCCTCTGTGGGAACCAACAGCTGAATGATTTCATCGGCGTCTTACCCGGATTCAACCATGCGCATGTGCTCGTCCAGAATGGCTTCGATGCTCCGGCCGAGCCCTGCTGCCTCGCGGTTCGACAACTCGCTTGGCTGGCTGGCGGCAATCGCAACGAGGCGTCGTCTGCTCAGCGCGCGACGGCAACCTGCGGCTGGCGGTGCGCCTCTACAACCACGAGGACGACATCGGCCGGGTCACGGCGGCCCTCCGCGGTGTGTGACCACTCACCCGTGGCGGCCTGCGCGTCTGGAGATCTGGGCGCCGACGAGCAACCCCGTGCCCGCGAGGCCGATGCAGGCGACCGCCGCAGCCAGCATGACGGTCATCAGCAGGACGTTCTCCAGATACTCGGCCATGATCCGAATGGTGCATGCGCCAGATAAGCACGAGCTGTGAGGAGGGTGAGAAGTTCAGTCGGGCGGCGGTGACGATCCAGGTGGTCAGGCCTCCTCGAGTGCGAGGGTGGCGTCGGTCGCCGGTTCGCCGCGCGTGTTGGTGGCGCGCAGTGCGATGACGGCGGCGGCCACGAGGAAGATGCTGCTGGCGGCGAGCGCCTGGCGGAAGCCGCCGGTCAGCGCGTCGGGCTGGCTCGCGTGCGCGGCGAGCAGGTGCTGGGTGCGGGTGGCGGCGATGACCGAGAGGACGGCCAGGCCGAGTGCGCCGCCCAGCCAGGTGGAGGTGTTGACGAGGGCGGCGGCCAGCCCTGCCTTGTCGGGTGGGACGCCGGCGTTGGCGGCGGTGTTGACGCCGACGAAGACGAAGCCGAGGCCGAAGCTCATGATCACCAGGCCGGGCAGCAGATCGGTCGCGTAGGAGCCGTGGACGGGGATCCGTGAGAGCTGATACACGGC